>JABGPF010000079.1 GCA_018645065.1 Phycisphaerales bacterium
AATCCCTCGCCCGTGAGCAAGCCCGGTATTCCGAGCAACTGGAATTGTACAAACAACGGCTTGACGCCTTACCCGGGCCGAACGGAAATCCTGACAGTTGGCAGCACATGCTCCAGCCGGCGTGGAGCCTCGACCCGCTTTGGGTTCCGTTCAACACGATAAGAATGCGATGGTCTTTCGCGCCCGAAACACTCCCGCTTTCTCGCGTCCTGCCGACCAAAACCGTAAGCCCCGCGATGCTCTCATGGCGTGCGGATCGAAACGCAGGCGGTGGTTTGCTTCGCAGCGGAGGGCTTCTGGGCGGATGGGGATTCGGCGTTCACGCGTACAGCGAGTTGAGTTTCACTCTCCCCCCGGCGGTGAGATCATTCCAGACCCGGCTCGGGCTCGACCGCATGGTCGACAGCGGCGGATGCGTGCGAGCCAGAGTCTATCTCGGGTCCACCAAAACCAAACCGCTCTACGAAAGCCCGCTCCTGATCGGCTCGGGAAAAACCACCGACACAGGCGCAATACGAATCCCATCATCCCCGGATTCACCGCCGAAGCTCATCCTCCAGGTTGACCCCGCCAACCGCAACCATCCGCCCGATGCCGACCCGCTGAACATCCGCGATAAACTCGACTGGATCGAACCGCAACTAACCTTCGACGCCGCCGCTCTCCGCAGCGAAGTCGCCCGGAATATCGTCAGTCGGGGAGGCCCCTGGCGCGGCTGGACGCCGAGTTTGGACAAGCGGGGCGTTTATGCCTGGGGCAATCACTATGACGGGTCGGCAAGATACGAAAGAGGCCTGTTCCTGCCCACCGTTCGCGCCAAGGTCCAACCGCTGAAGCTGTCGCGGGAGATCACGGTTTCCAGTGACGACAAGTGGCTGGTTGTGGATGTGGGATACCCCGACGGACGGAATATCGACGCCAAGGCGGTTAGCCTGCGTATCGGTGAGAAGGAAATACCGGCGGAGAAAATACCGGTCCGTCAGTGGTGGCGCCGCCGGACCGTTCCGCTGGTTTATTCGCTCGACAACTACATCGGTAAAAAGATCAAACTTGAACTAACCCAGCGGCCCGATGACAAGGAGTTGTACTGGCGAGCTGTTGGTACGGTGAAATGGCTTCCGGGGGCTTATACGCTGAAGCACGTTCTGGAGGCTTCGGGCAAGGGCGATATGCAGGTCTCTCGCGGGCTCGGTCGGACGCTTCAGAGCGGTAGGATCAATAAGTCTTACGTGTTGGAGGCGTTGGAGGTTTATCGGCTTGGCGGGCGAGTGACGTTCTGCAATGCAGCCACCGGCCAACTCCGCTACGAATATCTGTATGGCGCTATGATCGGTTGCGACTGGTCCGGCGGCGACAAGACTTTCGAGAAGCTCAAGGATTTGAAATGGTTGCGAATGATTGTGATCAGCAAGGATTGCGGCGTATCGGACGGTGCGATCGCCAGGCTTAAAAGCGCCAAGGGCGCGGATTTCGTTATAAGGCAGGTGCATCGCACGCCGTCTGCATGGGGCGGTATGAGCTGCGTAGTGACGGCCCGCAATCGCCGGAGCGACGACGTGTTGATTTCCCTGTCTCACGATTGGGGCGGTTTGACCGGTCACCGTTTGCTCAAGCCCGGAGCCGAGATCAAACTCCACGCACACGAGGGATACCGCTTCGAAGCCCACAAGCACCCCGGCGACTACAACAAAACCCCGCCAATATCGCGAACCGTAGCCAGCGGCGACACGACCTGGGAGATCAAGTAGTCAATCCTTAACACGCTCATGAGCAGCGTCCCCGTTATTAGCGTTGATCTCCGACGAGAATGTGAGTGTCCCTTAAATCATCAATGTGATATTTAGAATTGACTACTATCCTGTCGTTTCGTAGTCTGCCGTCACGGATATCCTGCTGAGGCTGCCCCAAATTATTTAAGGGGTGTTGTAAACCACAACAAAGTCCGCAGGGCAAAAACGGGACTGCGATTCGGGTGATACTGAAGTCTAATCTATATCGTTGAGAGGCAAGGGAAAATGAATAATACTAAAAACAGCGACAGGCAAGGCGGTGTATCTCCACGTCCAGCCGCTCGCATCGCTCCAACAGGCACTGTGATTGACCAAGTGGTGGAAATCAAAAGGAGTCGACTGATGGGTTGGGCGTCAATCGGTACGGGGGTGCTCGTCGCCGGCGCCATGCTCATGGTGGGACTGACCAAGCAGGCGCCTGCTGAATCGCCAGCAGAACCATATTTGATATGGGGCAGCTTGCCCGCTGGCTTGCTCATGATCTTGCTCGGCGCATTCTTGTTGAAAAAGTGTGACGAAGTTGTGATTGCACTGAGGCCCGAAGGGCTTATTATCAAGGATGAGGCATTGATCAAATGGATTGATATCGCCCATGCTGGACAAGTGTGCGTTCGCCTTCCCCGCGGTTGGACTAATTATCTCGCCGTCGAACTGACAAGGGCCGGTCTCCGAAACCGCAAGCCATCGGGAAATCTACCTCCCCAGATGGAAAACCGACCAGCAATGAAAGTAGACACGCATGACGGACACGTTGATGTGGCTATACGATGGGAGGAGTTCACAAGCACGCCAATTAAAGTGGGAAACATGATCACGCAGCGTGCCGAGGCTGCGAAACAGCTTCATCCCGAAACGTAAAAAACGCAGGCCGCCGGGATATTTTCAATCCTACTCTACACGCCTCGAAATTCATGCGGGCAGTATTAACGTTGGTCATCCATTAGGATGTTGATTTCGTCTTGGGTTGGGATTGCGGTTTGGGCTCCGAATTTTGTGCAGGCAAGGGCTCCGGCGGCGTTGGCGATTTTTGCGGCTTGGGCCAAAGTTTTACCGCGTGCGACAGCCACCGCGAGATTACCCGTGAAGGCGTCACCGGCGCCGGTTGTGTCTACGATGTCGACTTTGTAGGGTTGGACGCGTGCGATTTCGCCTTCGGCTGAGACTACCAGCGAACCTCTGGCGCCGGTTTTCAGGACTGCGGCTTGGGCTCCGCGTTCGATTAATTGTGACGCCACTTGTCGGTCGGCGCGTTCTTCTGCGGCTTGCAGGCCGGTGATCTGTTCTGCTTCTACGGCGTTTGGCGTGATGATATCGACCGCGAGCAGTTCGTCCGGCAGGCGTCCTCTTACGGGGCTGGGGTCCAGGACGATTTTGCAACTGTGCCTTCTGGCCAGGTCCATCGCCGCCCGGACGGTCGGCATGGGCACTTCGAGTTGGAGGATGACGATATCGGCCTGTTCGAACAGTTCCGTGCGTGGGAAGATGTCGTCGGGCGTGAGTGCCAGATTGGCTCCGCCGGATACTACTATCGAATTTTCGCCAAGGCGATCGACCATGATCATGGCCGTGCCGGTCGGGATGTCCGGGGTGATCATGAGGTGTTCGCAGTCAATGTCTTCCGCAGCGAGAATTGTTTTGAGAGTGTGTCCGAACGGGTCGTCGCCGACGCGCCCCAGCATTATGCACTTTGCCCCGGCGCGTGATGCGGCGACGGCCTGGTTGGCTCCCTTACCGCCGGGTGACATCGTAAAGCCTTCGCCGGGTATAGTTTGCCCGGGCGCAGGCATCTGCCCGACGCGCACCACGATGTCCATATTGGCCGATCCGACAACGAGAACTGTTGGTTGCTCAGACATGAAATACCTCTGGTTTTTTTGGTAATTGGCAACGACAACGGCGTCACGACTGCGTCGTGATGCGGGTCGATCCCGATGTACTTCGGGATCGACCGCTAAACGGGTGTGCGAAGCGTTGGTGGTTATTCAGTTGCCAATTGTCAGCTTCACGCCCACTGTATTTCCGGGCCGCCTTTTTTGACTTTGCCCAGTACCCAGCATTTTTGCGAGGCTTTGGTTAGCTCGGCCATTACTGATTTTACAAACGCCGGCGCCACTACCATAACGAATCCGACGCCCATGTTGAATACGCGCATCATCTCGATCGAATCGACAGGCCCTTTGGCGGCGATAAGTTTGAAGATATCGGGCGTTTCCCAGGAGCTTCGTTTGACTCGAATGGTGAGTCCGTCGGGCAATACTCGGGGCAGGTTTCCGGGCAGTCCGCCGCCGGTTATGTGGGCCATCGCCTTGACTACGTGTTTCACGCGATATTTCTTCAGTACGTTCATTACTGCGTTAACGTAGATTTTCGTCGGTTTGAGCATTTCCTCACCGACCATCGCTCCTCCGAGCAGCGGCGGTTTGGATGTGAATTTGTACCTTGCCCGGTCCAGCAGGACGCGTCGGGCCAGTCCGTATCCGTTTGAGTGCAGCCCGTCGGACGCGATCGCGATCGCCACATCGCCGACTTCGGTTTTCTTACCGTTGATTATGCGGTCGCGCTCGACTACGCCTACGGCGAAACCGGCCATGTCGAAATCGCGTGGTTTGTAGAAGTCGGGCATTTCTGCGGTCTCACCGCCGAGCAGTGCGCAGTTGCTTTCCAGGCATCCTTCGGACACGCCTTTTACGATCTGGAGCATTCGTTCGGGCGCGAGTTTACCGACAGCCAGGTAGTCCAGGAAGAACAGCGGCTCGGCGCCCACGCAGATCAGATCGTTAACGCTCATAGCCACCAGGTCTATTCCGACTGAATCGAGCCTGTCTGAATCAATGGCGATCTTGAGCTTTGTGCCCACGCCGTCTGTGCAGGCAACGAGCACTGGATCTTTGTAGTTGCGTTTGAGGAGCTTCTCTCTGAAGTCGAGGCTGAACAGTCCGGCGAATCCGCCGAGTTCGTCCAGCACTCTTGGGGTGTAGGTTCGCTTGACCATGGGACCGATCTGGCGGACCATCTCTTCACCGGCGTCGATGTCGACACCAGCTTGTTTATACGTTATTGAACGACTTTGCTTCTTCTTGGCCATGGGCATATCGTAACAATCATCCCGCCCGATGCAACCGCGCGTTCAGGAAAATGAACAGTTTATCAGTTTCCATTCATCGCCAACCCTGTTAAAACAGTGTTCCAAGAACGCCGAAATGTCGCATTTAGTATTTTTTTAACCACCGTTAGCCGTTACTGCCGTCGCCGTCACTACCGTTGCCGTCACTACCGTTGCCGTTACTGCCTTGCCGTCACTGCCGTTGCCGTTACTGCCGTTGCCGTTAGCCGTTACTGACCACTGTTCACTGTTTACCGACCACTGTTTACCGACCACTGTTTACCGACCACTGTTTACCGCCCACTGGCTGAAAAAATGGATTCATTTACCCTTGAAAAGATTGAATTTGACGAGATTCGCCGGTTGCTCGGGAATTTTTGCGCCACGTCTATGGGCAAAGCCCTGGCGTGGTCTATCGTCCCGTCGGACCGTGTTGACACCGTTGAGTTATGGCTCGATCAGACTTCGCAAATGGCCCAAGCCATTATCGACGCGGGGAAACTTCCGTTCGCCGGAATGACTGATATCACTGAATCTGTGGTGCGAGCGGCTCCTGGCGGCGGCGCCGGCGGTGAGGATTACGCCAAAATCGCATCTTCGCTCAGATCGGCGGTCTGCCTGGGCGAACATTTAAGATCGCTTCGGCCTGAGCTGGACGTACTTGCCCGTTTGGCGGTGCGAGTTGAGGACTTCCATCCCCTTGCCGACGCGATCGACCGCGTGGTGGCCTCTGACGGATCGGTCCGAGACGACGCGTCGAGCAAGCTGAGAAAAATTCGCCAGGAAACCGAAACCACTTCGCGGCGCATCCACGATGTGATGCAGGACTACGTCCGCCGCCCTGACATATCCAAGCTGCTGCAGAGCACAAACGTCACCGTGCATGGCGATCGGTATGTGCTGGCGGTGAAGTCCGAGAATAGAGGGCGGGTTCCAGGCATTGTGCATCGAGCGTCGAACACCGGCGCCACGATGTTCGTCGAGCCCAACGCCTCGGTCGAGTTGAACAATCAACTGGCATGTCTTGCCGACGATGAACGAAAAGAAGTTCAACGCCTCCTGAGCGAACTTGCATTCCAGATCGTCGCAAAAGCCGAACGAATAATGGCCACCATGGAAGTTGTCGCACTGATCGATCTGATCTCCGCCAAGGCCCATTACTCGATAAAATACGATATGATCCGCCCGGAAGTTACGCCCACCGGCCCGCTGGAGATTAACCAGGCACGCCATCCGCTGCTGGTCGACCAGGCCGACGGTGGTCCGGGCCTCCGAGCCGCCGAGAAGCAACTCCAAGCCGTTGTGCCCACCGATATTCGCCTGGGCGGGGAATTCGACATGCTGGTTATCACCGGCTCGAACACTGGCGGAAAAACCGTCACGCTAAAAACCACCGCGTTAATGGTTGTGATGGCCCACTGCGGAATGCACCTGCCCGCCCGGCGCGGAGCCAAAATGCCGCTCATCACAGACGTGCTGATCGATATCGGCGACGAACAGTCGCTGGAGCAGTCCCTCAGCACGTTCGGCGCCCACATCAAACGCATTCGTCACATCCTTGAAAACGCCGACGCCGGTAAACTTGTGCTGCTGGACGAACTCGGTTCAGGCACCGATCCGGACGAGGGCGGAGCGATCGGACAGGCGATCCTGGATCAATTGATCGACAGCGGAGCCCTGGTGATGGCCAGCACTCACCTGAGCGTCCTGAAGGCCTATGCGTACAATCGCGATCGGGTCGATAACGCGTCTGTCGAGTTCGACGTCGATACGCTAAGCCCAACCTACCAACTGCGAATCGGTACGCCCGGTGAATCGCATGCGATATCCGTAGCCCAGCATCTCGGGCTCCCGGAGAAGGTTGTGGCTTCGGCGCGGAAGTATTTCGGCAGTATGGGCAAGCAGTTCCGCAAGGCGATTTTGGCGACCGGCGCCGCTCGTCAACAGGCTGAACTCGCTCGCAGCGAAGCCCAAGCCGCTCACGCCGAAGCCCTGGACCGCAAGGACGACTACGACGAGAAAATCGCGGATGTGCAGGGTCTCCGAAGCCAGTTTCTCACATGGCTGGCTACGCTGAACGAAATGAGTCCGGGCGATCAGATTTTCATCCCGTCGCTGAAGCGAAAATGCACGCTGGTTCGCATGGAGGCCCATCGCCAGGTGGTGCTTGTCGAGGCCGGTCACATGCAGATGGAAGTGCCTATCAGCGAACTAATGCCCGACATTGGGCAGCACGATCTGCGAAAAGAGATCGACGAACTTCGCAAGCAACTCACCAGCCAAAACGAGCAGCTTCAGCGTGAACAGCAGCTCGTTAAAGATACTCGCAGCAAGTGCGATCTGCGTCTGAAAGAACTGAAAGACGCCCGCAGCCAGTTTGACAGTTGGTCAAAGCAGATCGCAGCCGCCCAAACCGGCCAGACAATCCCAATTGCCCGTAAGCCCGGAAAGGGCGTACTTGAGTCTATCGATCTTGGCGCGGGCGGTGCGGTTGTGAAAACCCAATCGGGCTTGCTCGAACTGAAACTCGACGAGCTTTTCCCCCAGACCGGCCCGTTCAGCCGCAAGGCGATAGCAGCAAAGAAACCCAAGCCCAAACCGCTTCGCCGCGGGAGGAAGGGCGCCAAAAACGCCAAGGCGTCTCGTGAGTCTGTTCTGGCCACCGCGCCGGGGAAGCAGGTATACGTCGTTCCGTTTGCCAAACGCGCTACGTTGATACGCTTCATTCTGGAAAAGGATGTCGCGGTGGTTCAATCCGGCGCGTTTGAAATGCAACTGCCCATCTCCGATATCGAGCCAGTGGGTTTCAAATAACGCGGTTATCGCGATTGGGGGGTTGGTGAAATCTCGGAAATAGGATATAATGAATTACCAGGGCTCGGGTGGGGGGGATGGACGTGCGACGAGCCTCTGGAGGTTAACAATGCCAGAGGTCAACACATCACGAACAGCCGCTTTTACGCTGGTTGAATTACTGGTCGTGATCGTTATTCTTGCGCTCCTGACGACGATATTAGCTCCCAGTATACAACGAGTAATGGCCGACGCTAACGTCACCAAGTGCAAGAACAACCTGATGGCTCAAACAAAGGGGCACATGCTTTACGCAAGCGAGCATCGCTTCAATAAACCCCCGCTTCGGTGGAAATCAGGTTCGTCTATTCGCTATACTGCGACGTCTCCGAACACCAAAATGTCCAATCAACCCATCGGCCAGGGAATCCTGGTCGCGGGTAATTATATATCGCTCAGGACCATCCTGTGTCCCGATTCAGCTCTGGTTGATGATGCGAACCTGGACGAGGAGTCGTGGCTTAACAGATCCATCTCCGGCTCGTCGTATTCGTATTTCTGGCGTCATACCTCGACGTATAAACCGAGAGCGGAAATGGAGTCTGATTTCAAATACGCCGACTCCGAACGCAGCGGACGCTACGGTCTGGCGATGGACATTAACGCGAAGGCGGGGGGCGTTTACATCGGGGCATATGGCGGCGGTGATCTGATAAGCCACGAGGTCAGCGGAGTTGTCAATATATCGTACAGCGACGGTACTGTGGTCTCCGAGGATAACTCGAAAATTATACTTGGCCCGTCTGGCTCGACCTCGGCGAAGATGGACTGGTGGGACCTGGCGCACCAGGCCCACCCGGTGCACGATCCGATCAAATGAAGCTTCGGCGATGGGTGTTATGTCGCTGTCGCGAGCGTTTGACAGTGTGCGAGTACTGCTTTGCCCAGCCCTGAGGGGTTATACCCGCCTTCCAATGTGGACACCAGGCGCCCTGAGGCGTGCTTCCGGGCGATGCCAAGCATTAGTTTCGTCAGTTCGGCAAAATCGTCGTCGGTGAGGTTGAACCCGCCCAGCGGATCGCTGATACGTGAATCGAAACCGGCTGAGATCAGCACCAATTCGGGGTTGAAGCGATTAGCGGCTGGGATGAGTTTGTCTGTGAAGGCCCCGAGAATTTCCTCGCGTCCGGCTCCGGCGCCGAAGGGGCAGTTGATAGTTGTGCCCTGACCGTCACCGCGTCCGGTTTCTTCGGGGCGACCAGTCATGGGGTAGAGGGGCCATTGATGGGTGCTGAAGAACAGTACCGACGGGTCGTCGTAGAACGTTTCCTGCGTACCGTTACCGTGGTGAACGTCCCAGTCGGCGATAAGGACTCGGGAAACACCGTGGGCTTTCTGCGCGTGCCGGGCGGCGAGAGCGACATTGTTGAACACGCAGAACCCCGATCCTCGCGAGCGTCCTGAATGATGGCCCGGTGGTCGAACGGCGCAGAATGCGTTGCTGTGTTTACCGCTCATTACGTTGTCTACGGCGAGGCATATCCCACCGGCCGCTTTTTCCGCAGCCTCAAGTGAATCTGCACAAACGTCGGTATCGCCCATCGAGAGCATTTTTCGCCCCGATTTGATATCGCTTCGCACCTGGTCGAGATAATCCTTGCTGTGAACCGTGAGTATCTCGGCGTCGGTTGCGTTGCGCGGAGCGATAATCTCCAGGCGCCCTGCGAAATCTGCGTCGTTAATGGCGCCCATCACAGCCTCGAGCCGGCGGGGCGATTCCGGATGCCCGGCGCCAGCGTAATGTTTCGTATAGATCGGATCGTAAATAAAAGCTGTCACTGGAGTTACTCCTGCCTTTGGCGTAAGCGGAGGGGCGGTTGACGAAGAATTACAGCCCGATACGCTTATCGCGGTGGTGATCGCCGAATATTTCAGAAAATCACGCCGCCGAATACTTGTCCTGTTATCACGCATTTTATTGCCTATTTACTGTTTATAGGACCAAACCGCCCGATAACAAGCAGAAATCAGAGATTTACGCTGAAGTCGCCTGCTGTTTGATGTGAGTGAACCGTTTACTTGCGATGCGTGGGTCGGTATGATATCCGAACTTACTTCTACGCTTATCTTTCTGGAACAATGGCGATAACCCTCAGAGAATTGATCGGTGAACTTACCTCCTGCCACCTGCTGGACCAGGAGCAGTGCTCCTTATGTTTGGAGCAGTATGGTATGGATATCGACTCAGGTGATGCCGCCGCGTTTTCGGGCCGTCTGGTCGCTGAGGCGAGGCTCACGCCTTTTCAGGCGTCGGCGGCGATGCAGAAGCGTTCCAGCGCCCTGGTCATTGGCGATTACCACGTTCTGGACGTGATCGGTTCCGGTGGGATGGGGCAGGTTTACAAGGCTCGCCATCGCATAATGAAACGCCTGGTGGCGATCAAGATAATGCACACCTCGCGAGCGACGAACCAAAAGCTCGTCCAGCGATTCTACCGCGAAGTTGAAGCGGTATCGAGGCTCTCGCATCCGAATATTGTAACAGCTCACGATGCCGGTGAAACGCCTGGCGGTTTGTACCTGGCGATGGAATATGTCGACGGGGTGGACCTGTCGGTGATTCTGCAAAAAACAGGCGCCCTTAGCGTAAACCAAGCCATCAATATTACGCTCCAGGTCGCCAGGGGGCTGGCGTATGCTCATGGCCACAAGGTTGTCCATCGCGACATCAAGCCGAGTAATTTGCTGCTGGCTCGCGACGGGACAGTCAAGATACTCGACATGGGCCTGGCTCGATTTACCGAAGACGAGGCGGCTGAAGTTTCGCTGACCATGGTGGGCCCGCTTATGGGCACCGTTGAATATATGGCCCCTGAGCATGCGGCAAACGCGCGACACGCCGATCACCGAAGCGACATTTATTCGCTCGGATGCACGATGTATCGCCTGCTGACCGGGCATCTGCCATACGGTGGAGAGACCGCCGTCGAGAAGGTCATCGCCCAGCGTGAGCATCCGATACCGCAGCTCAACGAGAGGATCGCAGACATCCCCGAGAGCTTGCAGGGTATTTTCGCACGCATGGTCGCCAAGACGCCCGAAGATCGCTATCAGTCGATGGACGACTGCCTGGGCGATCTGGTGAAAATCGCCGGCCAGGCTGAACATTGCGATATTTCCGGACTGACGAACATCAACCTCGCCACGGCCACCACCATCTACGACGAAGGTCCGCCCGATGCGGAGACCACGATTAGCGAGTCTGTTCACCCTCCGGTGACGCTGGACGTAGCCACCGGGCTTGAGGAGGCCGAAACAGATATCGAGCCTGACGAACCGGCTCCGAAGAAAAGACGCCGCGGCGCCAGACTGCTCCTGGCCGAAATCGCCATTGTGATCGGCGTGGCTGTGGGCATCGGGCTGCGAACTTATTTCACCGATGAAACGCCTGTGAGGAAGCCCGTCGACGGAGCCTGGCGAGCACTGCTGGACACAATCGACATCGAACAAGATACGATCTCCGAAAATTGGAAAAGCCTTCCTCGCGACGGGATTGTTGCGTTCGCTAACGAGACCCAGAACAGTCGCATCGCAGTTGGCGAGACTTTGGCGCCAAACTATCAGGTGCGAATGGTGTTCACGCGATACGAAGGCCCGTGCGGCGTGGGCCTTGTCCTGCCGCTTGGTTCAGGCAAGCAGGTGTCTCTCGAAATGGACGCTTCAAACGGTTCAAAAACCGTACTGGGCGATGAAAATTACGGTGTTCTAACCGAGTATGACGGACCTCTGCTTACCACCGGGGTGAGGCAGATGTGTCTGGTGACTGTGGAAAATAAACTCGATTGGACGCGGATTCGGATCACTCTGGACGGTCGGAAACTAATCGACTACAACGGGCCCACCGCTGATCTGCACTGTGATCCGAAGTGGGCCTCAAAACCGGGACGCCTGGGTGTCGGGGTTCATAAGCTTGTAAGTGCACAGATCCACGAGCTCTCGGTGCGTTCGTTCACCGGCGATTTGGCTGAGTCGAGACCTGCGACCCTGCCATAGTTACAATTACACAATTTTTGGAGTCCCGCCTGATGCATACCAAACGCGACGGTCGCCTGGCAACTGCAATTCTGTTTAACGTTGTGATGATTTTGGCGGTGATTACCTCGCCGCTCCAAGCCGTCCCGACTATCATCGACGATTTCTCGGCGGGGCAAAAAACTATCGACAAAGCATGGAGTCCCATGTCCGGAAGTCCCCAGGTTTCGGTGGCGAAAATCGACGGTAAGCAAGCCATACGCATGCGGTGCAATTTCAGTAATACTCAGATTGAGCGAGCCTCATGGGATCGCAAGGTCACTCTCGATTTAACTGCCCGCAAGGGGATTGAGTTCATGTTCCGCAGCGAGAAGTTGGCGTCTGTGGGATATTTTTCGATCTATTTTCACAGCGGACGAGGATGGTACAAAGTCGGCTTCGAGGCTCCTGGCGGGCGTGGTTGGCACAAGGTGCGGATACTAAAAAAAGACGCCCAAATCGAGGAGACACCCGGCGGGTGGGGCAAGATCGATACGATCCGAATTTCGGCATGGCGAGGCGGAAACACTGACAGCGAGTTCCAGATCGCCGAGTTGGCTGCGTTCGGAAGCGGTGGGAAGATTGCGATTATCCGAGGCGATTCCGCCAGCGCAGGAGAAGCCAAATCGGTTCAGCGTTACGCCGGCGTCGTCGCGAGCCTGCTGGAAGCCGCGGGGCTTGACTACACGATCCTCAGCGATGGCGACGTGACTGCGGCCCGCCTTAAGGGAATGCAGTTGGCGATTCTCCCGTACAATCCGTCGATGCCCGCCAAGGCTGAAAAGGTTCTTGCAGCGTATGTGCGCAGCGGTGGAAAGTTGATGGCGTGTTACACTATGCCTGGCAAGCTGGCCGAGCAATGCGGGATCCGCCTGGGGATGCACACCAAGCAAAAGTACGCGGGATATTTTGCGTCGATCCGAGCGGATAAGGACTGGGCGATTGAGGGCATGCCCGAGATGGCGAGCCAGGCGTCGTGGAATATTAACAACGCGTCGGCGATAAAGGGGGCAAGTCGCGTAGCGGCATGGTGGTATGACCGCAGCGGTAAGTCAACACAGTTGCCTGCGGTTGTGCTCAGCGATAAGTGCGCGTTCGTGACGCACGTTCTTCTCAGTGACGATTCTCAACACAAGCAGCGGTTGCTGCTGGCGTTGGCGGGGCGATTGGCCCCTGCGATATGGATTGACGCAGCCGCTGGCGCCATCCAACGCGCCGGGCAGCTCGAACCGTACGAAAACTACCAAGCCGCGCGGGCGGGTATAACGTCTGATGCGCCAGGGAACCCAGTGGTGATCACCGTCATGAAACGTGCGGAGCTATTGCGCAAAACGGCGGACGGGTTGCTGGCTGCGGGAAAATATTCCGCTGCTGTGGAGGCGGCGTCGAAATTGCAACGAACGCTTATCGAGGCCCACTGCCTGGCGCAGAAGTCCGTGCCTGGCGAGCAGCGGGCGTTCTGGTGTCACGACGCCACGGGTGTCAACGGGATGACCTGGGACCAGGCGATTAAGAAGCTCGCAGACCACGGATTCAATGCGGTCCTGCCGAATATGCTCTGGGGCGGTTCGGCGTATTACAAATCAGAGGTGCTTCCGGTATCGTCGCAGGTGGCGAAAAGCGGCGATCAGATCGCACTTTGCCTGGCGGCGTGTCGGAAGTACAAAGTAGCGTGTCACGTGTGGAAAGTGAACTATTACATGGGCCGGGCCACGCCGCCGGAGTTCGCCCGGAAGGTCAAAGCAGCAGGGCGGACGCAGGTCCATTTCAACGGTTCGTCGATCGCCGACTGGTTATGCCCATCGCACCCGGACAACCAGAAACTCGAGATCGACGCGATGCTCGAAGTCGCGCGAAAATACGCTGTTGACGGGCTGCATTTTGACTACATTCGATACCCCGGCGCACACGGTTGCTTCTGCAGCGGGTGTCGCTCGCGATTCGAAAAGAGCGTCGGGCGCAAACTCGCCAATTGGCCCGGAGTTGTCCGAAGCGATGCGACGCTGCGCGACAAGTGGCTTGACTTCAGGCGTCAGCAAATCACAACGGTAGTGGCCGCCGTTTCGCAGCAGGCCCGAAAAATCCGCCCAGGCATAAAAATTTCCGCCGCAGTGTTCGGGAACTGGCCCGCTGATCGCGATCGGATCGGGCAGGACTGGTCGCTCTGGTGCAAGCGCGGGTACCTCGACTTCGTTTGCCCGATGGACTACACGCCGCGAACCGGCGCGTTCGCGCAGCTGGTCGCCAAACAGATAAAATGGGCCGGGACAGCTGCTCTCTGCCCGGGAATTGGCGCCAGTGTCTGGACGCCGCGATCCGAACCGTGCAAGGTTATAGCTCAAATCAAGGCCACGCGCGCAGCAGGCGCCAAAGGCTTTACAATATTCAACTACTCGGCCCTCGAAGCCGCCGAACTTCTACCAATGCTCAGCAAGGGAATCACGCGAAAAACCAGCGAACAGTAACTCGCCTCGCGGGACTTTGGGCTAGACTTTCATGCGTTGCAAACGGATAATCCAAGTAGTAGATGCTGATTTTACACACTCGCAGGAGATACAAAATATGTGCCTAACCAACCGATTCTTTATATTGGCGGTCAGCCTGACTCTTACACTGACCTGCGCCTCAGAGGCCTGTCTTGCAGCCGACGGTAAACTGCACTTCAATTTCGAGGGCGGGAATGCTCACGGTTTCAAAGCGGTTGAAGGCGGCGCCAAGGTTTTCGATATCTGCAAGAGCGATATCCAGAATCTCCAGGGCGACAATGCGGTCACGACGCTCTATCTCAATAAGCGAAAATCCGACGAGCATAGGATGATCATCGAGTCGCCGATTTTCACGCTGAGCGGTGCTAAGGTTTCGTTCCTTGTCGGGGGCGGGAACAGGCCCGGAGCCTGCGTGTCGATCTGCGACGCCAAGGGTAACGAAGTATTCAAAGCACGCGGGACCAACCACATAAAGATGCAGCGAGTCAAGTGGGACGGGACAAAACACGTGGGCAAAAAGCTGTTCGTAAGAATAGTTGACGGCAACCTTGGCGGATGGGGACACATAACGTTCGACGACTTCCAGGCCACCGGATCAATTGACGAAAACGCCACTAAAGCCTACCGAGCCAAACGAAAAAAGATGATGCCCGCACTCGCCAAGAAGAAGAAGGCCCGGCGCGGAAAGGCTCCCAAAGCGCCGATACCGCCGGCTGTTCCGGCGCCCGACGCACTGCGAGCCGCGATTGCAGACATGACCAAAACATACGGCGCCAAATATCCGGGTGCCGATTTGATGGGCAAGCTCAATGTTCTAGCAAAAGCCATCGACACCGGAAACGCCGAGCAGAAGGCAAAAGCCCAGAGCGACCTGATCGCACTTCAGAAAAAGGCGCTGATCGCCAACCCGCTTATCGGCGGGCAGGAAATGCTCTACGTTTTCCGCAAGCAGTATCCAGGCGACCATCACAACACGGCCACCATGTTCCAGACCGATGAGATCAACACGCGCAAGTTCTCCGGAAACGGATTCCTCAAAGCCGTAGACCTCAAAACGGGCAAGGTTCGCATTGTTGTCGATCCTGGCAAGGCTGGGAAAATCCGCGATCCCGAGCTGGATTTCGACGGAAAGAAAATCGTGTTCGCGATGCGTAAAAGCGTTAAGGACGATTACCATATTTATGTGGTTAACGTCGACGGATCAGGCCTCAAGCAGCTCACCCGCACGCCGGGCGTTTTCGATATTGACCCGCTGTATCTGGCTGACGGTTCGATCGTGTTCACCTCGTCGCGCGAGCCGAAATACTGCATGTGCAACCGGCACATCATGGGCAACCTGTACCGCATGGACGCAGATGGCGCCAATATTCACCAGATCGGAAAGAGCACGCTGCACGAAGGGCACTCAAGCCTCATGCCCGACGGGCGAATCCTTTACGATCGTTGGGAATACGTTGACCGTAACTTCGGCGACGCACAGGGCCTGTGGGTGGTGAATCCCGACGGAACGAACCATGCTATTTTCTGGGGCAACAACACCGGCTCGCCCGGCGGCGTGATTGACGCAAGAATGATCCCGGGCACCGAACTGTGCATTAGCATTTTCGGATCATGCCACGATCGCCCCTGGGGCGCGTTGGCGATTATCGATCGTCGCAAAGGCGTAGACGGACGAGCCTCGGTCGTTCGCACCTGGCCGGCGAGCGCCATCAACAGCGTTGATAACGGCGGGATTGACACGTTCCGCAAATACAACCCGAAATTCGAAGATCCCTTCCCGCTTGACGCCAATTATTTCGTGGCGTCACGAGCAGTCGGCAGGGGCGATGAAATGGGCATATACGGTATCGATATGTTCGGTAATGAAGTGCTGCTGCACAAGGACTCACCGGGCTGCTTTGACCCCATGCCGATAGCGCCGCGCCAGCGTCCCAAGGCCTCTCCCGCACGACGCGACTTCAAGAACAAGAGCGGTGTTTTCTACGTGCAAAACGCCTATATCGGCACGCACATGAAGAACGTTAAACCTGGCGCGATCAAGTATCTCCGCGTGGTTGAATCGCCGCCAAAGCGAAGTTGGACAACGGCCGCCTGGGGCGGACAGGGCGTGCATTGCCCGGCGATGAACTGGCACGCGTTTGAGAACAAACGGATACTTGGCACCGTGCCGGTGGAAGCCGACGGGTCTGCCCACTTTGAAGTACCCGCAGACAAGTTCATTTACTTCCAGGTGCTGGACAAAGACGGCATGATGATCCAGACGATGCGCAGCGGAACGATTATCCAGTCGGGCGAGACTCAAGGCTGCGTCGGCTGTCACGAGAACCGCGTGGAAGATACCCCGCCACTGAAGAAAGTTCCCCTGGCGATGAAGCACGCGCCGAGCAAAATGAACGGATGGCACGGTGAGGCCCGCAAATTCAGCTTCCAACGCGAAGTCCAGCCGGTGTTTGATAAGCACTGCGTCAAGTGTCACGATTTCGATAAGCCAGGCGCCAAGAAGCTCGTCCTGGCCGGTGATCGCACGGTGGCGTTCAACGCGTCGTACACCGATCTATGGTCAAATGGCGGGATCAAGTGCATCGGCGGCGGGACACACAAACACCAAGCCGCTTACGCCTGGGGCTCCCACGCCAGCAAGATCGTCAAGATCATCCGCGAAGGACACCCCGAACGCAAAGACGGAAAGACCGTGAAGCTCGATCTCAGCAAAGAAGACTTCAACCGCATAGTGACATGGGTTGACATTAACGCACCTTACTACCCGGAATACGAAAGCGCATTCCCCAGCAATCCGGTAGGGCGATGCCCGATCAACTCAGGGCAACTGAAGAAGCTCGGACAACTCACCGGAGCCAGATTTGTAACCAGTAATGGGCGCGGTAGGAAAGCCCAGATTGCTTTCGACCGTCCGGAAATGAGCCCGTGCCTGCAGAAACTCGATAAAGCCTCAGCGAAATACAAAGAGGCCCTGGCGATTATCCAGGCCGGTAAAGACACCCTTAAAAAGACACCTCGAGCCGATATGGAAGGGTTCAAACCGTGCCCCGAACACGCCAGACGACTGGCGAAATACCGGCGCCTGCAAGAACTGGAAGCCGCGAACCGCAAAGCAATTCTCAGCGGCGCCAAGCATTACGATCCGAAGCCTGAACCGGTTGAGGACAAGAAGCAATAAACCCGCTGCGGCCTGCATATTTTGAGAAACAGGTGCAATCTGGTAAGCTGCACAGAGTTAAACTAACCGAAGCTATCTACGATTTTTTTGATATTTGATATTTGATAAAGGTAATTGAAATGGCCAACTACAACAGACGCGATGCATTGAAACTAACCGCAGCCGGAGCTGCGATTCTGGCCGGCGGTTCGCAATTCGCCGATGCCCACTGCGGGGCCTGCGGTCCTGTCGGGGCCAAGAAAGCACCCGTAAAGGTAAAACCCGTGAAGAGTGCAAAGATTTCTCTGCAACTTTACTCGGTACGCAGAAGCTGCGGCGGCGGGAAGTTCGACTCAGTTCTCGAAAAGGTCGCCAAGATGGGCTATCAGGGCGTGGAATTCGCCGGATATCACAACTACGGCGGGAAGGCAAAGGAACTGAAGAAGCGCCTGGACGACCTCGGCCTGGTCGCCGCCGGTACGCACATCGGAGCCAGATCGTTCACCGATCCGAAGAACATCCAGAAGACCATCGACTTCCACAAAACAATCGGCTGCAAATATCTCTGCTGCCCGGGCGATGGCGCGTTCTGCCACCCCGAACGCTCGAAAAAGCTGGCCGATGAGTTCAACAAGGCCGCCGAAGCCCTCAAAAAGGTTGGACTGGCCTGCGGATATCACAATCACTCCCGCGAAATGAAAGTGGCAGCCGGCGAAAAGACCAAGAGTTGGTTCGATCTGTTCGCAGAACGCACCGTCCAGGACGTTGTCCTACAGCAGGATGTCGGCTGGACCGTGCACGCCGGAGCCGATCCGGTCGGATACATTCGTCGCTACCCCGGACGCTTCCAGATCCAGCACTTCAAGCCCGCACTGATCAAGGGCAAGGGCACCCAGCCGATCATCGGCCAGGATTCGGTCCCGTGGAAAGATGTTGTCGTCGCCAGCTACGAAGTAGGCGCAGCCGAATGGTTCACCATCGAACAAGAACGCTACATCAAGGGCAAGAACGACCTGGAATGCAGCGAACTGTCACTCATCGGCCTGAAGAAAATCATGAGCGAGATTAAGTAAAACCAATCACCGCCGCTGGCGATTGAAGCTATAAAAAAGCAGCCCGCAGAGATAATTCTGCGGGCTGCTTTGTTTTTGTTATGGATCTAAAAAACAGATCGCTACTTCCGCCTGCGCCTACGGAGAGTTACCAGTCCGCCTATCGCCAACCCCGAGGCTAGCTCGGGATTTCAGCTTCGGCGGCGCCTGCGCTTCAACAGAGCAGGAAGGCCTGCGGCCAGGAATATTAGCGTCGCCGGTTCGGGCGTCGCAGTCGGCAGTACCGATGCGTCCGGAGCCGCCGCACCATCGCCCCAGTGGGCTCGCAGGATCACGAAGTCGGCAAGATCAACGTAACCGTCATCGTTGAAGTCGGCTGTCAAACTCAGATCGTATGCGCTGCCGAACTGGGCCAGCAGGAAATTTAGATCGGTTTCGTTAACGACCTTGTCACCATTAGCGTCGCCCAGCACGGTATCGTTGATCAGGGTCACGCCGGTCAGGGTCAGGTAGATGAATTCTGCGTCGAGTGGTTCATCGTAAATGTACTCAGACCAGGCCAGTGTTGCACCCACCAAGGCCTCTCCATTCGACGTCAGGTTTATGCCCGCTGCGGCAAGATCGCTCGGATTGTCCGGATCGTCCAGATCGAATACCACACCGTCGATATCGAACTCATCGTAGTACGTTCGGAAAAGCATTACGGTTCCGTTGGTGATATCGCCTGCTCCCAAGTTCAGGTCGATCGTGGCGCCGGCTTCCATCGTGAGCTTTCCGGTCACGTCGATGCTGGTGTCCACGACGATGGGATTATCATCATCGTCGAGGGCTCCGACGCACGTCACTTCGTAAGTCGAATCGCCGGTGAGCGTCAGATTGACTGTACCTCCGTCGTTGCCCATGTCGCCGAAAGCGGATGTGTCGTCACTGGCGCCGGCAAGCGTGCCCGCTACAGTTATCGTAGCATCGCCGTCGAGCGGTACTGCCGCAGAAGACAGGATCTTCGATCCGCCACCCATCGCCAGCGTTCCGCCATCGCCAACGTTTACCGCTTCGGTTACCGTAAGACTGGCCGCCGATGCGACCTCAACAGTTCCCGCCATCGCGACATCCAGCGACAAAGGAGTTTCCACGGGCGCCGCGGCAACGGTGACTTTACCTGAATTAACAAACATTCCCAGGCCAGCGACCGGAACGACATAGGTCTCTCCGTCGTCGGTAGTCCAGTTCTCGCTGGTCCAGTTACCGATGACATCCGTTTGCCACAGCATCGTCGTCGGTGCGGGGGTATGACCGGTGATGCTGATATTGTCGAAAGTGGCGCCTGTAGGCCCATATGCGCTGGGCTGAGCGCCACCAAAACCGAAGTACACATCCGAACTATCCAACGTGACCTCAGTAGTCGTGGTCAGGGTCCCAACTGTAGATCCGCCTGTGCTGTTAACCGTGTAAGAGAACGCGCCCGTGGCTTCGTCCGTGGTCTCGGTTGTAGGGGTCCAACTGAATTCAACCTTATACCACGTGGCCGCACCAAGGTTTATCGAGGTTTCGAGAGTGGCCCCTGATCCATCAACGAGTACGCATTTCGGACCAAATGTGTTTATTCCAAGATGAGCGCTTACAAACTGACCAGCATCAGTCCCAGT
>JABGPF010000080.1 GCA_018645065.1 Phycisphaerales bacterium
ATTGGCGTTGCAGGGTTCGCAGCCCGATCTCCACTGCGCGAGCCACGTCGTCGGCTCCTATCTGATGCCGTTGGCTGTTGGCGGCGATGAACTCCAGCGCCGCGGACATTACGGGGTCTTCGACGGCGAAGAAGTCAGTTGATTCACGCACGACCAGGCTTTTTGGCGGCAGTAGGATCGGTTCGGTTGGCTGGGTGTCGCCGTCCATCAATCGATCCAACATCCGCGCCGCTTCGTAGCCGACGCGTTCAAAGCCCAGCTCCACACTGGTCAGCGATGGTCGAGGGTACTCGCAAAGCGATTCTTCGTTCATGCCCGCGATGATCGCCACGTCATGCGGTACACGCCATCCTCGCTGACGGCAGGCCTGGGCGATCATGCGGCCTGCTTCTTCGGTAGAGGTAAACACACCGATTGGCAGGCGCCACTTGCTCATAAAGCTGTCGATTCGCTGCTGGTGTTTTCGCCATGAGGCGTAGGTCCGTCTGGGGTGAAGCGACAGTTTGACGGTGTCGCAGGGAAATCCCGTTTCGCTTACTGCGGTCTGAAACGCCGCCGCCTCGACCCCGGATCCACGACCTTCGCGTTTCAAAACGGCGAACCTTCGTAGCCCTCGCGACAGCAGGTGCTCGGCCCGCAGGCGTGCGACGGAGGCGTAGTCGGGGAATACGCCTGGTAACTGCTCCCACACGGGCGAAGAAATCCAGACATTGACCACCGGTAATCCGAGTTTGGCGGTCCGTTCGGCCAGTTTACTGGTCGCCCGGGCGATAACTCCGTCATAAGGCATCGATTTTGTCCGGCGCGCAGGCAGGTTTTCGGCGACATACTCGTCGATGGTTGATTCCCAGCCATGTTCTTGCGCATAACGCTGCGTTCCGGCGAAGATACCGGTGTGGCGTTTGTAGGGCCATTCCAGGTCGAGCATGAAGGCTACGCGGCGTGTTTTTTCAGGTTTTTGGGGCATGTCGCGAAACAGGTGTTATTTTTCGTAAATACAATTTTATACTATGGTACAATAAGCGTCGCAGTCGGGCAAGCGTTATCTGTCCGGACCATGCCTGCTATTCCACCATCCTACCTTCTATCCTGAGTTGGAAACCTACCGGAAGAGATTAGGGCTGATCGCACGACTGAAAAACAGGTGCTAATGACGTGTCGATGCGATGAGGATATGCGATATGATATGTAGAAAAAACTTCTTGCTTGTACTTGTCGTGATTGCGTTGATGCTTTTGCAGACAGGTTCTATTGCGACCGCCGCCGACACTGCGGATAAGGAACTGCTCTACCCTGGTGAGGACTTCGCCAAGCTCGATACTTTCGAATCCGTAGCGGTGGAGGACGCCGACAAGCTGTTCATCAAGAGGGACTATCGAGGCGCTTACGCGGCTTACAAAGCGTACACTTTTGAGTTCGCCAAGGGCAAGGCCCTGCCGTACGTTCTTCTGCGCATGGGGCGATGCCTGCATCTGTTGGGCAAACGCAACACTGCAGTTAAAGCATATCAGGACGTTGTGGCCTATTTCCCGGACGATGTTCGTTACGCGGCCGCTGCTTTGTACTACATTGGTGAGTGTCACGCTCAGAATGGAAACGAAGCCAAGAGTCTGGCTGCATGGGCTCGTTTGGTGAAAGACAAGGATTACGTGAGTCAGCCTCGTTCGGGATCGGCGTTGGCGAGCCTGGCTACTGCGATGGAAAAGCGTGGTAAATTTGAAGAGGCGACATCTTACCGATGGCGCACTGCGGTTGCATTTCGCAAAAGCAATCAAAGGGCTTCTGAGGCGGCGCGCAACAGCGTTGTCTACCATTATGTAGCCAGGGCGCCCAATCAGAAGAAGCTGCTGCAATTCTGCAATGAGGTTGGCGGGTTCGGGTGGCGTCATGTGATCGCCAAGCCCGAAGACAGCCCAACCTACTGGTCCCACGTTCTCGGTGTTGTACTGCAGGCCAGGCTTGAATCGGAAAAGAAGACCGAGATCGCTCGGTATTGGAGCGAGCAGTTAGGAGCCCGCTTCACTGATAATGACCCGTTGCGTGTGGCCTGGTTCAATGTGCTGTTGATTCACGAAAAGGACAGCGTTAAATGGGCTGAGCGGATGGAGAAGCAATTCAAGCTCCAACCGGTGACGATAAAACGCGTGCAAGCGTGGCTTGGTTATTACTCCCGCGCCGCGAAAGCACGTTCGGCATTTTTTGCAAAATACGGTCAGCCGCTGGTTGCAGGTCTGAAGAACGCCGAGAAGATGGCATTGATGAACCTGTTGCGGCATCCGCACAGGATGGACACCGAGGCAGTAGCGGTCTTGCGAACTGTTCGCACCGACGGTATGGACGATGGGGCGGTCCGCGAGTTGGCGATGTTTGCGGCGATGTATGAAACTGAAGAAACCGTCCTGCGTTATATAGGTAAGATCAAGGACCGCACGTTCGCGGCCCGCGTGCGTTTTGACTACTACTACGCACGTTCGCACCGCAACGGACCTTTCCAGGAGAAGGCGTTGGCGGAAATCCCGGTTTTGCGTAAATCTCCGAAACATGCACAAGATATTGTCTGGTCTCACGCGACACTAATGCAGTGGCAGGGCAAGTTGCCTGAAGCGATCAAACTCTACCAAGCCGCGAACCGACAACCCCAGTCGACCTGGGCTGTCATTGACTGTCTTGTCACGCTCAAGCAGTATGACAAGGCGATCAAGCTTACTCGAGAGTTGGAGTCGCTGGGCGCTGCTGTGGCGTCGGCAGCTTGTCTGAAGGCCGCCGATATTTATCGTTCGAGCGGTAACAAGGGCAAGGAAGTCCAGCAGTTACAGTTGGTGCTGAGGCGGTACCCCAAGAGCAGCGAATCCAGCAAGGCCCATGGACGCCTCGAGACTTACGGCGTGAAACTGATTGGCGGAGAATCCGAGGCTGAGGAATAAACGATGCGAGATATAACTTCAATCAATAATGATGCGAAGGAGCCAGAAATGGCGACTATTGGTTCAAATAGGACTGCGCCGACAGCGGGGCGGTATCGAGCTGTGCTCATCGGCGCTGCGCTTGCGGTTTGCGTAATTGCGAGCATTGGCCTGACAAACGCGCAGGACAAGGGCAAGGATGCTGAGGCGACTCCGCGGAGGCGCGGGGCTTCGACCGTTGACCGCCGTGCAAAGCATTTGTACGACAAGGCCATTGAGTTGATGGAGTACAAGCAGTACGAACGCGGTTTGACGATGCTCGACACCGTCATCCGCGACAATCAGGGCGGTATTCTCGGATACCGTGCGCACATGGCTAAAGGCCGCTACTTCCAAAATCAGCGTAAGACGAAAGAAGCGCTGAGCCATTTCCTGTTGCTGGCCAAATTGCTCGCTCCGACACCCGCACAGACACAGTCGCCCGAAGAAGCTGAACTCTATCGTGAATCTCTTTACCAGGCCGGATTTTCGTATTACCAGGCCGGTCAATATACCGCTGCGTTCCCCATGTTCCGACGCCTGACCGAAGTTGCCGGCAAGAGCAAATGGGCCAATATGGCGTACTACTATATTGGGATGAGCCACTACAACCTGCGAAGTTGGAATAAGGCGATTGATTCGCTGTCGCTGGTGGGAACCGAAATTGAAGACACTGGCGACAAGATCGGACGCGTCGAAGTCGGGCAGCGTTTCTACGCCAAAATATCCGATGCCGACATCCCTGTGCTGCGTAAGATCGGAAAGGACGTCAAGGCTCGCGTTACCGTCAGCAGTGGTGACAGCGAAGTGCTCATAGGCGTTCCGATCGCCGGTAAGAAGAATGAGGCGCTGACCTCTGCTCCTACAGAAATCGGCGTCGCGAAACCCAACGACGGCGTGCTGCAACTGTTTGGCGGTGATACGCTGACGGTGACTTACATGGACGACAGTACTCTGGACGGTAAGAAGGATGTGCCTCGCACCGGTACGGTGCGTGCGGTTAGTACTGGTACGATAGGCTTTTTCCTGGGCGATTTCTCGACGCCGGCATATATAGCGTTCCCGGGCCAGCCCCAGGCGTTGTTGTTGCGAGACGCCGACCTGGATGTCTCGTCCAAAGCCGAGTCGGTGACGATCACCGTAAAGGCGCTCTATAAGGTTGCCGCCGCCGATGCCGCCGAAGCCGATGCTGACGGCGAACTCGATATTTTTGCAGCCCAGGACGACGAGAAAGACGTATGGAAAGAACGCGACGTGGTGACCGTGACGCTAACCGAACGCGGCGCCGATGACGCCAAGGCGATTCGCACCGGGATATTCACCAATAAGATCAAGTTGGCGCCGTTGGGCAAGGCCAAACCGGATCTCAAAGACAATGTGCTGCATTGCGACGAACTCGACGAACTCGAAGTTTCCTACACCGACAAGGTGCATCTATACGGAGACAAACCTCGAACGAGTGTCTCGCGGATAAAAGTGTCCGGTTCGGTTAATTCAGGCGTTACTGCCGATCAGTTTGTTGTTTTCGAAGCGGTGCTCAAGGCTCGCAAGAACTTAGTTGAAGCAGAAGCGTTGAAGGGCCTGGGACTTATCTATAAGGATATGGGGCTCGATCAGCGAGCTTCTCAGCGAGCAGATGACGCCCTAAAGAAGGTTGATTCCGTTATTCTCGATCGGGCCAAGATCACCAGCGGACTGCTTGAACGGGCGTTCAAACTGAAGTGGGAAAGCGAAATTCTCAAGGAGAATTACCCCGCAGCCACAGCAACGTGCCAGGCGTTCAATCGCCTTTACCCTCAATCGGTGCTTGCCGACCAGGCCCTTATGGCGTTGAGTCGAGCGTTGGCCCAGGAAGGCCAGTTCGCCGAGGCGGTAAAAAGTTACCAGCGCGTGTTGGCGTTGAAGAACCCGATTTCGGCGGCGGAGGCTCAGTTCTGCATAGGCGAAGTGTTGCAGAAGCAGGTCGAGGCGGAGTTCGCCAAGGCGCACAACAGTCGCTGGAGCGACAAAGGCAGATCGGCCGCGACGGCAAAACAGCGTGCTATGGGCTCTTCGATTGCCGCCTACCGCAAGACTTATCAGACTTATCCCGAAAGTGCGTTCGCTGCCAAGGCGCTGAGCAATGTCGTTCGTTTCTATGTTGATTCCGAAGACTTTGCACAAGCATCGGATTTGCTGGAACATGTTTTCGCTGATTTCCCTGACGCTGCGTTTCTCGATGAAATGCTGCTCTTGTGGGCGAAAGTCGGATTCCGCATGGGCGACAACGAAGTTGCCCGCAAGAAACTCCGCCAGTTGATCTTCGATTATCCTTCAAGCAAATTTGTTGCTGAAGCACGGAAGAAACTCAACGCGTTGAAAGATAAATAGTAGGACCGAACATGCCTGATACAAAATCAAAAATGCGGACCAAACCGCTCGTCGCGAGTGTTGCGATCGGGTTGTGCCTGTGTTGTCTGGCCGGCATTGCGATCACTGCGCCGTCGTTTGATGAGCAGCGAAAGAGCGTATCGGCGTCGCCGGCGACGCAGTCTGAGGCGGCGATTATATCGCTGCTTAACTCTGGTATCGCTGAAGATCAACCAACCCAGGCCATTGCTGTGGCCAACCTTTGGTTGCGCCAGAACGTCGCCAAGAACCCGCTGCTGCTGTACCACGCCGGACGTGCGACCGAACTCAGCGGAGATTGGCGCGGAGCGGTGGCGCTCTACCAGCAGTATCTCACGCGGGCGGACCTGAAATCAGCGAATGCGGCGACTGCTACCCTGGCGGTTTATACCTTGCTGATCGATCAACTCGACGACACTGAAAGTGCATATGCGTACATGTCCAGCAACGGGAATCGGTTGCGGTCGTGCGGTAGGGCGGGGCAGTTTGATAAATGGTTCCTCGACATCGCCGTCTCGCGTAAGGACTCCAAAGCCGTCGCAGAGCGATTGCTTACGTGCATCAAAACCGGCGTTTCGACCGATCTCCTGCTGGTCAGTTATGACAGCTATTTACGCTGGTTGCTGAACCGAGTTGACACCTACTGCGATCACGTTGTCCGGTTGAAAGACGATGAGGTTGCGGCGTATAAGAAGCTCAGTGCTGCGATCACTTTTGACGACGAACTGAAGTTGCGTCTGGACTGGGCGGTGTCGGTTATGGCGTATAACCAGGCGAAGATCGCTGAGAAGGTTGTAGCGCCCCCGATCGCCGAAGCTACAGCGCTACTGGCGAAATATCCTCACTACGCCCAGTGGGTGCAAACCGGTTGGGCCGGCGGCGGCAACGGTAGATACTACCGCAACAGCCCGAAGAAGTATTGGCCTCACGAGATTGACGCCAAAATGGCCCCGATCCTCGCTGCGATACCGAAATTGACAGATCTCCAACGCGCCGAACTGGTGGGGTCCTGGCACGAAAGATATTACAGCGGAACCCCGAAGGTGCTTGAAACCAAGGTGGTGCGGGATTATTTGCTGGCCAATCCAAAGCTAACCAGCAGCAGAACGGGCTTGATTGCTACCGAGAAAACTTGGCACGCACTGAAAGTCGAAGAGGTCCAAAAGCTCGCTCCGCTTCTGGGGCAGTGCTCCCAGCCAGAGGCGTCCATGATTCGCGCCATGGCCGCAGGCGGTAAGGATAAAGATTACGACAAAATAATGGCTGCCTTGCACGGTCCTGAAGTGTGGCGACTTGGCCCGAGCGAACTTAACGGTTCATCTGCTGACAGGTTGTGGCACTGGGCTGGTCGGCCTGGCGGTAACGAGAAGCGTGACCAGGAGATCGCCAAATCCAAGGCGATCGCCAAGACATTCGCCGCCGGCGATGTGAAGAAAGAAGACCCCGCGGCCAAGCGGATCGCGACGTTCAAGAAGCTGTGGGCTGATTTCCGTTCGGCCCAGCCGAAGATACCCGGCGTGAGATCGCGTCTGGCCGCTGTGCTGAGAGTAACGCCCGAAGTTCTCGCAGAACTGCTCAGAGACCCAAGCCCCGAAACGCAGATGCTGGTGCGCGACGTGATCGCCAAGGGCATGGAAGACGCCAAGGGTTTCTTAAGTCGTAGCGAGCACGTCTCAGGCCCCAGTCCCTACCGATACGATCCGAGCATCCTGCGTCTGGCCGCGCGCCACCATGGTATGGATTGGCTGAGGCGGCACGGAAAGGATCTGTATACTCCGTACCCGTTGGAGGCTGTGCTGCGCAAGGCAGTTTCCGATCAGCTTAAGCGGGGCAAGGCGCCGGCGTGGTTGACTATGGAATGGGTCAACGTTCAGTTCCCCGAAGACAACGCCGAATCGGTGAAGGTGATGGCGGCGTTGATTAAGTCGCAGGCCTACAAGACTCTGCCCTATGAGGTGCGATATGGCGTGCGAGCCTGGTTCAAGCGCGATGTGCTTACGCCTGGTCAGATAGCTTACCTCGATGCGTCTGATCCCAAGCTGGCCTGCAAAGATCTGCTGGCGTTGACGAAAGACTCAGACGCTGCGACAACTGCAGCGGCGTTGACCAAGGCGATTGAAGGGATTAAAAAGGCGCCCGTACGTCTCGAACTCGTGGGACTGGGGCAACTTGCCCTTCTGGATGATGCAGTATTCGAGGCCCCCAAGGTAGTGGCGCTCATGCTGGAAATCGCCGGTCCGCTCAAGACATACCACATAAGCAACGGCCTGGCCGGTTTTGACAATCGTTTGCTCAGCTTGGTAATCGCCCAGGGCAAGGCGGACGTGTTGCACGCGACGGCGCCTTACTTCTGGCATCACACGGAACTTACTCACCACTCGCTTGCGAAGATGATGAGTCTGGCTGAGTCTATGCTTGAGAAGAACCCTTCGGTGGCGAACACTTTGGCTCGCTGCGGTTTGCAGACTTTCGCCCGGCATCGTCGAGGGCACACTTATTACAAGCGTGAGACGGACATTCCGCGGCTGAAAGGTATTCGCGGGAAGGCTTCGTTGGCGATGGGGCTGATCGATATCCCCGTGCGTCCGAGCGATCCGTCGTATCCGATCTACAAGTCGCAAGCCGAGTTCGTGTCCGGTAACGAAGACTCCGCCCGAGAGCTTTATGATGGGGCGGCAGACCAACTCCTGCCTGTGCATCGCGAATTGTCGGTCCCTTATCTGCTGTGGGTTTTGCAGCGGACTATTGACGGGCGTGATGAAGAACGCCAGGAGTCGCTGATCAAGGCGCTTATGGCATGGACCAAAGAGTCGACAACGGCGTTTTCGCTCGACCAGCAAATAACGCTCCAGATCGCCTACGGTGACATCGCGATGCAGCGAGGCCGGCTGAGCGACGCCCATAAAATCTTCACCAGGATTCAGAAGAACAAAGCTTACGATGGTATATTCCTGCAACACACCGCCTCTTTGCGGCGTGTGTTTGTCGAGCGGATCTCGAAGGATTTTGATGCGGCGCTGAAGACGCTCGGAGAGCTTGAACTGTACAAAATTCCCAGGCTCATCACCGCGGCGCAGCACGCTCGTGCGGAAGTTTATTACGACATGGAGGAGTACGAAGACGCCGCCGACGAGATCCTCAAGGTTCTGCATCGCGACCCGACCCATGCCGACGCGACCATTCTGCGAGGACGCGTGCAGCTCAAACTCAAGCGATTGATCGAGGCCACCGAGGTCGAACTGGGAACCATTAGCAGCCAGAAAACACTCGTGCCCGGTGAGGTGTTGAAGGTCACTCTCAACGACCCGACACTGGCGATATCCAGCGGCGGATCTGAGATTGAGGTGGTTGTTTGGGCTACGTCCGGCGACAAGGAATATTTGCTGCTGCGGCAGTTTGGCGATGTCAAAACGAAATATCGGGGCGTACTCCGCACTGCCCTGGGCAAACCCAACGCCGACGACAGGACCCTGCAGATTGTAGGCGATGACGAGATTTTCTACGCCTATTCCGAGCGATTCAGGAAGAAAGTAACCAATCTGGGCGAGAATCGCGGCGGACCGATCAAAGTCGCTTCCGATGCGATGATGATGGCTTCGGCGAGGAAACTGCTGACAGAAAGCGAGCAACGCGTCGCCGATATGGAAGCCGTAACCGCCGCCTTCGATCTTCGTCCCGGAACATCATATGTAGAGCGTAACGATCCGGTCCGGCTAGCACAAATGCTCGCCGAAGCACAAGCCTCCGCCCGGAGGCGCATGATAGAAGCTCGCGCCAAACCCGGAAACCCGATCCACGTGCGAGTGATCGACCCGGACCGCTGCCGAACCGCCGAGATCGATGAATTGGCGATTACCGCCAGCACGTCAAGCGGTGATATCGTCAGTCGCATTATCCTAAAGGAAACCGGGACGCACACCGGCTATTTTGAAGGCTCGGTCACCACCGCCAGCGCCCAGGCGATGGCGTTTGGATCGACCTCGGAAACCGGCCGCAACCCCAACATGGTCATCAGCCCGAAAACCGGTTACGCCTCCTGGCGCCCGGTTGGGTCGAAAAACGCCAAGCACGCGTTTACCGTCGATCTCAATGACAACGCTCCTCTGGGAGCCCTTGCGATCAAGGCGACAGATGCGGGCTTCGGCCTGAAGAGTTTCATCCTGCAGACCGCGATGAACCATAAAAACTGGACCACGGTGGCGCGTTATCCGTCGAACCTGACGGCAGTGAAGGACCCTTGGGCTCCTTCGGTTACCGTGATGGCCGATACGGATCGCTATCAGATGGGCGGACGAAAAACGGTTTATGAACTGGACGAACTTAAGTTCCACCTGGACCGCGGTTGGATGACGCAGCAGCATTTCCAGGGTATCGCCCAAAATGTCGCCGGTCCTTCCAAAGCCATGCCGGATACCGTTCCGACGGCGCTTAAATGGAGACGACAGGGCCGACATAATAACTGCCACGTAGTCTATCGCTTCCGGGCTAACTTTTATGAGCCCACCGAGGTGATCCGCCGCTTCAGCCTGGTGCTGGGAAAACACGCTATTCCCAAGGGCACCCATTCGTCGCTCACGTCGCCGCCGCAGTTCCTCCTGGTGGTGGACGGGCGGGCCATAACCCAAGAGGGCGGTAAGCTGGAAGGCGAGTTGAAATTGCGTGCCGGTTTGCACACCTTCGAGATTTGGGGTATCGGCTGGGTGGAGTCGACCATGGGCTTCGGCCGCACTACGAAGCTGCAGGCGAACCTTAAAACGGCCGGCAGCATGATCGATTGTCCCGATAGTTTCTTTGACCCCGCAACGTTCCCCAAGGGCGTTTTGGAACATCGCAATACTCCGGCGACGATTACCGCCAATGACACCGCAACCGAGTTCAATGTGAAGTTCGCACCAAATTCGCGGGCTCGACTTATGCGACTGGTGTTCGTTGACCAGGAAGGCCCGGTCCCGTCGTTGAACCGTCTGGGGCTCACCAACCCCGAGGGCCAGAAGCTCCTGCCTGTCGCCCATGACTACGCCGAACTGCGCAAGAACCAATTGCTGGAAATCCTCACCGGCGACAAAGTCACCATCCGCTACGTGGATGATCGCTATGTGACCAAGAGCAAGGAAAAGCACGAGCGATTCCTGAATGTGGCGTTCACCAACGCTCGGATCGAATTCGCCGACATCGAGCCTCGCTACAGCAGCAGGCATCAAAAGAAAATGCCCTACCACGAAAGGTACTTGCGTTTCGAACACGACAAGCCGCTGTCAGTGGTTATCCAGGATGCCGACATGGACGTGTCGGTCGAGCCTGACAAGGTGACGTTTACGATCGCCAGCGAGGTCGGTGGTAAGCGACAGTTGGTTGCTACGGAGACTGGCCCGTCGACCGGAATATTCAAGGCGTTTGTAACCCCGGTTACCGCCCCGACAACCGACAAGGCCCAGATACAAGTCGCCAAAGGCGCCTCGCTTATGCTGACCTACCGGGACGCTGAGAATACAACTCCCGGCGTACCGACCGACCGTTTGGCGACTATAGAGCATGCGGTGTTCAAGGCTCCGGTTATCCATCTGGGCCACATGACAATCGAGCCCCTGGGCCCCGAAGACTTCCGAACCGCCGAGAGGTTGCGCGAGGATTTCGTGCCCGATGAGATCGAGGACAGGGACCCACGCCGCATCGCGACTCAGGAACGGATTGTCCCGCATTTCAAAATCAAGCAAACGTTCATCCCTTCGACCAACCCGCCTGAAAAGGGCTACCAGTTGGTTCAAGGCCGTCACGCCCTGATCGACGTTGTGGTTCCCCAACTCGCACTCGGCGTCGCGTCGACCGTTGATATTTATGTCCAAACCGACGCCGGCCGCAAGCAGACCCCGGGCAGGGCGTTCGATATGACCGCACCGAACACGCTGAAGATCACCGCGATGATGGGCAAGGGTCCTCGCAACGAGACTCCGCAGCGGGCCGGATACGCCAATGGCGCCGTCCAAGGCGCTGTCTCACCGGCTGAGAGTTATGAGATCGGACGCTTCCGTGCGATCGTGCCCCTGGTTTCCGGAATGTTGCCTGAGTACAGTTTTAACGATCCGGATGAAGTTCAGGCACTCCGCAGGAGAGGCATTTACCGGCCTCACGGCCTGGTCGCCCGGGCTGGCGAGTTGATGCACATTGGTGTTTCCTACAAGGACCCCAAAGGCGCCGAAAAATGGGTCACCACGTCGGCCAGGATCGTCACCGCTCCCATGCTGGACGTGATGGCTGAAGGATACCGCTCGTCGCTGACCAAGGCGTTTGTGGGCGAGAAGCTCTCCTTGCGAGTGGTTGATTTTGCACAAGACAGCACCGATAAACGCGATAAGTTGTCGGTGTACATGGCCTCGAAGTCCGGTGGTAAACATAACGTATATCTGCTCGAGACCGCCGCTCACTCGGGAATCTTCAAGGGCGTGTTCCAACTGTCATACGCCTCAGCCAAGCCGGCGACTGACGGTAAGTACGACGTCAAGCGACTCGGTTTCCCTGTGGTCTACGGCGATGCGCTTGGTGTTCGCTACACCGATACGTCCGGGCGGAAGACACCCACGCGGTTCGTTACTATCGGCAAGGGTTCCGATGGTTCGATCGCTCCGTTCTCCAAACAATACAACGACTCGGAAACCGCGATGCGAACGCAATTCGCAATGGCTGAAAGCTATTTGGAATTGGCCCGGCGCCACAGCAAAACCGGTGAGCCCAAACAGGCGGCACGTGAGTTTGTGCGGGCCAAACAACTGCTCGCCAACGCGATAACCCAGTTCAACGATCCCGAAACGCGAGCACACGCCGAGTATCTGCTGGGCAACTTGACCCAGGCCGACGCCGGCGGCACGAAGGACCCCGAACTTCGCCAGGCGCGATATCACGCAGCGTTGGCGCGTTTCATGAAAATTACAGGCAATTATCCCGACACCGAACACGCATCAAAGGCGCAGTTCAAAATCGCGGTAATCTACGAGCGTATGGGCGAGTCGGACATTGCCGCCCAGGAGTACGTGAAACTCGCGTACAAGTATCCCGATTCCGCGCATCTGGCCACCGCGATGGCGAGGCTCGGTACGCACTTCCAGCGCAAAGCCGCCGGATACGAGAAAAAGGCCGCACCGCTGCTGGCGAAAACCGACGACAAAGACGCACAACACGAGGGGGTCGCACTGCAAACTCTCTCGCGTATTGAATATGTGAAAGCAGCACAAATTTTCGAACGCCTGCAGACACGCTTCCCCGACAACGCACTGGCGGGTAAGGCCGGTTTATACGCCGGTCAGACCTACATACGCGCCAAAAAGTACAAGAAGGCGATCACCGCGTTGCAGAGAGTGATCGACGATGAAAACTACGACGGAAAGACCTTGCGTTCCGAGGCGATGTACTGGTCGGCGAGATCACACCAAACGCTCAACAAGTTAATGCTCGCTTACGCATTGTACAAACGCATTACCTACGATTTCCCCGAGAGCAAATGGGCCGCTTACGCCCGGGCGAAGCTTTCGGAAGAGAGGATGTTGATGCTCGACCAGAAACTCGAAATAGAACGTTTGGAGGAGGCTGGGCAATGAGCAAAACATTCATACCCATCTTGACAGCAACCCTGATCGCAAGCTTGGCTGCGGTCGTTGGAGCAACACCGCTCGACGACCAGATATCCGCATTCGAAAAGAATCCCGGATCGCAGAGCGAAACTGCGGTCACGACGATTCTCATGACAGGGATCAAAGAGCATCGATCCGCCGAGGCAATGGCGAAGGTTCAGCCATGGTTCACGCGAAATCAACCAACGTCCCAATCGACCTTCTTCTACGCCGCACAGGCCTCGGAGTTTGCAGGCCAACCGCTGCAGGCCGTCGGTTTCTACCGAAGAATGCTGAAGGCCAAGTCCATAGATCGCAAGTTCGCCGACGTGGCGGCAACGGCGATTTATCGCCTGCTCATGAACATCCTCGATGATCCTAACGCTGCTTATCTGTTTATGCGGGACGAAGGAAGTCGCCTGCGAACCTTCGGGCGGGCCAGGCAATACGACCAATGGTTCATGAACGAAGCCAAGAAGCGGAAAGACCTGTCCGCCCTGTGCGATCGGATCGCGGCTATTCTGGACGATCGAACAAGCGATTCGGCCCGCTGGGCCAATGACCTTGAATGGATATGCCTGCAGTTCGAGCAGTTCGCCAAGCAAGACCCGGCAGACTACCAGGCCGCGATGCGTCTGGCCGCTGCGAAGGTGTCGCCCGTGTATAAGGCACGCCTGCAATGGGTCGCGGCTGTCATGCCGTACAACATGCAGTTGGACAAACTCCGGGCGGAGAAAACGCCCGCAGATCCCAAGCTTATCGATAAACCGCTGGCCGTTGCGGCGCAGCTCTTGAAGATAGCGCCCGATCGCGGGGCCATTCTGATCCCCCGGGGATGGAACGCGAAATACGATAATGAAGGCCCCAAACGCTTCTCGGTGGGCGGTCCGCGGAAACTGGCCCAACTGCTGGAGGTGATTCCCCGCATGTCGCCGGATACGCGCGACGATTTGTTGGAAAACCTTATCGCGGGTAAATCCGTGCAGTTCACCCCCGTTGATGTTCGCAAACTGGTGGTGAAATATCCGGGAATGCTCAACAAACTCACTGCGACCAATCTACCGCTGTTCGATAAAACACTGACGCTGGCGGAAGCGAAAAAAATCGCTCTGCAGTTGTCGCGCAACCCCCACCCCCACGCCGCGCTGGTGCGAGGGATGGCTGCTGCCGGGAATAACAAGTTCAGTGCGATTGTCGCCGCGGTGATGAAATCCGAGGCATGGCGATTCGACACTGCCAAGAGAGCGATTGACACCCTCTGGGAAGCTGGTTTTGATCGCGATGTGCAGCGCGATGCAATGCTTAAGAAGTACGCCAAGCCCAACGCGCAGCAGGCTCGGTTGATGGCCCAGTGCGGTCCGAAAGCCAGCACCAAAGATCGCCTGTCGGCCTTTGCGATATTGCAGAAAGACTTGCTTGCGGCCGCTCCGGTTATTCCCGGCGCGATATCGCTGTTCGATCAACTTTTCACCAACAGCGCTTCGGCTGACAAGGTGAAAATGATCAAGTTGATGACCGCGGACCTAAAGGGTGAGCGTAAAGATCTGCTTCGTCGCGCACTTAGCAAGAGCACCTTCGGTTCAGGCGGCAGGATGCCGTGGAAGGCGATTGTATATACCAACCAATTCAGATATCATCAGAGCGGCACGCGACAGACGGCGGGCGATCTGATTAAGCATGTCCAGGATATGCTGAAGACGCAGATGCAAGCAGGCGCGATATCCGAAACGATTTTGGGAATGTGGCTTCACACTGTGGATGTTCGCACTCCTGAGGCCAGGAAATTTATGGCCGAACTGGTTCGCTCGCCCGCTTACGCCAAGGTCGGCTACGCTTACCAGCAGGCGGCGGCTGATCGCTACCACTTCGGGCACATTGCTATGACGCCGATTATGGCGGTATCTGATCCGCATCACGTGAGTCGAGAGTTGCTGGCCCTGCCGAAGGAAGCATCCGCCGGGCAGGTCGAAGCGGCGTTCAAGACGGTGATGGCCCGCGCGGTTAAGGCTCCGTCGCGGGTGACGGTTATCGGTTTGGAGAAAGTGGCGGCGTTGCCCAAATGGTCGGCTTCGACTCGCGCTATGGTGCTTTCGCTCTTCAAAGAAAATGCGCCCATCGGCGCTTATCCCGTTAAGCAGGGCTACGAACAGCTCGTTATCCGTATCGCCAGGGAGGCCCAGGCCAGCAAGCAATGGAGCCTGCTGGAGCCTTACGCTGACGGGCTTTGGCAAGCCGCGGCGAGGAATGATCATCCGAAGTCCACCGGAGTTGGTGATTTGTCGCTGCTGACCCAGGCTGCGTTTGAGGGCGGTGACTCGTCAGTAGCCGTCACGTTCTGCCGTGCGGCGCTTAACGGCCCGGTCGGACGCACAGCTTTCCGAAGGAAGGATTGGGGCTTGCCCGAAATCGCAGCACAGATGCGACAGGTCTCGGGAAAGGCTTCGATCGCGATTGGATTGATTGACATCCCGGTCGATCAGCAGGACCCGGCGTACCCGATCTACAAATCCCAAGCCGAGTTTGCGTTGGGCAATATCGAGGCGTCCTGGGAATTGTACGACAATAACTCTGATCAACTTCAGCCTGTCGTTCGCAAGCTTACCGTTGGTTATTGCCTCTGGCTGCTCGCCCGCAATATCGAAGACCGCGACACCCAGCGCGCCGAAGCGTTGGTCAAAGAACTCACTATCTGGTCGCGCCGAGTGCCCGGGTCATTCGCTCCGCAGCAGGAGGCCGATCTGAAGATCGCCTACGCCGACATCGCCTTCCAGAAGGGCGCCTTGAAGACCGCCCGCGCCTGGTACCGCAGAGTTGCCGACGCCGATGAGCACAAGGGCTCGGCGATGCAGCACAAAGCTGTCTTGCGGTCGGTGAAGGTCGATCGCGTGGCCAAGGACTTTGGCGCCGCGCTGGCGGATCTGGACAATCTCATGCTCGTTAAAGACGCAAGCCTGCGGATGCGGGCTCACTTCGCTCGGGCTGAGGTGCTCTTCGATCAGGAGAAGTTCGCCGACTCGTACGAAGAAATCAAGACAGTGCTCAAACGCGACCCGAACCACGCCGACGCCCTGATTCTCATGGGCGAGGTTCAACTGGTGATGCGGAAACTGGTCGACGCTTCTGAAATTGAACTGGGTGTGTCGCGTGAGCACAAGTTCATCGTACCGGGTGAAACGATCAAGATTAACCTGAGCGACCCGACACTGAGCATATCGGGCGTGGGATCTGATATCGAAGTTGAAATCTGGAGCAAATCGGGCGACCGCGAACGCGTTATGCTTCACCAGTTGGGCGATGACAAAACAAAGTTCCGCGCCGAAGCGCCCACCCAACTTGCCGCTCCTCGCCCTGGCGATAAGATCCTGCAGGTCCTCGGGCGCGATGAGATTCGTTACGGATATTCAAAGCGTTTCCGGGCAAAGATGACCGATCTTCCTCCGGACCCGAAAGTCGTAATAGGCGTTGCCTCTGACGCCAGGCTGGATTTAGCTGCCGGCGCGTTTCCCGCGCGTAAAGGCGAGCGAAAGCTGGACCTTGAGGAGTTGGGGATATCGTCGGCACAGCGTGCGTTGGGCACGCGTAGGGTGCGGCCTGGTAATCCGGTTTACTTGCGTGTGTTCGATCCGGACCAGAGCAAGACCGCCGAGGTCGACACGATAGTTGTCGCGATGCGTACCAGCAGCGGCGACGTTATCTCGCAACTGACGCTCAAGGAGACCGGCACGCATACCGGCGAGTTCGAGGCGATTATACCAACGGCTCGCGCACAGGCGTTGGCGTATGCATCGGAATCGGCTCCAAGCCGCGAAGCCAATATGGCGATCAGCGCCAAGCCTTACCCGGGTTGGGCCGGTCAGGCCGGCAGCAAGGCCAGCGAACGCATTTTCGGGATCGATTTGAACGATAACGTCCCGCTGGACAAAATGACGATCCGCTGCGGTGACGCTGGTCAGGCGCTGACGCATTTCGTGCTGCAGACCTCAATGAACGGACGAGACTGGACAACGCGAGCCCGCTGGCCCGAAAACCCGGCGCCATGGGATGGTCGTCCGCAGATTACTGCGTTCCCGACTTACGGCAGAGCCCTTGCTGTTTCGGCGCCGGAAGATCGAAATCTCCCCGAAGATTGGGCTAAGAAAATGGAGATCGCATCGGCGGCTGAAGCGATTCCGTACAACGCGATTACCGTAAGCGGCATTTCGAACATGAAAGTTGATTTGCCTTCGGGCGGGCATCCGGGATATCCGAATCTGATTCGGTATCGCGCGGTGTTCTATCAAAGCGCAGCGGCCATTCGCACGTTCAGCCTGACGGGTCTTCCGCTGGCCGATAAGACACATACAATCTTCCTGCTGGACGGTAAGCCCGCCGGCGAGGACTCCGGCGACCCGCTTACAATCAAGCGAGAGTTGCGTCCGGGGCTGCACGAGATACAGGTCTGGCGAAACGAGTCGCGATCAGGACTGCAGAAACGCAAGCCGGTGTTGTTATGTGATGTGGCGGGCAAGAGTGAATTGGCTCCCTGCCCCGACAGCATGTTTGACCCGAGCAAGTTCCCGCTAGCTGTTCGCAAGACGATTGCGATCCCCGCGACGGTGAAGGCGGCAGACGACTCAGCCACGCAGTTCGACGTGCAATTCGGCGGTAATACGCGAGCAAGGCTCGTTCGTCTGGCGATTGTCGGTCACAAGGGCGTGGCTCCGGCGATCGAGAAGGTCACGCTGACCGACCGCAAAGGCGTCAAACGCTTGCCCGTAGCCACCGATTACCAGGCGTTGCGAAAGAACCAGTGCCTGGAAGTCCTGCCGGGCGACCGAGTTACAGTTCGTTACGAAGACGACACCGTGGTCACCAAACGCAGATCCCGCCAGGAAGGCCGCCTGGAAGTCGCCTACAACACCGCGACGATCAGTGCATCGTTCCTGAACTACGAAACAACCGAAGAAGGCCGCACCCTCGTGCTCGAAGACATCCGTCGCTTCAAACTGGATGACAGTGTGGCGATCGTTATTACTGATCCCGACATGGACCAGAGCCCCAAGTGCGACCAACTGGCGTTTACGGTAAGCTCAAGCAGCGGACAGCCCGTTACGCTCATGGCGCTGGAGACCGAAGTGCACAGCGGCGTGTTCCTGGGACGAGTTTATCCCGTTGCGTCTAAACCGACGCAGAAATCCCAAATTCAGATAACTCCCGGCGGTACGTTGACTGCGACCTATCGGGACGCTGAAAATCTGGATCCCGGTATCCCGACCGACCGGTCGGTTACGATCGAGCACGCCCATTACGCTACGCCCAGGTTGGCGGTTTACAACATCAGCAGCAAGCCGCTGCCCCCGCCGGCTGAAGCGAAGCCGAAAAAAGACGATGCACGCAAAGACGACACCGGACCGGAAATTGTCGTACCTCGCCGTTCGTTGAATTACGCGTACAGAGATCAGGCGGCGATTAAGGCCCAGGGACTCCAAGCCGTGATTGGCTCCGGCCTGCGATTTGATGTAGTGGCGACCCATTTGGCCTTCGCCCAGAGCAGCAGTATCACCGCTTATGTGCAGACCGACGCCGGCCGCAAAGCTCATGGCGCCTCTGACGCGACAACGCCATTCGATGTGCGCGTGCCAGGCACACTTAAATTGACCGCACGGCCTGTCGGCGCCGAGATTGGCGAAGCGCCCGTCGGATATGTGATCGGTAAGTCGCCTTCATCACCGTCGAATCGGCCTCCGCTGGACGAAGGGCGATTTGCCTTTTCCGTACCGCTGATTCTGGACGATCTTCCGACACGCAGTTATGCGACCCAGGCCGCCGAGGCGCTGCCGTCGTCACAGAGACCTGACGGCTTGGCGGTGCGCCATGGCGACAGGGTGCATATCGGATATGCATACAAGGATGAGCAGGGCAAGTCGCAGTGGTATACCGCCACCGTGACGCTCGCCAGCAACGCGTTCCTGGATGTCATGGATGGTCGCTACCGCCGTGCGATATCGAAGGCTTACGTTGGTGAAAAACTTTATGTTCGTTTGATCGCGCCCGCGTTGGACAGCAGCGACCAGCGCGATGTGACAACCGTTAATATCAAGGCCGAAAGCGGTTCGGTCACTGCGTTCCAGTTGCGAGAGACATCAGCACACACAGGCGAGTTCAAAGGCTCGTTCGCCCTGAGTTATGCAGCCAAGGCGCCTACAGGCGATATGCCGTCAGTCGAACTTCACGGTTTCCCCGTGAAATACGGCGACAAGGTTGCGGTGTCCTATAAGGATTCGAATTCATCGGGTCCGCCCGCTCTTAGCGTGTTTGTCAACAAGGGCGCCGATGGCGGAATAGAGCCCTTCAGCAAGCGATACACCGAAGACGCCGTGGCGATCAAGACGACCTTCACGCTGGCTGAGTGCTTCTTTGAGCTGGCGAAGCATCATCGCAAGATGGACCAGGAAAGCCTCGCCCGACGCGAAATGGGACACGCCCAGAAGCTGCTCGCAGAAGCGATCGCCTCGCATAAAGACGATGAATTGCGAGCCCACGCTGAATACCTGCTGGGCAACCTCGCCCAGGAGTACGCCGACCTGTCGAAGAACGAAGCGTCGAAAAAGCTGATGTATCAAGATGCACTGGCTCGGTTCTCAAAGATTCCGCTGGACTATCCTGACGCTGAGTTCGCACCCAAAGCCCAGTTCAAAAAAGCGTTGATCTACGAAAAGATGGGCGAGTTGGACATCGCCGTCGAGGAGTATGTGAAACTCGCTTATAAGTACCCGGACCACGAGCTGATTCCCATGGTCATGTCCCGGTTGGGGGCATACTTCCAGAAACAGGGTCTGGCGTACAAGACCCAGGCCGAGGAACTGGAGAAAAAGGAAAACGACACCCACGCCGCCGGAGAGGCGATACGACTCAGAGAGGCTGCTGTCAAAGAGTATCTAAACGCCGCCCAAGTGTTCGCCAAACTCCAGAAACGTTTCTCGGATGACAAGCTGGCGGGCCTTGCCGGGCTACGATCGGCGCAGAACTTCATGCGGGCCGGGCATTTCGCCACAGCGGTCAAAGGTTTCCAGAAAGTGGTCGACGCCGAGCAGTATGATGGCAAGACGATACGCGCCCAGGCGATCTTCTGGTCCGGCTTGAGTCAGGAACG
>JABGPF010000458.1 GCA_018645065.1 Phycisphaerales bacterium
CGATCACGATTCGGGGAGTGGAGTCGGCCCATACTTTCTTCTGTGCTCCTGGAACGGGGATCGGCATAAGCCCTCGTGAACTGCACCAATGCGCTAGGAATCTCGAAGTAACCTACGTGCTTCGCCTTTACACGGAATTCGAGAGGATTATGCGTGATTTTTGGGTGCATGCCAGGCATCGAAAGACGAAACCGGGGATGGAGATCCTAATCAACCGAGTAGCCGCCATCAGAAACATCAGTGATCCGCATAGGGATCTGGCGCACGAAGTGCGAGACTATCGGAACAAAATCGTACATGAAGGGCAACGGGCGGCCATACTTACCTTTACCGACTGTCTCTCCCGCCTTGGCCGCTTCATGTCTTGGTTGCCAATTCAATGGTGACCAATACTAGGTTGCCCTTCGCACGATCGCCCGCCTTAACACATCTGTCTCATTTACCGAAGTCGCATCGAAGCAGCTTGCCGTCGCCGGAACGGGCGTGGAATCGTGCGCGAACGAACGGCGGCCTGTTCAGTGCATCGGGTGGCGGCGAAGTCGTCGTTAAGATGTATTGGAATGCTGGACGCTTGCCGTCCTGGTAGGCTCTCTCTAAATCCGAGACCAGTCCCAGCACCGAGAAATACAGTTGCTCTTCACTGTCCGCCTGCCTTGGGCTGTCGTGAATCCACAAGCGAGGCAGATGGCCTATGCCGCAAATGGCAGCAGCCAGGCACGCCAAGTCAAAACTCAGGACATCGGCATACTCCCGCAGTGTTGTACCAGAGTCAGCCACGATCTCGTTCGACTCCGGCCGAAGTCCATCACCATCAACCGCAATTTCGCCCTCAGCGTTGGGTGAAATCGTTCGCTTCAGAATGGCTTCGTAGTAGGCGGACAGATCAGCCTTCTGCTTTTCAAACCGAGATCGGGCCTGTCGAAGGATCGCTAGAGAAGTGTCGATTCGTTTCTGTCGTGCATCCCGGCCGTTTTCTATTTTATTCAGATCACGCCAGGCTGCGGTATAACGGTCCGCCTCATCCTTACGAACCATCCACTGTCCGATCTGCGTGGTAATATCCCCGCGAATCCTAACAACATCCGCCGTTTGCTTGGACAAGCCTTGACGGTGTCTCGCTGTTTCCTCCCTCATCTTCTCTAAGTCAGCAGCGACATCACGCTGTTGCTCGGCAATCGCAGCAATATCTTCCTGGAGTTCCTTGATCCGCTGCTGTCGCCATGGATCAGCGATATCCTGATCTACCATCGCCGTACCCGGACAACCGTTCTTCATGGCCTCTTCCTTGGCCTTGAAATAGCTGCACTTCCATCGCAAGCCAATCAGTTCCTTCCAAAGCGTGTTTGCGTCCTGTTTCTGCGCATTTTTTAACTCGCTTGTTGACGCCTCATGCTGTGTCTTCAGATCATACGTACGGGCCTCAAGCGCCCCCTCACGCCGTAGCAATGCAGACAATGCGTCTTGAAGATCGGACAGTTCAGCCCGATCCAGAACATCCGGATCTTCGAGTAATGCGTTGAGCGAAGACACTCTCCGCTCCGCAATGTTTACGAAGGCCGTACCAAATATTTCTCCCGACGGTTGGTCCTTCAATTCATCGACCGACTGCCTGAGTCGCTGTTCCGCTTGATCAACGTAAATCTCATATTGTCGGGCAAGGTCTTCTTTCTGCTTCTTACTGCCGAGCAGTTTTCGATGCTTTTCAAGCAAACCTATCTCTTCCGGCCCGAGAAGCCCCAGGGACATCCGCATAACTAGATAGGCGTCTTCCAGAGTCAACGCTCGCGGCCCAGACTGTAGTTGGGCTGACCGCCACTCTGCGTGATGAGCAAAATGACAGTCCTGATCGCGACTCAGCCAACCCAACAGGTCACGCCAGTTGGCGTGCCTCTCTGCCCTGGGCAGATCAATACCCGCATAGCAATCACTGGTTGCGGTGTTTAAGGCATCAACGAAGGTGCGGTATTTGAGGGGATTTTCTTCATCCAGTAAATCCCGCATCCGCGATGAGCGTACGCACCATGAATCGCCATACCCTACATCGAGGCCAAGGGGACGCGCGACGACCCAATCCTCGCCCTGCACGCGAATCACGGCGAACACGTAGGCCCGCTCCAGCTTCTCCTTCTGCACAATTGCCGATCGTTGGCTGTCTGTGCAGAAGCGATCCTCCCCCAGACAATAGCGAATAATCCGGACATTATGCGTAGTTCAGAATTATGGGGAGTTGGTTGAAGCTGTTGGCAGGAATTGCCTGTTTGGCTGGTCATCTGGAGGCTTGGGTATTGGGGACGTGCTGCACATAATCATGGCATCAATATATTGCCCTTGTGGCAGAAAGGATGGTGACCATGTTGGAAAATCTATTCCATGCAAAATGGGTGCTCGCACGCATCCGCGCGAACCGGATCGGAGAAGACTTGGAACGGTACGCCGCATACCTGATCGGTCGCGGCTACACCACCAGGACCGCCCGTGGATATCTCAATGCTGCTGAACACTTCGGGCGATGGCTGGGGCGGCGACCATTGAGCCGAGCTATGGCCGAGCGATTCATGCGATGTCATCTGCCAATCTGCCGATGTCCATCGCCAGCGGTTCGGCGCCTGAAGACAATCAAGGCGGCGATCAACAGGCTACTGGAGATGAAGGGAGTTGCGTCGGCTACCTTTGAACTCCCTGGTGGCTTTGTCGGCGACTTGCTTCGGCGTTATGAAGAACACATGATCACAGTACGAGGGCTCGTGGCCACGACAGCCCACAAGCGTCTGGTCTACATGCGAACGATGCTCACTGATCTGCGAGTTCGGCGGGCGGGTCAACTTTTGGCGTGGACACCGGAGCGGATCGAGCAGTATCTATGCGGAAAAGCCCTCCATCGCCCACCGGGCACTGCCCAGGATATTGCCTGCGCGGCCCGTTCTGTAAAGGGCGGAGTAAAACTGTAGCGCTGGGCGGAGCAAAAGTGTAGCGCT
>JABGPF010000081.1 GCA_018645065.1 Phycisphaerales bacterium
TATCGGCCTGGAAATTTCGCACCAGCCCAATGAGTCGCGCCAGTGTGAAGAGCCCGAACGGTCCTTTGGCGCCGAGGATTTTAACCGGTGTTGAAGTTTGGTTCAGCAATTCGACGAGCGCTCCGTTTTTCAGTGCGATAACCGACACTTCGAACCGCTTTCGATCAAGGCGCGCAGCAATCTCGCAGACCCGGCGTGCCGGACCTGAGGGTTTAAGATCGCTAACTATCTGACATATTCGTATTTTGTGCATCAATTAAACTCTGTTCAACGCGCTAGTCCGCTTGGGATCGTCGCGGTTAATATACAGCTATTTTCTCGCCGCCGCCAGCATATCATCTACAGTTGACACCGCTCCTGCACAAACTCGATCAGCCGCCCCGTAATAAACCGTAAGCGTCCCGTCATCGTCAACCAGCAGCCCGTTAGTAAACACGCAACTGCTGAAGACACCATGAAGTTCGTACGGGGCCTCAGGCTGAAGCACCGGATCTGTCGAATGGGCGAGCACAATGTGCGGGTTTTCCAGGTCACTCAGCATAGCGCCGAGATGGTATTGGCCCTGTTTGTTGGCTCCGTGGAATATTTCGAGCCATCCTTCAGGCGTTTCGATAGGCGTCCCACCGCACCCGACCCTTTCGCAGGCCCATGAGTTCGGTATCGGCGCCAATGTCATCTCGTGGTCGCCCCAGGCTCGCAGGTCCGGCGACCAGGCGGTCCATATGCACGGATCGTTGAACTCGTTGCTGTAAGGGCGATGGCGGCAGACGTACTTCCCTCCAATTTGGCGTGGAAATATCACAACGTCCTTCTGATAAGGAGGAAACGCCAAGCCGGTTTTGGTGAACGTCACGAAATCTTCGGTATGAGCTGTCATCACCGTGACCCCGTGCTCGCTTACCGCAGTGTAGGTGATGTAGTATCGATCATTAATGAAGGTTATTCTCGCATCTTCGCACCCAAACGCTTCGTATCGGGTTGTGGGCGTGATTGCAGGCTTAGGGTCGAATGTGAAGTTTCGCCCGTCGGTGCTTCTCGCTATGTGCAAATGCGAGAGGCTTGAGAGCACCATTTTATCGCGATAGTAGTATCCGCGCCCGTCCCTGATTTCCAGATCGGGATCGTCCATGGATATCCTGCGTACTTCGCTGCGGTCTGTTTCCGCATCGTAGCATAAATAGCTTACATACCCCTGAACCGGTACGGGGCGTTGCCCGACCCGGACCATGAGCAGTATCTCCCCGTTGAATCTGACAACTGCGGGATTAAGCGTACAAAGCACCTCGAGCCCCTGATCGGTTGGCGCAAGGTCTTCGGGGCCCAACAGCGGATTGGCGTCAAAACGTTCAAGTTTCATATCGATCACGCTCTAGATGCAGTAGTCGTCGACAGTCATTCCTTCCAGGTTTGACTGTTCCTCTAGAAGGCCCCGAAACGACGTTTCGCTGTACACTTCATGTATTGCATTCCCCGCACGTCGCCACAGATTCACAAAGGCGCATCGTCCGCTGAGGGGGCAGTCTCTGTTCCCACCGCAGGGTTCGCAGTCAACCGGATCATAATTGCTGTCAACGGCTTGCATTACGTCGGAGACCATAAGTTCGCCTGGTTCTCGCAACAAAACATATCCGCCTCGCGCGCCTCGTTTTGATGCTACCAGACCGGCTTGACGAAGTTCGCCTATGATCAGTTCGAGGAACCGTTGAGGGATCGCCTGAGCTTTTGCGATCGCCGCCACTGAAGTCGGTTCTCCCCCGTACCGTCTGGAAAGTTCCAGAACGGCACGCAACGCATATTGACACTTCTGAGAGACTGTTGCCATACTACACTATTCCTTATTTCGTTCGTTCGAGGCAACTAAAACCGCCACACTCGAAACGTACAGATAACAAACTACGCAGATTATAACCGGAATACTAGGAAGTTATCCACTACAGTTTTAATCGTTACGCAAAAGGGAAACCGGCGGGGTTCCTCAAAGCGCCAGTCCGCCCGGCAGCAATGATGAGGCCAGTTGCGGATTGGTCTTGAACGGATTGTAGAGCGGATCGGCGATTAGCACCATCTGCCAACTTACCTGGGGCATAGTTCGCCAGTAGCACTCGGCGATCGTGTATTTACCCGTAAGCAGCAGTGGATAAAACTCTTCCGGCGCCGGAAAAGCCGTAAGAAACGGTTCGTCCACAGCTCCAAGCGTCGCGGCCGCTCCGTTTAAGAGCATCTGCGGGCACCATTGCTGCGACTTTGGATTCCTGAGATCGGCGGCTTCGAAACTCGCTGTGTGCCATCCAACCGCCCCGCGGCGCCACTTGAAGGCGGGCACATATTTTCTGAGGCTGTACCATCCGGCGTAAAGTGCGGCGTCTGGACATGTGTCCGGCGCGAAAAGCTTGCTGGAAGTGTCCATCACGGTTTTTACATTCGTTTTTTTCGAGACAAACGCATTCAACACCTGAAGGCGTTTATCGTAGATCCGATACCCCGAAGAAGCGCCGGATTTCACAAAACGCTGCGGTAATCCCGAATCGATATAAAACACGCCCTTGAGCCCGGTTTTCTCAACGGCCAGTGAGTCGGTAACTATTTTCCTGGCGATCGCAACTGTCGGTCCGTCAATGCGTGCGACCATTACCGCCCCGGGGCGCCCTTTCGCTGTGGACCTGACTCGACGAGGTCGATAAAGCGGATTACTGATCGCACCCTCAGTTTTGTAGGTCTTTGCCCAGAGCAACGCCAACTCGCTATCGACCGACGCGGTGGTTTTCAGGAACATTCTCCTTGCCCGTTGCTGGCGTGAGGTAAGTTTTGTCCTGCTGACGGGCAAACCCTTGGGCTTATATCCGGCCACCAGTCGCAGCCCACCGACCAACTTGAGCAGCTTGATTCGCCCGCGTGCGTTGGCCAGAGTCAAAGGGGTGTTTGGTCGACCGAGCCTGGCCAGGGCGTTTTCAGCTTGTTCATGCGCCGCCATCAGTAGCTTGATATCGGGCGGATTAATGATTTTAGTATCCCGAACGTAACCGATCAGCCCTTTAAGCCCGTACATTTCCCGGTACAAAGCCATCAATTGTCGCTCAGCAATCACCCTGACTTTCTTATCGGCCGTGAATCGAACTTTCACCTGCCTGCGCACCACTTCCTTGCGAAGGCGTAGGATAAGTTCGTCAAGCTTGGGTGCTTTCACAGCTTGCGTGGGCAACGGTTTGACAAAGAGAGTCTCGAATTTCTCCATTCGATCGTTCGGTGGATCGGGCAGGTTATCCGGCGCCTGCCCAATTCTCGCCAGCAGTTTATAACAAACCGTCAACCGCATAATCGCGTCGTCGGACTGGGCTTTGTAAAATGCCGACAGATTACTCGCCGGCGGATTGGCCTTTTTCGAGTCTTCGGCAATTCGGACAGGCACGCCCCATACCAGGCAAATGCTTCGAATATGCCCGTCGAGGCGGCGTTCGAGCAGAGATTGGACAATCGGACCTCTGATTGTAGTTTGGTAGTCTTGGCGGGATATCGTGTATTTTTCGGACGTTTTGATCAGAACGATATTGCGTTTCACTATTCCCCGTTGGGTAGCGTAAAAGGAGGCCAGTTCCACAGACGCCGGTGAGTTCGCATTGGCTACGATAAGCACCTGGTCCGGTTTGAGCGCAGCAGCATGCCGAGCGGTAATAGCAATTATCACCACGAGCGTCAGTAACCCGATCGTCATCCTGTTATTCAATCTCAAGAGTCATCTCCCGAATTGGCCTGTGTGAAACCAAAGAGTGCGTATAATGTTGTATCGGCAAAAGACTACAGTCTCTTTCTTGCAAGTATTCACCGCCGGGCTATACAATAGACCCACTCAACCACTGCTGTTTTACGGAGCCTTTATGAAACGATATCTGATACTACTGTCGCTGGCCTGGCTGCTTCCGGGTTGCCCGGTGCCCTGGACACCGGAAACACCGGTAAGCGCCGTGAAAAAGCAACAATTCACCACCGGCGCCAAGTACTATATTTATACGCCAAGTTACCACACCAAAGCCCGCAGTTGGCCTGTAGTTATAACGTTACACGGTTCGTTCGGTTGGGATGGCCCCATGCGTCAGGCGCAGGAATGGCAGTATTATGCGGAAAAATATGGTTTTATTCTCATCGCCCCGAGTCTCCACAGCGCCGAAGGAATACTCCCGGTTCTCAATTGGGACAGTAAGCTGAAAAAAGACGAGACGAATGTTCTGGCGATTCTCGACGAGGTGCTGGAAACATACAACGGTGATCGGCACGCGGTTTTGCTCTCGGGCTTCTCCGCCGGCGGTTACCCCATGTATTACATTGGTCTCCGCAACCCCGAGCGGTTCAACATGTTGATTTCACGCGGAGGCAACAGCAGTTCGAGGATATTTGAGAACATCGAGCTTTCTGACACAGCCAAAAAATTGCCCATAATGATCTACTGGGGAAAAGACGACGTGTTCACCAAAAACGCCGGATGGGACGCGTTCAGGTGGCTCAGGCAAAACGGTGTAGCAACCGCCCGGATGAAGAAGGTCAAGGGTGGGCACCTGCGCAGACCCGAAGACGCCTACATATTTTGGCAGCAATACGGTAAGAAAAGCCCGAACCAGCCCCAGACCAAATAATCTAGCCTGAGGAGTCTTACGTTTTTGGCTGGGCTTTGGCTTTTGCGGCGTCGGCTTTCTTTTTCTCTGCGGCGGCGGCTTTGGCTTTTGCGGCGGCTTCTTCTTTAGCGGTCAGGGGCAGCACATTGGGTACGCGGTTAGCCACCAGGCAGATGGCCGTTCGCCTGAACACTATATAGTTTGGAGCGCATTTTTCTTCCAACGCCGCTTTTGCGGCTTCTTCGTCTTCTTCACTTTCGTCGCCGCTCAGATCGGCGTCTTCGGGCAGAGGCTGCGGAAGACGATACACCCACAACACCGTCTCGTTCGGTGTTTTACCGTCGTACTCTCTGAGCACCTGCAGATCGGTAATTTGAGTTTTTCCTTCAGTGACGATTGCCGGATGAAGTTTCCAGCGTCCTTTTTCCTCGGTCATGTATCCCAGCGGATAGTAGCTCTTGCCCGCCCCGGTCACCAGACGATAGTGCGTCGCGAGAAGGCGATACAACTTATCGCCCTTCTTGTCACTGCGAACCTTGTCAGACACAAGCGTTTTTACTATCAACACGCCCTCGCCAACCTCGCCCGCCAGAGCCGGTTTCTCCGGTAGCGTATCATGGTCGGCAACCTTCGCCCAGGCTTTGCCCGGGGTGTAGGCATCTGGTATCCGCAGCGCATTTGGCGGCGTGTCGACCCGCCCGTTCAGACCGGCGGTATTTCTGGCGCAGAACAGTTCTTTCAGCAGGTCGTCGTGATTTTCACTGATATCACGCCCCGACGAGAGCCCGCCGGCCGCGTTCAACAGACCCAGAGCAAACTCGTCGCAATAGACTCGATCAGCCCGCTGCAACGCGTTATCGTAAGGCTTGTATCCGTAGATATCGGCGCCAAAAGGCAGCATTTGCACTATGATAATCAGCACGCCGATCATCACGGTTCCGACATAAAAGCCCAGCACACCGCCTGCTATCCGGTCGGGCCAGAGGCCCAATGGCGCATTTCCGGTGATCACCTTATCGATCGCCAAACGCAATGCCAGCAAGGGAAGCACGAAACATGCGGTAAGCGCAATCGCATCTGCGAACGCGGGCTGGGAAGCGTATAGTTTCACCGCCAACCACTCGTAAGAACCCAATGCAAACACTGCGCATATTGTAGTCAGCAACGACATAATCACGGCGCTGAACAGCCCGTGTCGCGACTGATAATAAGCAATGGCTATCACCAACAACCACGCTACTCCAATCAGAATCATTCTGAGATCTCCCGTGCGTCCTTTTGGGACGCAACTATTTTTTCTTCTTACCCTGCTGGGTCACGCGAATAACTTCCTGAATACTGGTCAGGCCGTCGATAACCTTACCAATCGCATTTTCCTGCAGGTACTGCATATTGTTTTTGCGGCAGGCGGATTTGATTTGCGCCAACTGCGCCTGTTCGGTAACCAGTTGACGGATTTCGTCAGTCATTTCAAGCAGTTCGAAAACGCCTGTTCGCCCGATGTAACCGGTGCCCTGGCATGACGGGCAGATGACAGGCTCGCCTTCCTCGTCGAGCTGCTGGCCTTCGGGAGCCTTGTAGAATCGCTCGATCTGGCTGGACGTTAGATTCGCCTTGGCCAGTAGTTTCGGATCGGGACGATACGGTTGGCGACACGCCGGGCACAAGTTGCGGATAAGAGCCTGGCAGAGCACTCCGCGAAGATTCGCCATACCGGCGGACGAGCCTTCACCGCAAGCCTTGATCCACAACGCCAGGCCCATAAACGTATCGACAGCGCCCAAGCCGAGAATAACGAGCTTACTGGCTGAGGCCTGTGCGATAAGCCCAGCCGTTTCTGCGTCGGGGCATGCGTCAATCATTATCACATCAGGGTCGCGACGCAAAGCCGCCGTCAAAGCTTTAACGAGCTTCTTCGGGTCTCCGTACGCTGTCTGGGTGACATTTTCCATGTCGGCTGCGGGCTTGGACTCAATCGTGACCAGGCGCCGGGTATATGCGTCCATACTGCGAAGTATCGAGTAGAGCGTGCTGGTCACGCCGCTTCCGACCCTACCCGAGACGATAACGAGTCCTGCTTTGGTCTGGGCCATCGCCCGAACGCTCTTTGCGATCTTGTCTGTCATTCCCAGTTCGTCTATTTTGGTTCTGATCGCCTCGTGCATAGCACGGAACTGCATTCGCTGCCCGCCAGTACTGCCTGTTGTGGTGACGCCTATTTCGATCTGCTTTCCGGCGAAATCGATTGACAGGGTCCCTTCCTGGGGGCGGCGGCGTTCTTCGGGGTCTAGTCCGGAGATCGGTTTGAGAGCCTGTATGAGTATGTCGGATTGGATCAGCGACATTGACGGCTGGACGCTGAGTACGCCGTCAACAATAAAACGCACCACTGCCGACTGCTGTGAACCGGGCGAGATATCGGCTTCGCTGGCGCGATGGGTGAGCATGCTGACCAGGAAATCCTGAACGCTGTTATACGTTTCGCATTCGGGCACCGACGCGGTTTCCGGGTCGGGCGGTTGGATCAGCACGTTTCGATCGTCGTATATTTTCACACGCTGAACAACCTCGATTTTCACGCCTTTACCACGGAGCATGAATCCCCGAGCGCGAATCACCGAGATCAATTTATCGCCAGGGCCAACACGAGCGTCCCGCCACACCACATAGCCAGCCAGAACGGCTGCGACGATAACCAGGTAGATCACCATACCGATAAAGTAGGCTGGCACGAGCAGCCAGATCAAAACACCGAGCCCCCCACCGCCAAGGACGGTAAGAGTCCATCGAGTTTGCGATCCGCGCACGCGAGCCACGTCTTGATGTATCCACGGCAAGGTCATTAGCCACGGGACAATGAACAACAACATGAACACGACCTTGACCAGCGAGACATAACCGCCCAACGACGGTAGAGCTGCCAGAATGACTGTCATCAGATGCTCCAGTACAAGATACAGAAAACTTCGCGCCATCGGCGCATTAAACAAGCTCCATAACTCTACCTGACAACATGCTGCAGGTAAAGTGAATCTTTTTCAACAACGGCAACGTCAACGGCTTTGCCACAGAGATCGCAGAGAACGGCAAACGGCAACGACGGGAAAAATGTTAACGGCAACGGAAAACGACAACGACCAACAGCGAGATCACAGAGGACGACAACAGCAACGGCAAATAGTGCAACATGTTTTCTGAGCAGTGCAAAGCAGCGCAACATTTTTTCTGTAAATCATCGGCAACTTCGATCATTTAACGCTCAGATCAAGCGGAGAGAACGCGTGGTTATGTCGTTGCCGTTGCCGTCCTCTGTGATCTCGCCGTTGGTCTGGCCGTTCGCCGTTGCCGTAACATCTTATCCGCCGTTTGCCGTCTGCCGTTCTCTGTGATCTCTGTGGCAAAGCCGTTGACGTTCGCCGTTAACTGCGCAACCCGGCTCGTGACGCGCTTATCCCGCTGAGCATCATTTGCAGTTCGTCGCGGTTTGGTGAGGCGTCGTAGGCTACGCTTGGCTCGATCAGACCGGTATCGATCAGCTCGTACAGGCTCTTGGAAAAAGTCTGCATACCGTCCAACTCGTGCGATCTGATGGCGTCAGCCAACTCGCCGTCCTTACCGTCGACAATAAGTTTGCGGATATCGTGATCCATCATCATGATTTCACAGGCCGGCACCCTGTCGATCCCGTCGCTCAGGCATGGGAGCAGCTTCTGGCAGATAACCGCACGCAAATTAAAGCCCAGCAACTGCCTTATCCTGTCGCGAGACTCCGGCGGGAACATGTCCATCAATCTGCCGATTGTCTGGGGAGCCCCCGAAGCGTGAACCGTTCCGAACACCAGGTGCCCGGTCTCAGCGACTTGCAGGGCGGCGGTGAATGTCTCCAGATCGCGAAGCTCGCCGATCAGGACAACATCGGGGTCCTCCCGCACCAGGTACCGCAGAGCGGTCTGGAAATCGGCTGCGTCTATGCCGATCTCACGCTGGGAGATTAACGCCTTATCGCCCTCGTAGAGGTATTCGATCGGATCCTCAAGCGTCAGAATATGGCAGGATCGCGTCTGGTTAATATGCTGCAGCATCGCAGCGAGAGTCGTGCTCTTACCGCTGCCGGTCGGGCCTGACATCAGAACCAGACCCTGCTGACCCGAAGCGATTTGCTGAACAACTGGCGGAAGGTTCAACGATTTAAAGTCCGGGATCGAGCGTGTAACTCGCCTTACTGCAAGCGCCGCTTTACCGCGCTGGAGGAACAGATTTACGCGAAATCTATCGGAACCGGGAAGTTCATACGCCAGATCAACGCTGCCCAGTTCGGTGAAAATTGCTCGCTGCTTATCGCTCATCAGCTCTTCAGCCATCGAGAGAATTTCGTCGCTGCTCAGCGCCGCCCCCTGGGTGGCGAGTATCTTACCGCCAATACGCAAATGCGGAGGGTTCGATGGTTTCAGGTGCAGGTCCGACGCGTCGTTTTTCACCATCGCCTCGAAGTATCGAGCCAACCGCGGAGGGGCACTCGAGCTTGCATTACCGGTATTTTCCTGACTCATACGTCGCCCGCCTAAATTGTCTGCCTCACGAGAACGTCGCGATCGGCGAGATACTGTTTCGTTTCGCCAACCGAATACGTACCGAAGTGGAATATCGATGCAGCCAAGGCGGCATCAGCACAACCGGCTGTGAGCACCTGGTAAATATGTTCCGGGCTACCCGCCCCGCCCGATGCGATTACGGGAATACTCACCGCTTCTGCGACCGCCCGGGTAATTTCAATATCGTATCCGTCGAGCGTTCCGTCGGCGTCCATAACGGTAAGGAGAATCTCCCCGGCGCCGCGAGCCTGAACTTCCTTCGCCCAGGCAACGGCCTCCAGCCCGACAGGAATTCGCCCGCCGTTTACGTGCACCTCCCAACGCTCGCCCTTTTCGTCGGCAATACGTTTGGGATCAATCGCGACCACCACGCACTGGGCGCCGAATCGCTTGGACGCAGCGGTAATGAAGTCCGGATCGCGAACCGCCGACGAGTTGATCGAGACTTTATCGGCGCCGGCCTTCAAAAGATTATGGAAGTCGTCGATCGTTCTGACCCCACCGCCGACGGTAAGGGGCATGAAAATCTGATCAGCCGTCTTTGAAACGATATCCAGAATGATGTCTCGCTGCTCGTGGCTGGCGGTTATGTCCAGGAACACCAGTTCGTCGGCGCCCTCGTCCTCGTATCGTTTCGCCACGGCCACCGGGTCACCGGCGTCTCGCAAATTAAGGAAGTTTACGCCTTTTACAACTCGCCCGTTCTCGACATCCAGACACGGTATTATTCGTTTTGCCAGCATTTTATCAGCATATCCATTTCAAAGTTTTTAATTGTGCAACGTCAACACGCCCCCGCAACGCCCCCAACGACCATTAATTCGTTTAAACGTTCGTTCGCAGGCTGTCGCTAACTGTAGGTCCGCGATTGAAGAACCGCGAGCGTTCGAAGATCAACCAGAGCACCAGCGTGCTCCATACGATAACAGCCACTATCAGAATAACCGGAAGTGATAACCCGCTGACCTTCTCGAGCGTTGTGCTTGTCGCCGGCGCCGCTGCGTCGACTGTCGGCCCGAACGGGAGGAACGCAGCCCACGCCACCAGCACAGCGCCCCAGGCGGCTACGAAGCTCTGACATATCGCAGAGACCCACGCCCAGGAGATACTGAACTTCTGGCGTCCGGCGAAAACGATCAGCAGCAAACTTACCGCCAACCACGCCAAACCCACCAGATCAATCGCCACGCCCGCGTCAACGAAAACGATTTTCACGTTACTGGTTATATTCGGAACCTTTTCGCCCATCGAGTTGGTCACCAGGATCATATCCTGGATCAGGTTGCGAGCCGTGCCCGCGGCCAGCGCCCAAACAAGGTACGCAATACCCGTAAAGGTCAGCGCCAAGCTCACGTCTAATCGAGATGTTCGTCGCGTTCGTCCAAGCATCGTTTTACCTTGCCAATCGTGGTGAAAAACCGTCAATTCACATTACAACCGCCACGCGGCCTCACGTCAAAGCCAATATACCAACGCACGCGTTTTTTTTTCCATTTTTCCATTTTTTCCCGTAGTTCCTTATTATCATCGGCCCAATTCGGATATAACAACACCCAAGGGAGCATGATATGAGCAATGCAATTAGTCGGCGTAGGTTCATTAAGCAGGCAACTCTTGGCGCAGCGGTGCTGGCGGCGCCTCGATATCTCCAAGCCGCCGAGCCCAAAGCGGCCCGGAAACCCAACATTGTTTTCATTCTGGCTGACGATTTGGGCTGGTCGGATGTGAACTGCTACGGGCATCGCTTCCACGAAACACCGAACATCGACCGCCTTGCCGCCGGTGGAATGAAGTTCACCGACGCATACGCAGCCTGCCCGGTCTGCTCGCCCACACGAGCCAGCATAATGACCGGGAAATACCCCGCAACACTCGGAATGACCGACTGGATACCCGGTATGCGCAGCGGAACACGATTCAAACTCCTCATGCCCGACTTCATCAAGCGCCTCCCGCTCGAAGAGATCACCATCGCTGAAATGCTCAAATCCGCCGGATACACAACCGGCGCGGTGGGCAAGTGGCATCTCGGACCCAAAGGACACTGGCCCGAAAACCAGGGCTTCGACGTCAATATAGGCGGAAACCATAACGGCTCGCCCGCAGGCGGATACCACCTGCCAAACCGCATGACGCTGAAAAATATGAAAAAAGGCGCCTACCTCACCGACCGCCTAAGCGATGAAGGCGCCAAATTCATCGAGCAAAACAAGGACCGCCCGTTCTTCCTGTACCAGTCGTACCACTCGGTGCACACGCCGATCCAGGCCAAAGCCGACTACACCGCCAAATACAAAGCGAAAAAATCGCCCGACGGCAAGAAGTACAACCCCGCTTACGCCGGTATGGTCCAAAGCCTCGACGAAGGTGTCGGGAAGATACTGAACAAACTCGACGAACTAAAACTCACCGACAACACGCTGGTGTTCTTCATGAGCGACAACGGCGGGCTACGCAGCGTAACTGCCGTTCATCCGCTGCGAACGGGCAAAGGACACATATACGAAGGCGGAATCCGCGAGCCGATGATCGTTCGCTATCCGAAACTCATCAAACCGGCTGGCGTCTGTGCGGTCCCAGTGTCGAGCGTGGACTTTTTCCCGACGATCCTGGAGATCGCCAGCGTGAAAATGGAATCGTCCCACAAGATCGACGGAGTCAGTTTCGCCTGCCTGCTCAAGGGCGAAAAGAAAACGCTCGCCCGCAAAGCGATATACTGGCACTACCCCCACTACAGCCCCCAGGGCGGCAGACCAGCGTCAGCCGTTCGCGCCGGCGACTACAAACTGGTCAAACTATACGAAGACAACTCAATAGAACTGTACAATTTGAAGGACGATTTATCTGAGAAAACCAACCTCGCCGAGAAGCAGCCCGAAAAAACCGCCGAACTAACAAAACTGCTCGACGCCTGGTTAAAAGAAACCAAAGCAAAATTCCCAAAACCAAACCCCAATTACAAAAATCGTACAAAGTCAGCGCCGAGGAAACGTAAATGAATACCAACAAGTTGTCGTGGTTTACATCGGCCTGTTTGATCGTGGTTCTGGGTAATACCGCCTTGGCCCAGGACCAGAAGGATCACGCCGCACACGCCCTGGCCGGTCTGACCGCCATCAATGCCCGTGATTACAAACTGGCAGTCAAAGAGTTGACTCTTGCCTTCAGGGGCATTGACGGGCAGAACCCGGACAACAGACCGATCCAGGCCAAATACGCCCACGATCTGGGCAAAACGTACCTGGAATGGTTCAAAAGCGATGACAATATAACCCAGGCCAAAAAACGCGAATGCCTGATGCAATGCCTTGCCTTCATGCGTCAAGCCGCTGTGCTGGACCGCACGTACATTGCTCCCCGCCAAACCCTCTACGACATTTATTGGCAGATGGCGTACGGGCAGCTGGCACAAAGGCGCCCCGGCATCGACTGGTCGGGGTTTATCGAACACGCGAACGCCCTGCTCGAACTAGACCCGAAGAACGCGGTTGCCTGGTACAGACTGGGCGTCGCCTGGAGCAACCACGCCGAACAAACCGTCAATCTCCAAGCCGCAAGGAAAGGGCTCGACAACTTCCGCAAAGCCATCGCCCTGGACTCTGACAACATCGGCTACTGGGGCGCATGGTTGACGCTCCTGAAATGGACGGAAGCCAGAGACACGAAAGTCGACGTTCCCGCCGGATTCGCCGAAGCTTTCAAAGCTAATCCCAAGTCGGCGGCATTACGAATAATGTACGCATCATACCTGCGACAAACCGAACGCTCCGACGAGGCCCGTGAGCAACTGATGGCGGCGATCCAGTGCGAACCGAAAAACGCCAGCGGACAGCTCGCAATGGCAAGCTTCCTCGCCCAGAATAACCGGTGCGACGAAGCACTCAAACATCTACAGGCCGCTGAGGCGATAGATCCTACCCACGCTGCGATCTATCTGCAGCGCAGCAGAATCCATCGGATCAACAACAACCTGGAACTCGCGGTCAAATCGCTTCAAGCGGGAGTTGTCAAGTTGGCTCCGAAGCTAAAGGCAAGCGCCGCAACTCAACCGAAATCGCGGGAAACCAGGGCTATCCTCGAAAAGATGAACAACCTGAACTTCTCATTGGCCAATGCAGCCCTTGATCGCAGACGCCTCTTGAAAGACCAGAAGCAGCGGGCGGAAATGACGAGCATCGCCCGACAATGCCTCAAAAAACTCGACAACCTACCCCACAACTCACCGCACCAGGCCAAGCTCGCAGGACGCCTGGCCATGGTCGACGGAGACAGGCAGGCGGCGATCCGATATCTCGAACATGCCTTCAAAGCGTTCAGACTGGCCGATCTGCAAACCCCGGCGCTGCTGATAACTCTCTACGATCAGGCTGGTATGCCCGGTAAGAGCGAAAAGATGCTCCTGATGCTGCAGAAATCGCCAAAACTCGAAGGCAGCGTCGAAATCTTGCTGGGCCTGGCGCGACTGAAAATACGCTATAAAAACTACGAAGGCGCCGAAAACTACATTAACCGAGCACTAAGAACGGACCCGAAAAACAAAACCGCACTGCAACTCAAAAACGCAGTGGAAATCCTGATGGGCAAAACAGCGTCCCCAGATCAGGCCGGAGCCATCTCCAAGCCCGGAGTAAAAGCGATTGTAGAGCAGATCGATGCAAAATGGGCCTCTGGACAGCAAAAAGAGGCAATTGAGCTGCTGGCAAGCATGCGAAAGGCCCTCCCGAAAGATCTCCTGCTGGCTGAACGTGATATAAACATGCACATGCTTCAGAAGGACCCGGGCGGAGCCAAAGCAATCATCCAGCAAATGCTAACGGAATATCCGGATAATGAAAATCTGAAATTCCAGGCGTCGTTGATCGGTAAAACTCCCGAAAAGCGACTCGAAATGCAACTAGCTCGCATCGACGCAAGCGACACCAATCCGCTCGCTCGCGCCATGGCCAAAGTTCGCGTCGCAGCCCGCGCCGGTAAGAAGGATATGACAAGCAAATTCCTAGCCGAAGCAATCGCACTGAAACCTGACGATCCGAACATCACAGCAATGCAGTTCCGCATTGCAATGGAGGCCAAGGACTGGGCCACCGCGTTAAGCGTGGTGAAACGCGTCGAAAAAGCCGACGAAACCAGGAGCAAATTGATGCGTTCTCACTGGCTCACGGGCCAAAAGAAATACGACGAGACAATCGAGTTGCTCGCACCGATGCGTAAAGACCATCCGAACTCCAAACTCATCCTCCGCACACTCGGGGAGTGCTATCTACAGACCAAAGCGTTCGAACTGGCTGAAGATGTATTCGGCGTCATGGAAAGCAATGACCCCAGCGACGCAACCGCCCTGATCGGACTGGCGATGGTCGCCCAGCAGCAGGGGCGAATGGACGATAACAAAAAATATGTCATGCGGGCCTACCGAACACCACACGGGCGGAAACATTCATACATAAATCGCAGATACCTGGAAATCCTGGAGTCCAACACCACCGGCGACGAAATCAAGACGATCATCCAACGGCGTGAAGTACTCCTCAAACGCAACGCCAACGACCTCGACAATCTCCATCGCCTCGCACGTCTGTACGAATATAGAACGCGAGATATAAAACGGGCGGAAGAACTCTATCACGACGCATATGAAAAAACCGGGCGATCCCTGCAATGGGGACGCGCACTGGCGTTCTTCTACGTTCGCACCGGACAAACCGCAAAAGGCGAGGCAGTATTGACCTCGGGCGCCCGCGGGGCAAAGAGCAAAACGGAAAAAATAGATTGGATAACCACACACGCGGATATGCTGTCAACGTACAACCCCAAGCTAGCGATACAAGCCTACAATTACGCAACTAAACTCGACCCCAAAAACCCCACGCCCTACCGACCAAAAGCCGCCCTCTTCGCAAAAAGCAAAAATTGGCCAGCGGCAATCCAGGAACTGAGTACATATGTCGCACTACGCACCGAAGACATTAAAGCACGCAAAACACTCATACAATATCGATTAAACGCACGCCAGTATGACCAGGCCGAAAAAGAACTGGAAACGATCCTGAGCAAAAACCCAACTGACGCACAGGGATTAATACTGAACGCCATACTGGTCAGAATGACAGGCAGGCCCGCAAGATCCATCGCAATAGCAACCGAAGCGATCGAGAGGTACCCGAAATTCGCGGGCGCACTTTCGGTAAGGGCCAGAGCGTACGTGACAATCGGCGAACTCGAACTGGCCGCTGCTGATCTCGAACGGGCCGACGAACTCAGCAACACTCCGCAATACGCCATGGAACTGGCGGGCCTCTACATGCGATTAGGGCGAGAGAATGATGCGATCGCACTGTGGAAATCCATCGTGAGCAAACACAAAAACCACCAGGAGGCGTTGTTCAAGCTGATAGAAGCCTACCTGACCAGACAAGACTGGAACAACGCCGAAAGCAGTCTGACAACCGCACAAAAACAGTTCCCGAAAACCACAGCATACCGGCTCATGGAAGCCAAAATGTGGGACACCCGCAAGCAAGAGACAAAAGCACTGGACGCACTGAAGGCGGCAGTTGAAATCAATGCAGCCTCACCGCAAATTGCCCGGGCGTACCTGCTGGGACTGGTCAAAGCCAAACAGTACGACAAGGCGATAGACGTCGCAAACAGCTACAGGAACCAGTCGTCATGGAACCCCTGGATCACTGCGATTCGAGCCCGAGTTCTGGTGGCGAAAAAACAGGGCGACAAAGCCGACAAACTGTTCCTCAGCGCAGTGGGTATCGCCCAGCCCCGTGATCTCGCGTTCATCGTATCGCAGATTCAAGAGGCCTACGGGCCCAAGATCGCTATCGATAGAATGATTGCACAGACGAAAGAAAAGCCTTCCGACTGGTACCTCAAGGTGCTACTCGGCGATCTGTGCAGTATGACACTAAACGATCACAATGCGAAACTCACCGACACCGAGAGAACGCGGTATTTAAAATTGGCCGAAGAGAGCTTCAAAACCGCCCTCGAAAATGTCCGAAAACCCGCAGAAATTGCCATGCTGCAGAATCGCCTTGGCAAGGTTTACTATGACGCGGGTAAGTTCCGCCAAGCCGAGAAAGCCTACCTGAAATGCCTTGAAACCACGCCGAATGATAATGCGGCGATAAACAATCTGGCGTACATGTATGTCTCTGAACTCAACGAGCCTGAAAAGGCGTTACCCTACGCGCAAAAAATTATCAGGCTCCGCCCTCAGGATCCCAATGTGCTGGACACATACGGCTGGATGATGGCCAAGCTAAAGCGTTACAGAGAGGCCCAAAAGTATCTCCAACGAGCAATTGAGCTAGACCCGAAACTGACGGCAGCGAGATACCATTTAGGATGGGTTTTCGAGCAGACCCGCCAACCGAGCCAGGCGATTAAACAGTACCGCATGGGGCTGAAAATAATCGGAACCAATACGCATCTGCCAACCTATAAACTATTGAAAGACTCGCTTAAACGATTGGAAAAATAACACAAACGCTTTCGGACGCGCAGTTTTAAAAAGCCGATCAGGAGATCGGCGTTCCCGGGAATCACGTCCGCCTGCGGGCTACTTACCTGACGGCGTGTTCGTTTTTTCTGAAACCACTACCCGAAAACCTATAAAATAATAGGCGTTCGATGGGGTCGTATAACTGCGAATTGCTGAACGAGCGTGGAACATATCCGCAGAAGCAGTAGTACGCCTCGATAATATCGATCCGCCGCGAAGAACACGACGGCCGGAATCTTTGATGTTTACCGGGTCCACGTTTTTCGCTTTTGCGTAGAAACCCGAATCGTACCAGTCATAGCACCATTCCATGACGTTTCCGTGCATATCGTAAAGCCCGAACGCGTTGGGCTTCTTCCGCCCCACCGGATGAGTCCTGCCATCAGCATTATCCTTGCACCATCCGTATGCGGCGAGGTCCTTGTCAGACTGACCAAAACTGTAGCAGGTAGTCGTACCGGCTCGGCAGGCGTATTCCCACTGGGCTTCACTGGGCAGATGCACGTTCCGTCCGGTCTTTTTCGATACGGCTTTGCAGAACGCCTCAGCCTCTTGCCACGACACCACGCCGACGGGGTCTTGAGGGCCCTTGAACTTACTGCGGTTCACTCCGGTCACAGCCTGATATTGCGTCTGGGTGACCTCATAAACACCCATATAGAACGGTTTGCTGATCGTCACAGCGTGGGCGGGTCTCTCGGCCTGACGACGTTGTTTAACCGCCGCAGGAGTACCCATCACAAACTTGCCCGCCGGTATTCGCACAAGCTTCATAGTCACGTTTTTGCCCAAATCCAGCGTCAGAGTCTTGGGCTTGGCAGGCGGGGCTGGTTTCGGACGGACGGCCTCGATCATCACACGAAAACCAATGTAGGACCGAGCCGAACCAGATGTTCTGTAAGCACGCTTGGCAGAGCGACAGTTAGTAGAGGAGCTACTCCACGCACCGCCGCGACAAACACGAGATGCACTCTCTTTAGTGTTTTCCGGATCAACATTCTTCCCACTGGCGTAAAACTTCGCATCGTAATAGTCGCGACACCACTCCCAAACGTTCCCGTGCATATCGTAAAGCCCCAAAGTGTTGGGTTTCTTCCGATAGGCCTTGACCACTACCGCCCTTGCATCATCTGCAGCAGCATATTTCTTATATCTCTCTGCGTATTTCTTCTTACTGAGCGCACGGTCGCGCCAATCTTTCTTCCTGGCCCGAATTATAATCTGTGCTTCACGCGTATACTTTTTGGCTGTCGCTCGGTGTTTTTCCGCCCGTTTTCTAAGCTCCACTGCGTCCAAATTCTTGGCGTTTGTTATCAATCGACCAGCCAAGCCCCTCAAGTCGTCGGCCTGCTCCTTCCAGTCCTCCGGCTTTTTCGCCCGCTCGATAGCATTAGCTTTAGAATATAACTTCCGCGCCTCAGACATTTTTCCGGAGATAAGGGCCTTGGTGTATTTTTCACTCTGTGCGTCACCCCGGCTCTGGGCGGCCGGATGAGTGGCGCTAACGCTGTTACCGCTATACCACGCATACAAACCCAGAAACTTACTGTCTTGTCCCATACTGAAACGGGCGGTAGTACCGGCTCGGCAGGCGTATTCCCACTGGGGCTCAGTCGGCAGGCGAACAGAAAGGCCCGTCTTCTTCGACAATGCCTGACAAAACGCCGTCGCATCGCTCCAAGAGACCTGGTCGACGGGATTATATGGACCCTTGAACCGGCTTGGATTTTTGCCTGTAATGCTCTGGTATTGCTGTTGGGTTACTTCGATCTGGCCCATGTAAAACGGTTTGCTGATCGCTACCTGGCGTTGCGGGCCTTCGTCTTCCCCGCGACCGACCTCACGCGAGTGCGAGCCCATAGTAAACCGACCTGCCGGGACACGAATAAATTTCATCAGCCCCCCCTTGCCCAAATGCAGCATAATCGTCTTGTCTTCCAACTGACGGGCCTGTTCATCATATTTAGTGATGGACTCTCGAATCCGCTGCAGATCACTCCTGACCCGGGCCGCCTGGATGTCCTTTTTCGGGTGAAGTTGCAGGAAACGCTCATAATACGTATTGGCCCGCTTCAACAGCGGCAGCTTTTCAACGGGCAACGCGTCCTTCGTCAAAACCCGATAGTACCAGGCGCCTAATTCCAAACATGCCGACTCAGGAAGGCTGGACGGTGGTTTCGCAGCCAGGGACACATAGGTCCGAATGCCCTCGTCAACATCATCGTTGAGCAATTTCACAGCCGCATCAATGTTATCGAATCCGACAAGGAAAAAAAGGATCAACTGCTCACGAACGGCAGTGTCCTTGGGATTGTCCTGTAACTTCAGATTAAGCCCGCTGAGCCTGAGTTGTTGAGCCTGGGCAATCTTTTTTTTCCTGGCTTCCATCTCAGAGATGAGTTTGATATCGTCAGCACCGGCAGCAAAAACACCTCCCCCGCCAAATGCAAGAACCAGCAAAACCGCGATTCCCGATCGCACCGCATAATTCATACCGCCGCCTTAATTCCCAAATATGATTCGTCTCGAATTATACCACCAAAAACCAATTTGCCTAATCATTATCGGCGTTTGGGCGGCCAGGCGGGACTATTTCCCGCCATTACTGAGTTTAAATGGCAAGGTGTATGCGTGTGAGAAACCGGCCTTGAGCTATATATACATATATCCCGCACGGCTCGATATCGGCCTGGTTCTTGCGAAGATTATGCAACGCTGACATTAATGCTTATACAAAAAGGAGTTCGCGACTACAGTACATTTGCAAAAACTCCTCCCAAAAGCGCTAAGCCGCAAGCGGCAAACCCGATAAAACCCGAACGAGCGTGAAGTCGTGCCGCTTGCGGCTTAGCGCTTTGGGGAAGCTTGTTGCATAATCTTCTTACGGGAATAACTGGCAGGCGTCAAACCATCGAACCACTGATTACGCCACCGTTTGCTCGTAATGTCGTTCGTTGCGAATATACCGGTCCCAACACTCCTCGCGCCACACAGACGCGATTTTTTCCCGGGAACGCCAATCTCCTGATTGGCCCTTAAAACCCGCCGCTACCGACTGGTCATTTCCCAAAAGGTCGTCTCCCGGTTGCTCTTCAGACTTATTATCTTCCGGCCGTCTTGTTTATAAAAGCCGATCAGGAGATCGGCGTTCCCGGGATGGACAATCTCCTGATTGGCACTTAAAGGCCTCCGCTACTGACTGGGCATTTTCAAAAGGTCGTCTCCCGGTTGCTCTTCAGGCTTATTATCTTCCGGCCGTCTTGTTTATAAAAGCCGATCAGGAGATCGGCGTTCC
>JABGPF010000082.1 GCA_018645065.1 Phycisphaerales bacterium
ATCGATTTCGCCGAACTGATGCTCGACTACGCCTCGGTCGACATCCCGCCAGCGATGCAAGGCCGTTCCTTCCGCCCAAACCTGCAAGGCAAAACACCCGCCGACTGGCGCAAGGCGATGTACTATCATTACTGGTCGCACCAGAAGCCCCGCCCGAGTCATTACGGTATCCGAACCGAACGCTACAAATTGATTTACTACTACGGCCTGCTGCGCGACGGCGCCAAGGACCCGAGCGCCTGCTGGGAATTCTACGACCTGAAGAAAGACCCCCACGAACTGGTAAACCAGCACGCCAACCCGGAATACAAAGAAACAATCACAGCCCTGGAGAAGCAACTAGGCGAACTACGAACAGAATACAAAGACACAACAAATCCCCTGAAACAAAGCAAGAAACGCCCAAGGAAGTAGTTATTCTACTAGTCTGATTTTGTGGACTGTCGCAGTTCTGGTATCATTTGTTGTTCATAGCGGTAACAGTAGGAGTGTTTTTGATGGGCACAGACATCTATACGCGTCGGGTTATGGTGTTGGCGGTGATCGTGTCGTCTCTGGCGATAGTCGCCCGGGGCGCAGGGAAACCCGCAAACCTCCTTCCGAACTCATCTTTTGAAAACGTGTCGGACGACAAGATCGCCAGCGGCTGGAAGACGCAGGCCTGGAGCGGGAAGGACCGCGTTCTGTGGGCGATCCCTCATTCGGGCAGGACGGGCAAGCGGTGCGTGACGATCAGGTCGGACAAGGGGACCGATGCGGCGTGGATCGCGATGGTGAATCTTGAGCCCAACACGCGTTATGAACTGTCCGGTTGGATCAAGACCAGCGAGGTCCGCGGCGCCAAGGGCGCGTTGCTGAACGTCCAGGCCCTGAAAGGCTCACAGACGCCTGCTGTAACGGGCGCCACTGAGTGGACGCGGGTGTCCAAAGTGTTCACGACGAACAACAAAACCAGATTCCAGATCAACTGCCTGTTCGGCGGATGGGGGCGATCCAGCGGGCAGGCGTGGTACGATGACGTCTCGCTGACGAAACTCACCGGCCAGCCTGAACGCAAGCCAAAGCCCGTCGCAGTCAAGCGGGCTCCGCCCGGCAAGCCAGCGAAGCTTAACGGAACCGAGAAAAACTCCGCAGACTTCGATGCGGCCGCTGCGGTCAAAGGATGCGGAAAATTCGCGTTCGTTAAACGCAACCACTTCGCAAGACCGTTCGGCGTGGGCACGATGTACTCGTGGCGCATATACACGCCCGGATGCGGTATATACGTTTACGATGCAGCGGCCCCATCGAAAGGCCAAAAGGAAATCTTCAGCAGCGACGATGGCGTTATATTCGACATGAGTCCATCGTTCGACGCGAAAAAACTACTGTTCTCCTGGATGCGAGTGACCCATACGGCAGAAGAGAAAAAGTCGAAAAAGAAGCTGGGGTATAGGGGCAATCCCGACTCGTTCCATATCTTCGAGATCAATATTGACGGGACCGGCCTGCGGCAGATCACCACCGGGCGGTTCCACGATGTGCACCCGGTCTACCTGCCAGACGGACGCATCGTGTTCACCTCCACGCGTGGGAAAAGCTACTCGATGTGCCAAGCGGCCCTATCGTCGGCGCTATTCACGATGAACGCCGACGGAAGCGACATCAAACGGATCGAGTTCAGCACGCTGGCTTGCATGTCGCCCTACGTGCTGGACGACGGGTCGATCCTGTTCATGCGGTGGGAGTACAACGACAAGAGCCTGTTCGATCTCCAGAGCCTCTGGACGATCAACCCCGACGGAACGCGAGTGCAACTGTTCTACGGGAACACAATCACCAATCCCAACGTGATATGGCAGGCAAAGAGCATACCCGGAACGCAGAAAGTACTGGCCACGCTCGGACCGCACCACGGACACCCCGTAGGAGCGGTCGGGATAATCGACCGGTCGCTGGGCACGGAGAACACGGCGGCGATTACGAACATCACGCCCGAATACGCCTACGTACCGAGCAAGGTATACCGCCACGGCGGAGGACCGGGCGACAAGCAGTACAAATTCGCGTTCCGCGACCCCTGGCCGGTGAAGAGCGATCTGTTCCTGGTCGCCTACGGCGGACCGGCGCGAGGCGGACCGGGACGCTATCGAATCTTCGCCCTGGACGACAAGGGCAACAGGACGATGGTCTGCCAAGCCCCCAAGCTGTCATGTTTTAATCCCGTACCGCTGCAAGCCCGCAAGACGCCCAAGACAATCCTCCCGATCGCCCCATCGAAGGAAAACTACGGTACGTTCTTCGTTTCGGACGTTAACCTCGGTTTGGCCGACAAGGGAATCAAACGCGGAACGATCAAAGAAATCCGCATCATGAGCCAACTCCCAAAACGCTGCAACATGCGAGGGCGAAGAATCTACGACCACGACCCGGTGATCAGCCGCGCCTCGTACTACGTGAAAGTCTGCTTTGGAACCGTACCGGTGGAGGCGGACGGATCAGCCCACTTCAAGGCCCCCGCCGGATGCGAACTGTACTTCCAAGCCGTAGACGCCGACGGTAAAGAGATCATCCGAATGGGCTCGACCACGCAGATAATGCCCGGTGAACGCCAAAGCTGCGTCGGTTGTCACGAACCGAGAAACGTAACGGCTCCGGTTACCAGGCGAATCGCATTCAGGCGTGCTCCGTCTGAGATCACCCCCCCGCCCTGGGGCAAGTCCGGTCCGGTCAACTTCGTAAAACACGTCCAACCCGTGCTCGACAAACACTGCGTTAAATGTCACAGCGGCGCCGCGCCGGAGGGCAAGATGGACCTCTCGGGCGACAAGACGCAGTATTTCAACATGGCCTATGATAGCCTACTGAGCACCAAGCAGGTGCATTTCATCTGGGTCAACAGGGCGCCCACCCACAACTTCAAACCGCTGGAAACCGGTTCGCACGCCAGCAAACTTACCAAACTGATCGAGACCGATCACGGGCCCAAAGTGAAAATGGCCAAGATCCCCGACAAGGACCGCCGCATACTCTACGCCTGGATCGACGCCAACTGCCCGTATTACGCCACATACGACAACACCCGCCCGGGCACGGCCGGCTCGCGAGACCTCTGGCGCGGCGCCTGGATCAATAACGTCAAAGCGGGCATCAAAGCCACACGCGCAAGAATCCGACTCGGCGTAACTGACATCAACCTGACCCACCCCGAATATAGTCGGCTGCTAACCGGTTCGCTGGCAAAATCAGCAGGCGGAATGGCAGATGACAAAAACGCGATCTTCAAAACCAAGTCTGACCCCAACTATATAGCGATCCTCAAAGCGATCCGGGCCGGTAAAAAAGCCCTCGACGATAAACCGCGAATCGACATGCCCGGAGCCAAACCGGTAGACTACCCCACAGACTTCGGAGGCCTGTACACAGGCTTCGCAGGCCCGTAGACAGAACCGGTGCGACATTAGGTCAACGGCAACGGCTTTTGCCACAGAGGACACAGAGACGGCTATTGTCCGAAGTGGCGCAAGTCAGTATTGATGTGTCATAACCATTGCCTGCGACTACAGTTATTGTCGTTGCCGTCCTCTGTGCCCTCGCTGTTGAAGTTGCCGTAGTCGTTGCCGTAGCAAGATTTTCGCCGTTGCCGTTCTCTGTGTCCTCTGTGGCAAAAGCCGTTCGTCGTTGACTCTTGCCACTTTTTAATGTCGCACACACAGAACCGCAGTTCCGTCATTGGCGCTTGACGCACTTGTGATATAAGCATAAAATACTCGGTTCCAGGGAATTCATTGGAATTCCCTGCACCCTGTTCGTTATACGGGCGGAGACGGCTGTAGACGACGAACAAGAGACCAGCGGACAAAAGGCAATGAGTTCACCAAACATTGATGATTTTCTCGCACGAGTGCAGGAAATCATTGTCATGCGCGTCCAGAAGCTCGCATCAAACTTCACCGACCTCGACGTAAGCCAAATGATGCCCGGAAAAATGCTGCGAGCACGCCTTGCAGGCAGGCTCATCGAAGGCGGACTGGGCGGATCAGACTGGACAAACGCCGCACAATCATCTGCCGCAATTGAACTTACGCATACCGCCAGCCTCTGTCACGACGATATTATCGATAACGCAGACGTGAGGCGAGGCCTGCCGGCGATGTGGCGGGTGACTGGAACTTCCGGGGCGGTGCTAATCGGCGACGCGCTGCTGTGCGAAGCGATGGAACTGGTCCTGGAGATCGAGAACGGGAAAACACTACCGGACTTCCTTTCCAAACTGAAAGAAGTTATCACCGCCGAAGCCAAAGCCGAACTGACCTTCCGAGGCACGGTGCTTGACCGGGAAACATGCCTGGAAATGGCCCGGGGCAAAACTGGTCCGCTGTTCGCATTCACCGCTGGCGCCTGCGAATCTAATGATCAGGCGTTATCGGCAGCCCTTGCTGAATCGGGATACCTTATAGGAACCGCCTATCAACTTTCCGACGACTTGTTGGATCGAATCGGCGACGAAAACAGCGTAGGAAAAACGCTCCGAACCGACCAGGTGCGAGGTAAATTCACACTCGCTGAGGATCAGGAAGAGACCCTCCAGCGTGAAGTGCATCGCATGTGCGAATTGGCGGTAAGTGGTCTATCGCAATGGCCCGACGCCCAGCAATCTGTCGAACGCTACCTCCAAGAGGACATGCAACCGCTTTTTCAGCAAATTCTTAACCGAACCACGAACACGCCGGAAGATTCGCTGAGGTAAAACCGTAAACACCCCACCATGCCCAAAATCACCAAAACTATAGCTTTTTGTACGCGATTGTGATAGATTGTCGCACTAAGAAAATTCAAATAATCCGAACGAATAGATAATCCAACGATTACTCGCGACTCTGGAGCAAAATCGGACAGACTGTTTGTCGCCGATCACCAGCGGTTGGGTCAGGTTGGCTTGATGTAATTCGCACAGGAGAAAACAATAGCATGAAGCCAAGAGGCGGCTACAACGTGAATCCTATCGGCGGTCCTTCGCTGGACATCGAGAAGCTCGCGCCACCGAAAATGCTCTGCATCCCCCTTAGCAGCAAGCATTTGACGTTCAGCGAACTTAGCGTAGCAGATGGCGATACAGTAACATGCGGGCAGACCCTGGCGGTCGATCCGGAGAGTTTTTCAGTCCCGCTTATCGCATCTTGCGGCGGAGTGGTGAGTCTGACAAAACTCGACGGGCACATCGTCATCGAGAATCTGAGCTGTCCCAGCGACCCGGCACCCACGCCGGAAGTACCCCTGCACGCACCGTACGACGCGGGGCATGCGGCCGAGAATCGCCAAAAACTCCTGGAGCTGGGAGCATGGCGGTTCGTCAGCAACGCGCGAACGCACAAAGTGGCCGATCCGGAAGGAAAGCCCAGTGCGGTTATCGTCTCGATAGTGCACCTCGAACCGTTCGTCGCACACGGCGGGGCGATTTGCAAGGACAAGGTCGACGAGCTTGTCCGAGGCATGGAGCACCTGCAATCTCTGCTGGAATACCAGACAATCCACCTGGTAATGCCCGACGTTAAAAACGCTCTGGCCCAGAAGATCCAGGAAACCATTCGCGGGCACGCGTGGTTGAAGCTATCGGAAGTACCGCTGCAAATGCGGTATCCTTTCGATAATCAGACGCTGCTTGCCAGGCATCTGGGGCTGTTCGACAAGGGCGGCGAGACTGTCTGGTACATACCTGCTGCCGGCGTGCTGGCGTTCGATAACGCCCTGAGCTACGGTCAACCCACGACAACCAGCAGGATTTCGCTCGCCGGTCCGGTCGTCAAGGAGCCCAAGCACCTGGAAGTCAAGATCGGTCATCCGATCGCCGACATCCTGGACGGGCGACTGAATCGCGACCAGGACGTGCGTGTTATCAACGGCGGGATTCTCACCGGCGTGCAAATTCCAGCCGAGCAAACAGGCGTTGGCGTCGAATGCTCGGGAATTACCGTGCTGGAGACCCCGACGGTGCGTGAGATGTTCGGATGGCTTCGCCCCGGAGCCGACAGGCGATCATTCAGCAAGTGCTTCCTCAGCGCCTTAAAGGGCACGTTCAAAGAGAACCTGAGCACATCGCTTCGCGGTGAAGGACGCCCGTGCGTTTCCTGCGGGCACTGCGTGGAAGTTTGCCCCGCAGGCATAATGCCCAACCTTATACACAAGTACCTATTCAGCGACGAACTGGAGCTGGCACAAAAGCTAAGGACCGACCTCTGCGTTGAATGCGGACTCTGCTCTTACGTTTGCCTGTCGAAAATCGATCTGTACGATCAGATGGCCCGAGCCAAGGTCCAGATCGCCGAAGAACTAGGCCAGCCGGAAGACCAACAAGTGACAGAAGAACCCGAAACGGAGGTGCTGGTATGAAGTTCCTAGCCAACCTCCTTGACAAGGCCCGCCCGAAATTTGAAGACGGTGGCGCATTCAGGCCGATGAAACCGCTGTTCGACGCGATCGACGCATTCATGTTCAACCCGCTGAGCCAGGCGAAACTCGCCCCCCACGCTCGCGACCCGTTGGACGTAAAGCGTTATATGTCGATGGTGATCATCGCACTCTTGCCCGCTACGTTCGCAGCGTTCTACTTCTACGGATGGCGAATGCTTCCGGTGATCATGGTCTCATACATGGCCGGCGGAGCGGTCGAAGTACTCTTCGCGGTGATTCGCAAAGAGGAGATCAACGAAGGCTTCCTGGTTACCGGGTTGTTATTCCCGCTGATATTACCACCGGGGCTCCCATTATGGATGGTTGCCGTCGGCGTAATATTCGGCGTGTTAGTAGGTAAAGAGATATTCGGCGGTACTGGACGCAACCTGTTCAACCCCGCACTGGTGGGAAGATGCTTCCTGCTGCTGAGTTACGGTGGGCCAATGGGCGGGGCCTGGATCGAACCGGGCGGCGGATTATTCGGACGCCTGTTCGAGTACAAAAGCGTAGCTGTCGATGCAGTATCACAAGCTACACCGCTTGCCCAAGCCGCCGCAGAAACACCCGTAATCACGCCGCTTGGCGATCTGTTCTTCGGAAACGTGCTCGGATGTGCTGGTGAGACGTCGGCATTGGCGTTGATACTCGGTGGCGTGCTGCTGTTGTTGTTCCGAGTAGCCAGTTGGCGCACGATCGGGTCAACGCTGATCGCATTCGGCCTGATGACCGCTTTACTGGTCGGAGGCGACATTAACACCGTGCTGTTCCACTATCTGGCCGGCGGGTTGCTGCTTGGCACGTTCTTCATGGCCACTGACCCGGTGTCAGGCCCATCGACAAATGGCGGTAAGTTCGTTTACGGCGCCCTGATCGGCGTGGCGACCGCCCTGATACGACTTAAAACCCCGCTCGTCGAGGGCATGATGTTCGCGATACTTACGGGCAATATGTTCGCCCCGATAATCGACGAAGTGTTCATAGCCCTGCACGTAAGGAGGTTGCAAAATGAAAAGTAACTTCTACACCATAGTGTACGCCGCCGTGCTGGCGTTGGTTTGTGCGACAGCGCTCACCGCAGTCAACGAACTGACGAAAGACGCCTACGCAGCCAATTTGGCGGCGAAAAAGGCTCGGAATATCATGACTGTTTTGGGTATTCCCTTCGATGCGAGCACACCGGCGAAAGAGATCGTTAAGATCAGCGAAGATAAGGTTAAGACCGACAAGGCCCGCTCTGAACTCTACGATACTCCGGTTTACTACAGCGATCATCCCGAATACGGACGCCTTTGGGCGATCGAGTTTTCAGGCGACGGTATGTGGAAGCCCGTCGAAGGCCTGCTCTGCCTCAGAGCGGATATGAAAACGATCCATCGCATCACATTCTACAAGCAGGAAGAAACACCCGGACTGGGCGCCAAAATAGCCGACCCGCCCTTCCAGGACAGTTTCCAGGGCAAAACGATATACGACGGCGCCGGGAAGCCCGGAATGGCGCTGACACCCACAGGCGGAAAGGGCAAGGCGCACGAAATTGACGCCATCACAGGCGCCACAATAACAAGCGGTAAGGTTAAGGATATGCTAAATACTCTTATCGAAAAGATCGCCAAAGTACAGGCTGAGGAGGTGTCAGATGTCAGATAACTCCGGATGCAAACATGGCGGATTCTGCGGCGGCAAGGGTAAAGAGACCATGAAAGCCGGCGTGTGGGGCATCAACCCGGTGGCTATTCAGGTTCTGGGCATATGCTCAGCCCTTGCGGTAACCACCACCATGATGAACTCGCTGGTGATGAGCCTGGCGCTGACATTCGTCTGCGTCGGGTCGAACCTGTTCGTCTCGCTGCTGCGGGACGTAACGCCCCGCCGGATCAGAATGATCGCCGAAGTCGCCATCATCGCGACGTTCGTAATCATATTCGACCTGCTGCTCAAAGCGTTCTACTTTGAAATGTCCGAACAGTTGGGACCGTACGTCGGGCTGATCATCACAAACTGTATCGTGATGGGCCGGGCGGAGGCGTTCGCACTGCAGAACCCGCCGGTAGTTTCCATAGTGGACGGACTGGCAAACGGTATCGGATACACAATAGTGCTTTGTGCGGTGGGCTTCTTCCGCGAGCTGTTTGGCGCGGGCCAGTTGTTCGGTATTACGATTTTCGAAACCACATCCAAAGGCGGATGGTATCCGCAGAACGTGGTTATGATCCTGGCGCCCGGCGCCTTTATTACACTCGGATTCCTGATCGCTCTGTATAACTACCTGAGCGGTGCTAACGATCCGGACAAGGAGGCGACATCATGAGCGATGTATCACCTTGGGCAATCCTGATCGCGGCGATCTTCACCAGCAACCTTCTGCTGACCAACTTCCTGGGCATGTGTTCGTTTCTGGCGTGCTCGCGTCAGGTTGGCACGTCGTTAGGGCTCGGAACAGCGGTTATATTCGTAATGGTATGCACCACAGCGATTAATTGGTGTATATACACTTACGCACTTATCCCGCTGAAAATAGATCATCTTTGGTTTATTATTGCTATCGCGGTTATAGCCGCGTTCGTGCAGTTCGTGGAAATGTTCGTCGAGCGGTTCAGCCCTAAGCTGTACCACGCGCTGGGCATCTTCCTCCCGCTGATCACCGTTAACTGCGCGATCCTCGGCGCCTCGCTGCTGATGATCACCAGAAATTACGGATTTGTGCAGTCCGTCGCGTTTGGGTTCGGCGGCGGATTAGGTTGGTTGCTGGCGATTGTACTTATCGCCGGGCTCCGCCAAAAGATGACTTACAGCGACGTCCCCCAGCCGTTCAAGGGCGTTGCAATCGTTATGATAATCACAGGCATAATGGCCATGATCTTCATGGGCTTTGCCGGAATGGTCAAAATCTGACGGGTATGTATTAATGATATTTCTCTGGTCAATATTGGTTCTGGTTCTGATCGTTGTCGGGCTCGCTCTGCTGCTTACGGTGGCTGAAAGCGTGCTGGTTAACTACGGGATATGCACGATCGACGTCAACGCGGGCGAGAAGTCGCTCGAAATTGAGGGCGGTCAATCGCTGCTTTCCGGGCTGATCGAGTCGAAGATATTCATTCCTTCGGCATGCGGTGGCCAGGGAACCTGCGGGTTCTGCAAGATCGAGGTGCTCGACGGAGGCGGACCGATCCTGCCGACCGAAACGCCCTACATCTCGCGCGGAGAACGGCGTGACGGCGTGCGTCTGGCCTGCCAGGTCAAAATCAGAGAAGACATCAAAGTCAAAATCCCCGAAGATCTGCTGAACGTCAAACTCTTCAACGCTACGGTCAAGAGCACCACGCCGATGACCAGCAACATAAAAGAGATTCGTTTCAGTCTGGTCGAACCGGCTGAGATTTCCTCACGAGTCGGTCAGTACGTACAGATCCAGGCCCCCTCGCCCGACGGACCGGTGTTCCGCGCGTACTCGATAAGCTCAGCGGTATACGAAACCAATGAAGTTGAGCTGGTTGTCCGACTGATCGACGGTGGTATCGGCTCGACGTACCTGCACAATCTGGAAGTCGGTGATCCGGTCGAATTCACGGGCCCCTACGGTGACTTCATCTTCGATGAAGATCCCGAAACCGAACTTATCTGCGTCGGCGGCGGAGCCGGTATGGCGCCGATGAAGAACATTATCAAGTCGATGTACAAAGAACAGCCCGACCGCACATGTTGGTTATTCTTCGGATGCCGCTCCAAGGACGATATCTTCTACCTGGAAATGTACGAAGAAATGGCCAAGCAGCACCCGAATTTCCACGTGGTTTACGGACTCTCGGATCCCCAACCCGAAGACAACTGGGAAGGCGAGACGGGCTTTATTCACCTGTCGCTGGACAAAATGATCGAAGCCGACGGAACCAAACGCCAGGCGTTCCTGTGCGGACCTCCGCCGATGATCGACGCGGTGACGCGAGTACTTCAGGCCAAGGGTCTGGCCGACGAAGAGATATTCTACGACGAATTCTAGCGTTTATCGTCCATAGTCGCACTTCAGATTCGATGTGTCGAGTCTGGAGCCTCTGTAAGGAAAATCACCTGCAATGGTTGAGGATATCCAGGCAGACGCGGCCCGTTATGAACTTCCGCTCGACTCGATCAGCGGTCAGACGGACGATAAACACCCCGAGCCAAAAGGCTCGTCGGTTTCCGAAGAGGCGCTGGCGGCCAACACTCTCTGGTTCTGCCGTTTGCGTTGGATAATCATCGCGATACTCGCCGGGTTCGGAGCCTTTTCACTGCTGGGCGGGACGATGGCGCACTTGGGCCTGCGTCGCGGCGCGATGTGGGCGTTTGTTTGTGCGGGTCTTCTGGTCATCTGCAATCTCGCCTACCTGCTGCACATTCGCATCATCGGCAAATCGCCCCGGCCTGAAGTTACTCAAGCGAATCTCTGGACACAAATTGTTCTGGATCTGTTGGTGCTCACCGCGGTGGTGCATTTCACGGGCAGTCTCGAAACGCACATCGCCAACGCTTATCTGTTTCACATTGTGCTGGCGTGCATTTTCTTCACTCCGCGTCAAAGTTCGATGGTGACGATACTGGCCTGCGGGCTGTTCCTGATTTGCGTGATGATGGAAACAAGCGGCATGCTGGACCCCTCGCAACTGCATCTGGACTCGGGCGTTCGGGATGCGATCGACTCGTCCAATAGCGAAATTCTGATGCACGTGGCTTCGCTTTGGGGGATATTGATCGCCGTGTGGTATCTGGCGTCTAAGCTTTCGGGCATGCTGCGTGAGAACCAGAGAGATCTTTCTGAGACCAACGCTCGCCTGCTGGCTGCACAGGAAGAACGCACCCGGCACATGATGCACACCGCACACGAGCTGAAATCTCCCTGTGCAGCGATCTACGCAAACGCACGCGTTCTGAGCGACGGTTACTGCGGCGATCTGCCCGACGAGGCGATGGCGGTCGTGGAAAAAATTTCCCACAGATGCCTCGGTCTTTCGTCGCAGGTGCAGGATATGCTGAAACTTGCCGACCTGAGATCCGAAGGCTCCGCACCGGAAAAGCCCGGACACATGGACGCGGCGACACCACTGAAATTGTGCGTCGAACAAGTGACAGCCGCCGCCAACCACCGAAATATCCGCATCGAGACCGATATCCAACATTCGCCCACCATGTGCGTCGAGGAACATCTGAAAATGTTCTTTACGAACCTGGTGTCCAATGCGGTGAACTACTCCAAAGACGACGGGACGGTGCATATTACCTGCAAACCCGGCCCGGATAATCGCCCGCATATCACCATCCGAGACGAAGGGATCGGGATACCAAGCGAAAAGCTACCCCGAATCTTTGACGAATATTTCCGAACGTCAGATGCAACCAAACACAATCGCGGTTCGTCGGGGTTGGGCCTGGCGATTGTGCAGCAGATCGCAGTGGAACATCAAATCGAACTCAGCGTCGAAAGCCAACTGGGCCTGGGAACAGCATTTACAGCAATTCTCCCGCCTGATGACGCCCCGCCGTCAGGCGAGCAGCCAGACAACGTTAAATCTTAGCGACAGTGAGTAAGCCTGAACGCCTCGTCAGACTCGCAACATTCGTATTTACGCTTTGGAAAACTCGCGATTGCTCGGTATCATTATGGGTCAGTAACTATTCGACTCGTAAAGGAAACGAAAACCGTGGGCGTAATTTTAGACTTACTAACGCAGAAGAAAGTTCTCATCTCCGATGGAGCATGGGGCACGATGCTCCAGGCAAAGGGTATGACACCCCAGGACTGCCCCGAAGAATGGAACATTTCGCACGCCGAAGCCGTACAGTCAGTCGCCACTGCATATCAAGATGCCGGCAGCGACCTGATACTGACCAACACCTTTGGCGGCTCATCGATCAAGCTGGCGAAAATGGGATACGAACAACGCGTCGCGGAATTCAACCTCGCAGGGGCGAAAAACTCGCTGATCGGAGCGCCCCAGGCCATAATCGCAGGATCAGTCGGACCAACCGGTGAATTCCTCCAACCGCTGGGAACCGCGACAAGCGAAGAAATGACCGCCGTGTTCACACAGCAGTTCACCGCCCTGCTCGAAGCCGGAGTCCATGCGGTCTGCGTGGAAACCATGACCGCCATCGATGAAGCGATATGCGCAGTCCAAGCCGCCAGAACACTGGACGCCGACATCGATATAATCTCAACATTCACCTTCGACCCCACGCCAAATGGGTACAGAACGATGATGGGCGTCTCACCGCAACAAGTCGCCGAAGAGCTACCCAAAGCCGGCGCCAACATAATCGGAGCCAACTGCGGCAACGGTATCCAACAGATGATCGAAATCACCGGTGAACTCAGAGAACACACCGACCTTCCGATTCTGATACACGCAAACGCCGGGCTACCCGAACTCGTAGACGGGCAAACCGTCTTCAGACAAAGCCCCGAAGCAATGGCTGCACTAACCCAACCGCTCGTAGATGCCGGAGCAAACATTATCGGCGGATGCTGCGGAACTACACCGGCGCACATCGCGGCGATGAAAGCGGCGATAGACAACTAACCCCCAAGCAAACGGACACTGAACTATGTCACAGGAAATGATATACCTTCTGACGACGGCAGTAACGATCGGCGTGGGCCACACTCTGATGGGACCGGACCATTACCTTCCCTTCATCGTGATGGGCAAAGCCAGGAACTGGTCAGCGATGAAAACCGCACTGATCACTCTGGCATGCGGACTCGGACATGTTGCCAGTTCGGTTATACTGGGGCTGATAGGCATCGCAGCCGGTCTGGCGTTGCATGTGCTGGAACTCACCGAATCGATCCGGGGCGAGTACGCCGCATGGCTGCTCACGGCATTCGGACTGCTCTACTGCGTTTGGGGAATCCGCCGCGCTATTCTAAACAAACCGCACACACACAAGCATACACATGCCGGAGTCGAACACACGCACGATCACACTCACCACAATGAGCATGCCCACCCGCACGACGCAGACAACAAAAGCATGACACCGTGGGTATTGTTCACGATATTCGTGTTCGGGCCGTGCGAACCGCTGATACCGATTCTAATGTACCCAGCAGCGGCTGAAAGCCTCTGGAGCGTAGTACTCGTAGCCTCGGTGTACGCCGTGGCGACAATAGCGACTATGATGACCGTAGTAATGCTCGCAACGCTCGGAATGAATTCCCTACCGGTCGGGCGAATGCAAAGATACAGCCACGCGCTTGCAGGAGCCGTTGTATTCCTCTGCGGAGTGGCCATACATATGGGGTTGTAACCACCCTCTTTGGAGTAACGTAGTGTCGTTGGAAAATACTGATCCGTCTGAATTCATGGTGACCGACCAAAAACAGTTTCAAGAGGTCTGCAAGGAACTCCAAGCCGCGGGCACGTTCGGATTCGATACCGAATTCATTCGCGAGCGAAGCTACGAACCGCAGTTGTGCCTGGTGCAGGCCGCCACTCCCAACATGGCGGCGTTGATCGATCCATTCGAAGTTGACGTCACTGAATTCTGGGAACTGGTCGCCGATAAGAGCATCCGCAAGATCGTGCACGCAGGCTCGCAAGATCTGGAAATGTGCTACCTGCACATAAATCGCCCCGGCGCGAATATCTTCGACGTGCAGATCGCCGCCGGTCTGGTCGGCTTGGGATACCCGATGTCCTACGGGAAACTGGTGCACGGACTGCTCGGTAAAAAAATCCTCCAGGACAAAAGCTACAGCGAATGGAGCCGCCGCCCACTAAGTCCAGGACAACTAAACTACGCGACAGAAGACGTGCTCTATCTCGACGAAATATACACCAAACTGACCAAACGCCTGAGAAAACTGGGACGTACGAAGTGGCTTCGCGAAGAGATGGGCTCGCTGGAGAGCAGTGAAACCTTTGACTGCAACCCGCGCGAGAGATGGCGAAAAGTACAGGGATGGCAACGTTTGACTCGGCGCAAACTCGGTATACTGCGAGAATTGGCGGCATGGCGAGAAGAAGGCGCCCGTCGATACGACGTACCGCCGCGCACATTCCTGAAGGACCAGGTGCTTACCTCGCTGGCAAGGCAGATGCCCAACGGCATGAAAGCTCTTCGCAGCACAAAAGGCTTCCCCAGACCACTTGCCGAAGACGAAGGACGCACCGTTCTGGACCTGATCGACATCGGGCGAAACCTGCCGGAAGTCGACCTGCCCGATCCGGTCCATCCAAAAGACGACAGCCCCGTGGACAAAATGCTCCAGGATCTCGTCTCAGCGACAGGACAGTCAATATGCCTGGCTGAAGATCTCTGCCACTCACTCTTCGCCAGCCGCAGCCACTACGCCGCGCTCGTAAGCGGTGTGCGGTACGGGATACCGAAACCGTCCACGTTAAAACTGCTTACCGGATGGCGAAAGAAATTCGCGGGCGACCAGCTCAATGAAATGCTCGTGGGCGAGCGAACCATCACCGTGGCCAACAAATCGGGACTCGACCTGGACTGACCGCGGAGTTAACGTCGCAAGTACGCCAGTTCGCTTGGCAGGACAATATCGACACCTAAATTGTCTTCACCGTATCCGTGCTCAGCCAGTAGTTTCAGATCGTCCAGAACGCGCTTATCGCCCTTGAACCCGATAGTGAGTTCGACGTTAATGTCGATTTTACCGGTGGCCTGAAGATGTGCGATTTCGTCGATAACGCATTCCAGCAGCGTTCCGCCTTCGCGAACCGGCACATCCCGCATGACCAGCGGTTTGGCGTAGATCACCATTTTACCGCAGGTCGCCAGATCCATTACTATCTCGTGTGCGCTTTCCATAACGTCTACATCTTCGCAACGAATACCATTAATCGCCGGGTGATCTGCAATGACCGACGCCAGCCACTGGCGCTTCCGTGCATTAATCGTTTCGTTTGCTCGGAATATTTCCAGCGGCGTGCTGGCGTCGTAGCAATGTCCGTTGAGTTTCAATTGCACGTCGCTACCGTAGTACAGCACGATTTTCGCCACAAGCGTTGAAGGTCGCACATGAAAACCGCGATACCTGGGTATGGGAAGTTCGATCTCGCCTATTTCGGCGTAGCTTTTCAGCATATCCTGGCAGAGCGTACGGGCTGCATCGATAAACGCCCCGGCGAACATTACCGAGTAGCTCATCGTAGCCGCCAGCAGTTCAGTGGGGTCCACCAGCAGCATCCCGACGCCCTTCTGCGAAGGAGCCTCGGCGTCAACATGCCTTTCATAGTAATGGATCAGACTGGTCGCCATCGTAAGAAGATGGAAACCGACGCTGATATGCCCGCGCAGAACGGGCAAATTCTCGTCGAGTCGCTCGGTCTGACTATCGGACACCGACGTGTCATACAGCGACTGGAGATTGTGCAGACGATGGCAAAGGTAGCGCAGCTTCTCTTCACCGATAGCGTCGGGAATGAATGATGCGTAATCTTCGGGCTTAGCTCGGCTGGCGTCACGCACGTCGTGACATTCCGACGCCACGTTCAAAAACGCTGTAGCCAGGAACGTAACGGTCTTGCTCACGTCGGCTTCGGTGTTGGCCGGTCGATCGCGAACCAAAACGCCTGAAGGCAAGCTCACGTAATTCGGGGACTCCAGAACATCGGGCGGCGGGACAGTAACCGACAAATTCTCGGCTTGGGAGAGCATTTCCATACCGGAACGCACGATCACACCGTTACTAAACGCCAGTGCGTCTTCCGTGGCGCCGACGAAGTCCTTACCGATCGGAAGCAGGCGATACGACGGTAGCACGCTGAGAATATGATGCATCTCATAGCTGATTACCGCAAAACCTTTTATCGTGGCCGTCAGCAGGCGGAACACACGCCATTTCTGGTTATTGTGCGCACCGTAGCGGTCAAGAAGCTCCACCAGTTGTGTCGCGTTGCTGAGGATTCTGGCGATCAGTTGGCGGTTAATTCGACCAGCGGGAGCCTCGCACTCAGCCAACGCCTTCAGCACCGCAAGCAAATTCGCCGACCGATGGGAGACAAGCCCGATGAACTCATCTTCCGACACCACACCCCCGTCAATTAATTCGTCCTTCGTACAATCGCTCATTAAGACATTAAACTCCTACAACAAGTATCGGCATTAAGCTGTTGGTTGTGCGTAAAATTTATGGATAAATCTATACGCCATTCGCGGATCGTACTTCGGACTGGCGTCTATCGAGAGTCGCGTGCATACAAATCGTTCTTGCCCGTAGGTGTCAGCAAAAACAAACTCTCTCTGAATTCTACAAACCTGAATCGCAAATTCCAAGCCGCAACCGTCAATTGCCTGAGTTGACCGGGCGGCTGGAACGGTTATAGTAGTATGAAAACCTGCGGAGATATGCGTGAATCAATGGGACAACGACAACCTGAGCGACGAAGGACCGCTGGACTGCGATCTGGACGAATTTGGAGATGACGACGAGCCGACCACCACACCGTGTAATGCGTGTGGCGCCGAGATTTACGAGGATTCACCGCAATGTCCCGTCTGCGGTGAGTATATTTCGCGGTCGGGAGGGGCTCACACCGCCCTGCCCCAATGGGTGATTCTGATCGCAACAGCAGCCCTGATCGCATTTATCTGCTACATTCTGTTTTGAGCCGCAAACCGGCCCGAGGAAATTTAATGGACAATCAAAAAATTGCATCGTTCTGGGACGAAAACGCCCCGGATTGGATAGAGGCCGTCCGGGCCGGATGGGATGTCTATCGTGAATTCGTGAACAACCCGGCCTTCTTCGAGACGCTCGGTGATATTTCCGGGATGAAACTGCTCGACGTCGGATGCGGTGAGGGATACAACACGCGAAAGTTCGCCGACCTGGGAGCTAAACTGGTCGGCATGGACGTAAGCCGCCTCATGATCGCCGCCGCACGCGATCACGAAACCGAAGAACCGCGCGGTATCGAATACCACCTGACACCGGCCAGCGATTTGAGCATGCTGGACGACGAATCGTTCGACGGCGTGCTCAGCACAATGACGCTGATGGACCTGAAAGATTACGCCGAATCAATCGCCGAAATCGCTCGCGTGCTCAAACCGGGCGGTCTGTTCCAGTTTTCGGTGACGCATCCCTGCACGATGACGCGCATGTGGCGATGGATGTACGACGATGATGACGACGAAAAGATTGGCGTTGTAGTGGGCGACTATTTCGGCCTGGCCAAGAACCGCCGCGGTGATGTAGACGAATGGTACTTCGGCGGAGCCCCACGCGAGGTCCGCCAAACCGCCCGCCCCTTCCGGATCCCCAGATTCTTCCGACCGATCAGCGAGTATTTCAACACGCTGATCAACGCCGGTTTCACAGTCGAAAAGTTAGTGGAACCCCACGCCTCAGAAGCAGATGTATCAAAATGCCGCAACATATCCGACACGAGAATAATCCCCTATTTCCTGATCTTCCGATGCACCAAAACCGCCACATAAAAAACAAGACCCCAGCCGCTTGGGAATGTACAATGCTGACCCAGACCCAAGTAGCGAGTAACCATGACTATGCGTGTGCGAATCAAACTGACTGGATTGTTAACCATTGCCTGCGTAATGACGGGGTGGTGCGATGTGTCGACCGCCCAACCCGCGGCGCCAACCAGCCGCCCTGCCAGCAGACCAGCTGATATCCCCAATTACCTGCCCCCGCCTGCGCCGGTCACGCCGGCTGACCATGCGGTGCAGCGGTCAATCAACTTCCTGCTCAAGCAGATCGACGAATATGGACAGTGCGCCGGTGAATTCCCCGAAGGGAACCTTCGTCGCGGTGGTCTCACCGCTTTGTGCGTTTATGCACTGCTGTCAGCGCAGGTCGACTATCGCCAACCGGAAGTGAAGCGAGCACTCCAGTGGCTGGCGAAACTCGAAATGAAAGGCGTTTATGCGGTGTCGATGCGAGCTTGCGCCCTTGCAGCCTGCACCGACGCAACAATTGAAGGACAACTGAAAAAGGACATCGCCTGGCTGGTTCGCGCCGCTGGTAAAGACGGGCAATACGGATACAAATCAGCCGACGGTAAGGAACTGTTGGAATACGATAACTCCAACGCACACATCGCCGCACTAGGCGTATGGGAAGGTATCGCGCGATTGGAAATGCGACGCAAAGGGGGCGAACGTCGCGACATGCGCACCGAGGCACTATTGAAGTACTGGCGCAAAGTTCGTCAACACTGGCTCGATCAACAGCAGCTCGACGGGGGCTGGGGTTACCGAATTCGACCCGGAGCGATCAAGACTCGCACATATGGATCGATGACCGCCAGCGGGCTGGCGACACTGCTGGTCTGCTTCGATACGCTGAAGCGTGACGACTTCGTGCGATGCACCGCATGGCGTGAAGACAAACCGATATCCAAGGCTCAGACGTGGATCCGGAAAAACTATAATATGCGATCCAACCCGGGCAAAGGCGTTCAGTGGCGATATTACTGGCTGTTCGGACTGGCGAGAATTGGGCTGACCAGCGGGCGAAAATTCATCGGCGGGCAAGACTGGTTCGCCGACGGAACCCGGGAACTATTGGCCGACCAAAACGCAGACGGAAGCTGGGGATACGGACAAGGCGGGCAACTCGTCCCGCAAACCGCATTTGCAACGCTGTTCCTGACCCGCGGACGCCAGCCTGTGCTGATCAACAAGCTGCAATACGAAGGCAAATGGAACTGCCGACCGCACGACCTGGCGAACCTGGCCAGGCACGTGGGCGACACCTACGAGCGAAAAGTGGCGTGGCAAATAGTTGGCGATAAGTCCAAACCCGCCGACTTCCTCGAAGCCCCGATCCTATACATCTCAGGCGCCGGACCATGCCGAATCACAGACGACCAAATAGACAAAATTCGCACATTCGTACACCAGGGCGGAACAATCGTATCCGAAGCCGCAGGCAACAACGGAACCTTCACAATCGACATGAGATCGTTCTACAAACGCCTGTTCCCCGAATACCAACTGAAAAGACTCGACGATAAACATCCGATATATTCGCTGCAGTATTCGCCCAAAGGCCTGACGGGACTATCCGGCGTGTCAAACGGAGCAAGGCTCCTGGCGCTGCACAGCCCGCGTGAACTCTCGCTGGCGATGCAACTGGGGACAGGCAAAAAAACCAACGTGCCCGTGTTCGAGCTGATGACGAATATCTACTTGATGACAACCGACATGGGACGTCTGCCCAGGCGCGGAATGCGAAAAACGCTCGTGGCGAAACCGTTCACGCCGGCTGCGACTATCAACGTCGCAAGGCTCAAGTACAAAGGTTCATACGACCCGGAACCGCTGGCGTGGAAGCATCTGGCGATCTGGATGGGGAACAACCATCGCATAAAGCTGAACGTCACCGAGCCGATGGATATAACCAAACTCGACGCGAAAAAGTGGCCTGTGGCGGCAATGACGGGAACCGGGAGCATCGACCTGTCCGACGAAGAAAAAACCGCCCTGAAAAAGTATTTCAACGCTGGCGGTAAGTTGATCGTCGATTCGTGCGGTGGAGACCGGAAGTTCGCCCGGACAATCGAGCAGGTCTTC
>JABGPF010000459.1 GCA_018645065.1 Phycisphaerales bacterium
TGCCGACCATGGCTGGGTTGAAAATATTCTGCCCCAACCCGCCAAACACCACTTTACCAATACCAACCGCCGCCCCGGCAGCGATAAAACCAACGTACCACGGAGCCGTGCACGGAAGCGATAACGCCAGGATAACACCGGTAACTATCGCGCTTAAGTCCGTGATCGCCTTGTGCGGGCATCGGCCTCGCATCGCGGTGAACACCGCCTCTGCGATAATGCATCCGCCAACGCAGACGATCAACTGGACAACTGCGCCCATACCGAACTGCACTATCGCCCAGATCACGAGAGGCGCCGCAGCGATCAAAACGTCGATCATCATCCGCTTGGTGGTCAGCGACGTGCTGAAACTGTGCGGTGAGGGGGCTACGTGAATAACCGGGCCTGCGACAGGCTCGGGCGTCTCGGTTTGCTTGTTGTCTGTAGCTTCGCTCATCTGTTGTTCTTGCTAATTCTGGTTAGCCGCGAGGCATTTTCGCCTTGGCGACTCTCATTAACTGCACAAGCGGAAGGCTGGCGGGGCATCCGTAGGCGCAGCATCCGCATTCCATACACGCCATTAAATGATGGCGTCTAGCCAGTTCCCAGTCCTCGTGACGAGCTGCAAGGGCGAGCTTCGTCGGGACCAGATTCAGCGGGCAGACGTCAACGCATCGCCCGCATCGTACGCAATTCGTCTCTTCAGCACAGGCGACGTCGGCGTTGGTAAGGACCGTAAGTCCGCTGGTGCCCTTGGTTACCGGCGTGTTGAGATTGCCCAGTGTGAAGCCCATCATCGGCCCGCCAGCTACGACCCTGGCTGCATTTTGACGCAGGCCCCCGCAGTAATCCACTAGCTCACCGTAACTTATGCCGATCGGCACGAGCAGATTCTTCGGCTCGGCGATACCGGCGCCAGAAACGGTAACTACGCGGTGCGTAAGTGGTTTCCCACGAAGCACCGCACGTGCTATTGCAGCGGCGGTTCCAACATTTATAACAACCACGCCAACGTCCAGCGGAAGTCCGCCGGTGGGCACGGTTCGCCCGAGAGTGGCGAGGATTGTCTGCTTCTCACCGCCCATGGGGTATTTTGTGTGTAGCGAGGCAACCTTAACGCCCGTATTACCAGCGGCTTGCGCGAGTATATCGATCGCCTTGGGCTTATTGTCCTCGATGGCGATAATCACATTTTTAGCACCGGCTGCCTTTGCCGCCAAAAGCGCCCCGGTGATTATCGGTTCGGGAGCCTGGACCATTACGCGGTAGTCGGCGGTAAGATAAGGCTCGCATTCGCAACCGTTTACGAGGATCGTATCGATTGGTTTGGCGTCATTGCGTGCGAATTTAACGTACGTCGGGAACGCAGCCCCACCGAGGCCGACTATTCCGGCGTCGCTGACAGCTTTTGAAATCTGTTCGTGCGTATAGGCGCCAACGTCCGTTGGCCATGGTCCGCCGAAAACGTCGTCCCAGAGCTGTTGGCCCTCGAGTTGATCGCCTTCTGCGGTGATAGGTATCATATCCACGTGTCTACCGTTCGGTAACGTGCATACGCCCTGCTTGCCTACTTTTCCGGTAACTGTGGCGTGCACACCGGCGGAAATGAAGCCGGTGGCTTGTCCGATCGGCTCGCCCAGCGTTACTTCCTGGCGGATCTTCACCAGCGATTCGGCAGGTGATCCGGTATGCTGCAGCAGCGGAATGGCGACTTTCGCCGGACAAGGCGGTATCTCGACCGCTGCATTTTCGGCGAACAGTTTACCCTCTGGCGGATGAACGCCTCGTGGGAAACTTCCTTTACCTGGTATATCTGATGATGCGGTCATATTTAGTTACTATGGGGCTCAACGTAGGCCTGCGGAATCGGGTCCATCGTATGCGTAGTGCGGATAAATCTCGAAGCAATCGACGATATCACGCCGCCAACGACCAGGCCTGCAAGCGCCGCAAGCAGCATGCGTCCGGGCCCGGGCCAATACCATCGCGACAGAATGGCGCCAACAAGAGCGATAGCAAGCGGGAGAACGAACACCCACAAAGCCGCCGCGGCCAGACGCCATCCAGTGAAGACATCTTCACCAGCAGCTACCGCTTGGTTTGCAGATGAACAGCGAGAACAACCGGCTTGGCACTCCGATTTCTCAGAAACTCTTTCAGGATTTTTTTCCGGAAAAGCCACGTCACTCCGCCTCGTGCACAAAATAATGCAGCCGCAACGATAACAATATCGCCACGGCAGCGTACTCGCGGAGCATAGCTTTTAAGAGCGAGGGTGTAAAGGACTTTTTTTTCGGCTCGGCGGTGTTGAGAAAAATATTCGAATCTTTGGAAATATTCCACTATCCCTTTACGTTTTACTGACAGCGGGAGACCAGGATAGTGGATTACCGGTGAAAGGCGCTGCGACATGGGAAAAGGACGTATAGTTGCGAAAGTAGCGGTATTAGTACTGCTGACATTTGCGACTATCGTTGCAGCGGCCGATTCAGGTAGACCGGGTGAACGTCGAAGATCACGACGTTCATCCGGTCCGTCCACCCACGGGGTGCAAATCGGTCAACAGTCAACAGACTTCGAACTCCCCGTTCTCATCGAACGCACCGACGCTAAAGGCGAGAAAGTTGCGGTCGTAACTACCGATAAAATCAAGCTTTCCAGCTATCTCGGCAAGAAAATCGTATGCGTTTTCATGTCGAGCTATACGTGACCCCCTTTCCGCAAGACGGCCCCTGAGGCCGAGGCCCTGTACAAGGCGTACAAGGACGACCCGAGAGTTCAAATCATGCTGGTCTACATCAGCGAGGCCCACCCGGTTCGCAAGTCGAACAACCCCGACAAGCCCAAGAGCCCCAAAGACATAACACAGGCCAAAACCGCAAAAGAACGCATAATCGCAGCCGATTCGTGCATGAAGGGCCTGAAGTTCACCATGCCGATTCTCATCGATCTGCCAAAAGAAGGGCAAACCCGTTCAATG
>JABGPF010000460.1 GCA_018645065.1 Phycisphaerales bacterium
GACCATGGACGTAGGATTACCGCCATAGTTGTTCTTCTCGTTATGGGCATAGACATCGCTAGCGGCAATCGGTATCACACCTGCGTTGGCGACGGCGCCGATGCTCATGATTGCTGCAACTGCGAGGGTTAGAATGATATTCTTTTTCGTCATAGTTTCTACTCCTTGAGATAGATACGAAACGGTTTAATCAGGCTCCAATACAAACGGCCTACCGTCCAAATGAAGCCTCCAACCTCAAATGACTTCGCCGCGTTAATTTTTCCATCGATCCGCCGCACGGCCGATCGAACACAAGAAAACGATTCAAGTACGATCATTATACCACTGTTGTCCGCATTGTCAAGCTTTTAAGTTGTGTCTAATGTGGGAAAGTGCATGCTGTATGCGGAAAAACGCATGTTATATGCGCCGATTGGCGGTTTTTTGACAATATGGGGCTTCTCATCAAATACGGTTCTAGTCCCCAAAAGTTGGTGATTAACGGGTTTGGATTAGGTTTAAATGCGAGGCTGTATTCATGTTAGCTACGGGCGAAAGGGCATATCTGTACCCATATCTTCTAGGTTTGGTATAGGTGTTTATACCAGGCCGTTAATCCGTTTAGCCTGAAAGGCTTATATTCGATAGCCCAGGGCAGAGCGTAGCGTCGCCCTGGGTCACAATGTTTTTTATTAGTGAAGCCCTGAAAGGGCGCAACCTATGGTGTTCACGTGAGTTACGCCCTTGCAGGGCTTGGGTTTTATTTTATCACCATACCCAGGGCGTTGCCCTGGGCTGTCGAATCCCAGCCTTTCAGGCTGGACGACTTAAGCTAGGCAGCTACAGGCTGGCGCCAAATAGAAACCAACTTTTTGGGACTAGAACCTCAAATACAGGGTTTGTGCATCTTACATACTGTGCTTTGCGACACACTACCGCTGCGATCAGGATCTGAATCGTCCGCGCCGAATCGGCCCGGCTGGCGGATTTACACATCTTCACACCGGTGTGAAGTGTGAAGCTCCAATCCGAACCACTAGCGAGCCTATCGGCGACGATTCAGACCGTGTTGCGAATAATGGCGTAGGCGTAACTATCGCTCCTGTAGCATGTTACGCTGAAAGGGTTTTCGTGCGACCTGTGACTTGGAAAAGAAGCACCACTTTTCCAGGTCATAGCTTCACACGTCATATGTGTGAAGCAATTGAGAAGATGACGGGCGTATGCGAATTTGGAGATAAGTCCCCTTGGCGCCGCCAAAAAGCCATAGGTTAAAGTTAGAGGCTTGAGCTCCGGCGCAAAATACTCCGCGCTTGATCGACTCACCGCATCGGATACAATCAGCCCAGGCGTCCGGCGATGATCGCGGGCCAGAACTGACAAAATGAGAGACTGACATGAACAAACGCGTAATAGCTGTATTGGTCGCAATGTGCCTTCTTACCGGTTGTGCTGCGAAGCAAGGCGGTATTCATCCGCCGCTCGGCGCAGCGGGAGAAACCCTAGACGGCGTCACGGGCAACTTCTTCAGCGTTGACTTGGACCGCAAGAGCCTCGATCTCCTGAAAGAGACCGTCTACGACCCGGAAACCGGGGCGGGCCAGTCGTGGTTCACCCTCCACTGGACCGACGCGACCACCATAACAGAAATCTCTGAGCAGAAGAGTTTCGCAGGTATCAAGGGGCCTGTTGTTACTGATTTTCACGGTATAAACGCTACAGACGCCAAGGCGCTGTCGCAGGGCGAACCGTTTGTCGCGCGCGTTGCGGTTGTGATGACCGACGCCAAAGACGCTCCCGGTGTCGATCAGGCCGGCAGCAAGATCGTAAGCATGTTCACCCCCGACCCAGGCCAGGCTCCGCGCGGCGGGACTATCGAGGTCAGGGGCAAGCCGGTGAAAGTCACCCTGCGGAAACGATACGCCCGCATTTACGTTCACCGCAAGCTTGCCCCGAAGGACCTGGCTGGCGGCTTCTGGAAGGCTACAGTTACCGGTAAAAACGTAGACCGAAAGTTTGTAGTCTCGCATATGGAAGTCTCACGAGTGCTTGACCCCCGCACGGTTGACGACCCAGCCTTACCGCGAGTCCTGGTTGTGGGCGATTCGATCAGTATGAACTACCACAATGCGGCCAAATCCGCCCTAAAAGGCGTCGCCAACTATCACCGGATCGAGGGGAACAGCTTTTCGACGGTGTACGGGGTTAAGAACATGGAGCGGTGGCTGGGCGATTATAAGAAGAAGGGGTTGGGTTGGGATGTCATCCAGTTTAATCACGGCCTGCATGATCTGAAGCAGGCCTACGACTCGACCAGTAAAACATGGGGCGCGTACGTCGTGTCGATCGAGGATTATAAGGCTGGCCTGGAAAAGGAGATAGCGATCCTCAAGAAGACTGGAGCCAAGCTGGTCTGGTGCTCGACCACTCCGGTCCAGCAGAGCAACACAGGCAAATACGCACGCCGAAAAGGCGCCTCGGCCGAGTTCAACCAAGCCGCCCTGGAAGTCATAAAAAAACACCCCGAAATCCAGATCAACGACCTTCATGGGTTCATCTGCGGATCAAAAGCATTCGACAAATGGCGCACCGCCAGAGACGTCCACTTCTGGGACCAACCCTCACAGGAACTGATAGGCAAAGTTGTTGCAAAGGCTGTAATTAAAGCTATAAAAAGCGATCCGCGGAAATGAACACGTTAAGGATGCTGTCCTCCGAAGCGAAATGAGTGTAACGAATCAACTTGTTGGTGTTCTGTTGGTTCGGCGTTCCACAGAACTCATTTTCAGTTGATGTTATTTAAGAATTGACATATCCTGTATATAGGTTAACATTGTTATTTATAGGGCGGTCGGAGACTCCCCTGGTGTCTTTGAAGCAAGTTGGCGGGTCTGACACGGACGTTGCACACGTCGTTATGCAGTAATGCGTGGTTTGGTTT
>JABGPF010000461.1 GCA_018645065.1 Phycisphaerales bacterium
GGGTTCACGGGCTTGCTGGCCAGTGTTAACGGTGCAGGCCCTGGGACCGGCTATACGGTTAGCGAGATGGTTCCCGCTGGCTTCTTCGCCACCACGCCTACGGTGTTCAGCACCGATCTTCTCAGCCGCCAGGAACTGGTCGCTCTTCCCGACCAGGCCATGCTGCCGGACTCCGTCAGAACCACCATTAACTTTGACAACGTGGACGCCAGCGGCGGCCCGATCAGCGGAGCGGCGTTGCAGAGCTACTTGAACCAGCTTGGCGTTACGATAACCGATATAACGCCCAGCGGACTGGGCCAGATCGTTGACGATCGCTTCGGATTCCCAAGCCAGGTCTTGCGTGCTTTCACAGACACTAACGTATTCTGGCACGACAGCCCGAATGATCCGTATTCCTACACGCTGAACTTTGCAACCCCGCAAGTCAGCTTCGATTTCATTCGTCCCGAACTGTTCAGTTCCACTCCGAGCGGCCTGATCGTTGCCCCGTGGCGTGCTCGGGCGTTTGATCGCTACGGCAACTTGCTTGACACGGTAAGCGAACCTCAGTTGGCGTTCTTAGGCACCGTTCCTCCGGTGGCGTTCGTGCTGAACGGGCCAGAGATTGCTTCTGTTATCTTCGACCGTACTATACCGAACACCGTCGCCACTTTGAATCGCGTACCGACTGACAATTGGACCTTCGACGTTCCCACCGATCCTCGCCGTGAAGTGCTTGTCGGAACCGAGCTGATGTTCGGCAACGCTCGGGAGGAAGTTAGTGTCGTCGGCCGTCATGTCTTCTACAACAACTCCGCCTTGGACGGAAACGATCCGGCGGCTAATCCCGGTGACGACGGCGCCATTGCTCCTGGCAAAACGGTGCTCCTGCCGACCGGGATCGTCGGTCCGTCCAATTACTCCAGCTATTCCCGCGGTATCAACGGGATCATGGTGGACATCAACAATCTTACCGCTGCGCCGACTGTCGCCGATTTTGGCATTCGGATCAATTCGGCAAGCGCGCCCAATACATGGTCAGTTGGTCCGAACCCGGTCATAAGCGTTCGTTTGGGCGCCGGTGTCGGCGGGTCTGATCGCGTGACGCTAATTTGGAGTGATGGTGCGATAATAAACAGGTGGCTTGAGGTTACGGTTAAGTCTGACCTCAGCGGTGGGGGGCTGGGCTTGCCGACCGACGATGTATTCTACTTTGGTAATGTTGTGGGCGACAGCGACGGCGACCGAGACGTTGATGAAGATGACTTCGCTGCGGTTTTGGGTGAGTTTGGACCTGCTGTAGCCGGTCTGACCAGCGACTTCAACGCCGATGGGCGAGTCAATCTGACAGACTTTATCATCCTGCGGAGCAACTTTGACAATACGCTTGCGATACCGACCTTCCCGGCTCCGGCGCCTGTAGCGGCTGCTGCTCCGGTCGCTGCGACGTCAACGCCGCTTGTGAGCCAACCTCTTGATGTCATCGATGAAAATTATGTGAGTGATCGAAATCGTGATTCCAGCGTTATCGCTCCTTCGCTTCAGGCGGCTCCGGTTCTTGATTTGCTTGGCGAATCGCTGTTGGCCGGTGAGTATGTCCCCCAAGCCCAGGCTACAGTTCCGGCGCCTGCGATGCAGTTTGCTGCGACGACGGAATATGACCTGCGACCGCTGGACAATGACATGATGGCTGACGGTGAGGGTGATGATTTGTTAGCGGATATCCTGGCCGAATCGATGCTGGCTCTTGTGCTGTAGGCCCATTGGCATGGTTGAGTTACGGCCTGTCCCGTATGGCCTCAAAACTCAGCCTCGCGGCAGGTCTTGTCTCCAGGATGGCTTCTAGAGTAGCCATGGGAGCGGGGCGCCGTCCATCAGTCGGTCCAGTGCCCGTGCTGCTTCGTAGCCGATGTTATCGAACCCCACTCCACGCTGGTCAGCGACGGTCGAGGGTGCTCGCAAAGCGATTCCTCGTTTTTCTCGGCGGTGATCGCCACGTCATGCGGTACGCGCCATCCTCGCTGACGGCACATCTGGGCGATCATGCGGCCCACTGGTTCGCTATTTGCAACGACGTCGAAACCCGCTGCGTATCCCATCGCACATAAAGCGTCGAAACGGACCCGCTGACAATCGCACCGTCATCACGAAATGAGAATTGCTTCGTTTTGCACATATGACGCGCAACACGTCACCCTGGCGAGTTCACGCGGGGGCGAACTGCGGTAATTCGACGCGTAACGCACACAAAGTGTTCATGTTTAAAATAGGTGTTATTTTACCCTGATGCGGCAATGTCTTGTGGTGTACTATCGACCGTAAAAGAACGTAGCAACGCCAGGAATAAAGGTCGCTCATCCGTCCACCGCAGGGCGGGAGATGCCCGTAATCCCGGTGGGCGGCCGGGTCCAGCAGGCCGCTCGTCGCGGCTTCAACCGGTCCGCGTCATGCCCCAGGAAAACCCTCGTGCAGGGCTGTCGGGGCCTGAAAGGTGTTTGCTGAGCCTTGAGACTGTGATAGAATCACTACGCAGGCCCACGATGGTCGTGGGCAGACCGCCAAACAGGAGACCCCAGTTAAGTACGGGCTGAAGGCATGGAGCAGCAGCATAAGATAAACTCGTCGAAAGAGCAGTGGCTGACACGGCAGACGTTGATTGACCGGGCGCGCGATCCCAACGACAGCCACGCCTGGGACGAATTCACTAACTATTATGCGAACTTTATTCGCATGGTGCTGATGCAGTTGCACGCGCCACAGGATGACCTCGAAGATCTTAGCCAAACCATCTTGGTGAAGTTATGGCAGAACCTGTCAACAGTGGAGTTGGACCGTGACCACGCCAGATTTCGCACATGGCTGGGAACGGTCATCCGCAACACTTTTTATACGCATTGCAGCCAGGCTGCCTCGCGAAAACGCCGCGA
>JABGPF010000083.1 GCA_018645065.1 Phycisphaerales bacterium
GGGGTATTCGTCATGGAATTCGGGCTCGGCCAGCACGATGCGATCACCGCACTTATCGCGGACATCGACCAGTTTGGACGCCCGGAAATAGGTAAGGATCACCAGGGGATCGAACGAACGATAGTCGTCCGGCGAGTATGATTAGGATGCGATAGCGCATAAAAAAGGCCGACGGTGAGAATCGAACTCACAACCTCAGCTTTACGAAAGCTGTGCTCTACCGTTGAGCTACGTCGGCTGATATTCAGCGCCGTTGTGTTACTATCGGGCATCTGAGGGGAAGAGTTTATCTACCTTGGTCGAACAAGTCAAGACCTGCGCGAGCACCTATGTAACCGACAGCGCAACGGACCATACCCTGCAAGGCCTCGATTTTCTCCGGATGCGGACTAAAGAGGATTACCTTCCCAGCCCCGAATCGCCCGAAAATCATCGCCGGCGAATTCATCATAACCCCTTTTGGCGCCTTGTTTTCATTAATTTCGCCGCGGAAATAGGCCAACACCTGGTAATCCTCGAGATCCTTGCGATTGTAAGGCCCCAGCAGCGGACCGTTAGCGTAGTTGATATCCACCGACGTAGCTGGCCCGCGAAGTATGCTGGACCCGAGTTTAGTGAACTCGACCTTCACCTTACCCTTACCGCGTTTCCAATGCTTACGGTCGACCGTGCGGGCGTCGATTATTTTCAGGCCCCAGTCGTACTCGCTGGTGGCGAGATACGCCCCACCGCAAATGCCCAAATATCCGCCCCCGCCTTTTACAAACCCGCGGACAGCTTTATGCCCCGCCGGACCAATATTAGTCGCCTGCCCCTTACCGCTGCCACCGCCAAATACAATCGCATCAAACTGCCCAGTGAGCACGCCGCCTGCGATATCGGGCGGACCGACCAGCCTGACAAGCGTCCCCGGCGCCGAGCGAAGGACATTCTCAAGATGCAAACCCGTTTTTTCACCAGTGCCCAGCCCGTTGTAAATCGCCACCCGTCGAATCTTACCTGCCGACGGGGCCATGCGATGCGGTCCGCCGCCAACCATTTTCAGGTGCTTCAGCAGACGATAAACCATCAGGCGATGCTGCCGCGTCCGTAGCGACGTATACTGCCCGGTGTAGCACGTTTCAAGTATCATCGTCTTGGCGCCCAATCGCTCGGCGGCAGCTCGGGCCAGCGACCCGTCGGCAGAACCGCGAAGCGGAACAAACTTTTTCCCCTCATCGGACACCGAAGCGTTAACCGCATCGAGCATCAGCTTAACCGTATCGCCAAGCTTGAGCTTCGGTAGCGAAATAATGCTCGCGCCAGTCGACCTCGGGGTGGATTTATGAAACGCGAACCCTTCGTGCAGATCGAGCAACCAGTCGGGCTTGGATGCCTTCACAAACGCCCAGATCGCAACGGCCTGGGCGCAACCAGCCTTGTCGGGCGCACCGGTTTTGGGGAAGCTGCGGTTCAAATCACCGACGTCTGCGATCAGACGTTTCTCCGCAGCCAAAGCCAGCACATTCAGCCTGGGCACGATTATTAGTTTACCCCGTTTGGGCGTCCAGAATCGGATATGTTCAGCAGCCCGAGCGCCAGCCGGTTCGTCACCGTGCATCCCGCCGGTAATCATAACCGTTGGCCCGGCGAGCTTACTGTCGATAACATAATACGGCGTGGCCCATTTCGCCCCGCCGCCAACAACACCGCGACTCTGCTCAGCGGCCGACGCCGAACACACAACCAGCAAACAAACCAACAACACAGCCCAGAGGTAACGTCCGGCATTAACGTTCACCGTTAGCCGTTGGCCGTCGCCGTCGCCGTCGCCGTCGCCAGTTGCCAGTTGCCAATTGCCAGTTGCCATGTCTCTTAGAGCCCCAGCACAGTCTGTCGTTCTTCGACTATGGTTTCGACCAACGCCTTGACGTTAGCGATGGGTACGTCGTTCATTACTTCCTGGCTTGGCGCGATTATGTGTCCGCCGCCCTTTCCGAGCGTTCGAATCGCCTTGCGGGCCATCTCCTTAACCTGCTCGGGCTTACCGAACGGGAGAAGGTCCTGAGTCTCGATACCGCCCCAGAACACCAGATCCTTACCGAACTCGCGTTTGAGGTATTCCAGGTCCATGCACGGTTGGATCGGCTCGAGCACTCGCAGTCCGATGTCAATCAGGTCGGGAATGAACTTCGTAATGTCTCCGCACGAGTGCATGATGATCGGTATGCCCGCATCGTTGTATGGCTGCCACGCCTGCTTGAGCCTCGGCAGCACAAATTCGAGGAACATGTCGCGAGAGAACATCACGCCGGTCTGCGTACCGAGATCATCTCCGTGGTGGGCGACTTTGGCGCCCATCTCGACAATCTTCTTAGCGTACCCTATGCGATATTCGGTGACCTTGTCGAGAATGTCGTGGACGACTTTAGGCTTGGAGGCCATGTAAGTCATCATCTGCTGAAAACCCAGCAGACCGTGGCATCGCTCAAACGTTCCGAAGTAGCCCGAAGGCATGACCAGGAAGTCGCCTGACAGCTCGTCGAGATCCTTCTTCATTTCGTCGAACAAGCCCGGACGATTCAAGTCTGGAGTAGTGTAGTTGGCGACTGCGTCTTCAACGTCCTGGAAGAGCGTTTCGCGATTAACGTCGGGGGGCATGTGCTCAGCGGTCTCTGGCGTCGCGGTTTTCGACAGCGGATGGAAGCACGCAAAGAAACCGTCCGAGCCGACCATTACTCCCATTCCCCATGAGTCGTAGACGACCTTGTTGTCCCAATCGGCGCCGCCGAAACCCTTGGCTTTAAGATCGGCCATCGCTTCGCGATCGTTGCGGTAAAACAGCGTTTTATCGTGGGCACACAGAGAAATGTGAATGTGATTCTCAAGATAACCGTCCAGTTCGTCAGGCCCGATGCCCAGCGCCGCGGTGATCTCGGCATCACGAGTGCGATCAGAGAATGTGATCTGGCTGGGCAGGTAGTCAACATCCTGGCCGTTAATTACGCGCAATACGCGCTCTTCTTTTGTCATGCTCATATCGATGCTCCTGTTAGCCTGCAAATTGCGGTTCGACCAGTCCGGTAATGTCAGTCTTTACGCGGAAAACGTCTCCGGCATGCGGTTGGGCTTTGCGTTCTTCTTCGCTCATGAAGAACCACGCGGTGGTGATGTAAAGTTCGTTCATCTCAGCCCCGCCGAAGCCCAGCGACGTCGCGTTAGTGGCTGGCACGGGTATCTGGCGTTCGATAGTTCCGTCGGGATCGTATCGGGTTACTCGCGAACCAGCCCAGTGTGCGCTCCAGACAAAACCGTCGGCGTCTACGGTTAATCCGTCAGGCAGGCCGGTGTCGCCCGGTACTTCAACGAACGTTCGCTTGTTGCTCACAGCGCCCGAGGCGATATCGTAATCCAAGGCGACAATGCGGTTGTGGAACATGTCGGTCACGTAAAGGATAGTTCCATCGGGGCTGAAGCCCATCCCGTTTGATATCGCGTATCCGTCGTCTATCTGGTGCAGCGAATGGTCCGTATCAAGGCGGTATATCGCGCCGTCGGAAGCTTCGAAGTCCTGCACGTTTGCTGTCCCGGCGACGAGGCGTCCCTGGCGATCAACGGCAGTATCGTTAAGGCGCATCGCTTCGATATCGGATACGGGATCGACAATGATTTCCGAGGCGTTTGTCTCCTGATTCCAGAACGCCAGTCCGGTTTTGGTGGCCAGCAGCCACTTGCCCGAGGCCCGCCTGGCCAGGGCCGTAACCGCAACGTCAAGCGCCCAGTCCTTTCGGGCTCCGCTGGCCGGCTCGTATCGATGAACGGCCGAGCCTTCCAGATCGACCCAGTACATCGCCTGCTCATCGGGTATCCAGATAGGAGTCTCGCCAACTTCATCCTGGACGCTAATAATATGTTCAACTTCGCTCATATCCCATCTCCCAAAGTGTTATAAGCATCTATTAATATCGCATAAAGACGTGAGTAGCAAGCGTCTATCAGGCCCAATAGCGGTTCAATAAAAACTGCGGACGCCTCTGGTAACCAGGGCGCCCGCAATAGGATTGCTGCTATGTTGGATGCTCGAGTCTATTGGCCCCAGATCTGGACTTCAGAGAACGCACACCAACCGAGCGGTTTTTTCTGGACCAGTTCGCTGAACTTAACCCACTTGACCTTGCGTTTCTTGAACTTAAAAGTCTGCGGTTCCTTGGTCCACTTGATGTTAAGCTTCTCCTTGCTGCCGTCGGAGAATTCGAGCGTCGCTGAGTGCCAATGCTTATCGTGACGCTCCTGGGCGCGAATCCACAATACGATCTTATCGACTTCAAATTCCTTGCCCATGTCGATTTTGATCCAGAGATCTTCACGACGATCAGGGCCCCATGACGGGAACCGTCCGCCGTGTCCGGTGTTGGCGGTCTTACCGTTTATAACGTTCTTGGCGGCGTAAACCTTATCGTTGCGGCAGACGCTGTTGGTCGAGGCATGCGGGAAGACTTTCGAGTCGCCCATAACGTCCTTGGGATTCAGCGCCAGATTGCGGTAACCCGTAGTCGCCACAACCGGATCCTTATCGCTCGGAGCTCCGGCAGGACGCTTGCCTGTCAGCATTTCCTCGATGTTCGCCGCTTCAATCAGCTCCATTCGTCTGCGTTTGTCCATGAAGCGTTTGTGCTTGGCGTGATCGCCTTCGTTCCAGGCTCCAGCCTCGGCGTAGTCGCCGCAGAACGGTACGAGCAGATCAATCCAGCATGCGATCTTGTCGAGCTCTTCCTGCGAGAGTTTCGTTTTGCAGTGCTCGCCTGCGATCTGCTCGAAGATTTTAGACTTATTGGCGCCCTTGAAGTACGGTTCGAGCATCGGCGGGACCGACTGCACATTGAGCCAGTTGATCATCTCGTTGGGCTTACCGTTTTTCGTAAGGCTCAGGTACGCTTCGGACCAGTCGCGTTTAGCCCGCTTGTTCGTCTGGGGCGTACTCATCAGGCTCATGGCGTTGGGGGTCTTTCCGTCATGACACTTGATGCAATGCTTGTCGAGAATCGGCTGGATCATCTTGGGGAAGCTGAATCCGCCGGTCGAATCGTAGAACGGTTTTAGCTTTTTGGGTCCGGCCTTCATGGCGATAGTCGTACCGGTCGATAGTGAGATTTCGTTTTTGTTCTCGTGGCATCCGACGCATGAGAATTTTTCGCCCGGTTGGAGCGTTGACCAACTTCTCATCGACTGCACAACGTGGTTTTTCTCGTCGAGCAGTTGGAAGTAAACCGGAGTCCGTGCGGGCACTTCGAAGAACGCCGAGCCGTCAGACTGCACAGGCGTATCGCCGAGAACATGCTTAATGTCCCACGTTCCGTTACCAATTGAGATCGGCGTGGAGACCAGTGCCCCACCGGCAGGTCCGCGGTTACCGTTTGCTCCGATGCCGGCGGCGCGGAACTCAAGGGCGACTACTCGCAACGTTTTCACCACGCCGCGCTTAACACCCTTCAGGCCGGGCCCGATGTAGACGTCCTGCACGTAGAACGTGCCTGTCTTCTTTCGGTAATCAACGGTCGTCGGGCGGATATTCGGGACCTTGCGAGCCTTCAGCGGTACGGGCTGGTTGCTGTCTTGTCCGGCGTTAACAGCCAGCAGTTCGCGACTGGCGTCGTCTCGCATGAAGTAGATTCCGAATCTCAGGCGGCTTCCATCTGCTCGGAAAGTTACGAGGAACTCTTTTTCGCTGAACGGGTAGGGATACTGGAACTGGTCGCCCCGCTGTCCGTAGCGATCAATTTTCACGGATTTAGTCTCGGCGATCGGCGCGATCAACTGGACGCCCGAAGCTTCCTGGCGCCCTTTTTTCGAGTCGACGATGCAGAGTTTTCCGCGTTGGCGGGTGTGGTGTCCGGTCGCCAGGGCCATCACTTTGCTGGTTCCGGGAATCCCGCGTGCGTGTCCGATAGTTGTCGGGAACCATGAGTTGTTCCCGTAGTATTCGGTCTGGCTGGTTCCGTCGGGGTTCATCTGGTATAGCGGTTGAGGGTAAAGCTGTCCGCGGTCGTTATAGTCCCAGCGGGTGTAAACCACGCGCCCGTCGTCGAGGACCTGCGGGTAGTTGGAATGCACTTGGTCAAACGCGACGCGGCGGAGGAATTTACCATCCTTGTTGCAGACGTACAGGTTCGATACTTCGGTCCACCAGCAGTCGACAATCTGCACGCAGCGTGTCGAATTGAACAGGATATTCCCGTCGGGCAGGTAGCATCCTTCGTAGTCCGCGAAACCCAGGCCGAAAGTAAGCTGGCGGATCTTGCGAGTTGCAACGTCCATTTCGTACAGGTGATAATCGTCCTGACGATCAGACTTTTTCCAAGCGAATAGAATCCGCTTTCCATCATAACTCACGTCGGGGTCGCGGATAACGCCCTTGGGATCGTCGATGAGGGTTTCGACCATCGGCTTGTCGCCGCTGACATCCAGCAGGCAAAGCGCCGAACCGGGCTTGAAGTGCCTTTCTCGCTGCGCGTCTGACAGACCTTCGGTGTAGGCGTAGTGACTTCCGCCCATTTCGTAGTGCCTGGTGAACACGATTTTTTTGCAGCGGATGCTCACCAGCTTGAGACGTTTGGCGCGGCGGACCTTAGCTGCTCGCGTGTAAAGATCCTTCCACTTCTTATCTCCACCGGGAGTTTTGGCGGCGGTCAGCTTCGCCGCTTCGGCTTTAAAGTCCGCCCCGACCGCACCGAGCTCTGCGACAACCTTCGCGACGGCAGCGGCTTCTAACGTGCAATCTTTTTTGGACTTAAAGCACTTACTGGCATCAGTTTTACCGAAATCCTGGAGCACCCAGTCAGACATGATCTGATCGGGCGAGGCGCCGGGCTGCTGCGCCTCTTTCGCCAAGCCGACAGAATCGCCAGCCAGCACCAAGCAGCTCAACGTCACACAAAGCAATAGTTTAATTGTCATTTTCATCGATGTGTTCTCCATGATTCCTGCGAATTTTGCGTGCCCATTGGCAGTTCGCCTTTCGTTCCAACTAGCCAGAACGCACAAAGACGCCAATGATTGCCGAAACATCAATCACAAAATCATATCGAACAGACATCGCATATCAATTATGACGCCAAAAAACAAACAACGAAAAGATCATAACTAACGCTACGTATTTCCGTTTAGCGGTCGACGGTACGTCGGCCTCGTCCCGACGTCGTCGGGATTGCTCGCCGTTGACGCTCGCCGTTATCATTTTTCTCCAGCGAGAGCTTCGGCAACGTTCATCGCATGGTCTTTCACCCGCCGATACGCGTTTAGCATATCAGTGTAGATTACGGTAACCAGCGGCGCCGGTCGGGTTTCGGCGACGTCTGCGAGGTGCTGGTTTCGCAGGCGACGGATGTGATGGCTGATCCCTTCGCCGATGCTGTGGGCCTTGGTGACAACCTCACCGCGATTCTGTCGGCATGCCGTTGAAACCATATCAACATAGGTGACAACCTCGTCGTGGAGTGCCAATATATGATCGCGGTCGGCGTGGGAGAACTGCAAGTCCGCCTGTTCCAGACGCAAGTAAAGCTTCAGGAGGTTCTGCACGTAATCGCTTGCCGATTCGTATTCGTCGGCGATTCGCAAGATGCGTCTACCCTCGTCGGCCAGATCGTGAGTCAGGCTTCCAGCCAGCAGATCGGTCACGAACACGGTAACTTCGGTCTGCATTATGTCGAGCACTTCTTCTTTGTGGAAAATTTTCTGAACGTTCTTATCGCTCGTTACCTCTTCTGTGATAACGGTGCGAAGTCGCGGCAGCATTTTGTCCAGCGTATCGGCCATTCGGTTAACTTCTTTGCGTGCCTGCTCGATACCAATAATTGGCGTATCGGCCATGTGCGGGTCTAGCATTGTCAGGTGCGGAGTTTCCTTGAACTTGCGGTCGGGCACAATTCGCATAAGCAAAGCGGCAAGCGGGTTGACCAGCGGGAGGAAGACCAGCGTGTTGACAACGTTGAACCCGGTATGCACCGCAGCCAAAGCTGCCGCCATCTGCCCGAATGTCTCCACTCCATCCACCATAGTGATTGCGTGCGGATCTATATTGATCGGTCCGAGACGCATAACTGATTCTACAAGTTTCATATACGGAGCAAACAGCGCTGTAATGACAACCACACCGACTATATTGAATATTGCATGAGCGTAGGCGGCTCGTTTGGCGTTGGCAGTTGTTCCAATCGATGCGAGGTACGCGGTGATTGTAGTTCCGATATTCTGCCCCAGCACAAGTGCAGCGGCCGTGTAGAACGGTATCACCCCGGTGGAGGCCAACACGATAGTTATACCCAAAGTCGCCGAAGACGACTGCACGATCATTGTAAGCACACAACCGACAAAGGCGCACTTCAGGACGCCTATGTAACTGGTGGCCTGGAAAGTCGCGAACCATGCCTCAAACTCCGGCATATTTCGTATCGGCTTGAATCCGTTCTTCATCATTTCCAGCCCGAAGAAGACCATACCAACACCCATTATCGCCATCGCCAGGAACTTGAGCCTGTCCTTTTTGGCGAATGCGAAGATCAGTGCCATCACACCCATTATCGGAAGCCCGTACTTACCGATCTCCAGCGCGATAACCCAACCGGTGATAGTCGTACCGATATTGGCGCCCATAATCACGCCTATGGCCTGGGTGAGTGTCATGAAACCTGCGTTAACGAACCCGACCACCATGACGGTGGTCACTGAACTGGACTGCACCACGGATGTCACGCCTGCTCCGACGGCCATTCCTGTAAAACGATTGCTGGTGGCGGCGCCTATCATCGACCGCAGGCGATTGCCCGCGATAGTTTGCAACCCCTCGGACATATACTTCATACCCAGCAGAAAAACGCCGAGTCCGGCGATAACGGCCACCGCCATCTCGGCCAATAGTAAAGTGTCCATTGAACTAGTTGCTTCTGCTATCATGTTTTAATCTCCGATTTACAATTATTATCATCCACTTTCGCCCGGCGTCTCTTGCCTCAGGCCAACATGTAAGTTATTGTCGCACATGATAACTAAGGGCGTATTTGAAGTTTGTTAAGATTGCGCTAAATCTTTACCAGTCAGTTAACGAGAATTTACGTGTCAAACAGACGCATTGTCATCGTCGAAGACGAAACCGATATGAGCGAACTTATCGCCATGCGCCTGACTCGCGAACACTACGAAGTCTCCGTATGCAATGACGGTTCGGACGCACTGGAGACTATCCTGGACAATCCGCCGGACCTGGTGGTAATGGACCGAATGCTTCCGGGTATCTCCGGAGCCGAAATAACCGCCCGTCTACGGGCAAATCGCTCGACCGCCCGTCTTCCGATTATTATGCTGACCGCACTGGGGGAAGAGAGCGACATTGTAGTCGGTCTGCAAGTCGGCGCCGACGATTACATGACCAAACCGTTCAGCATGTCAGTTCTCGTCGCCCGGATCGCCGCACTGCTCAGACGCTCCGAAACCAACCAAACCGACCTCGCCGACATACTGTCAATCGGACCTATTGAAATAAACACCGCCCGCCACCGAGTGAGAGTGGACGGACATGACACAGCGCTCACTCTGACCGAATTTCGCCTGCTGTCGGCGATCGTTCGCGCCAAGGGGCGGGTCCTGCAACGCGATCAGTTAATCGATTCGGCGATGGGCTCAGATGCAATTGTGACCGACCGCACCATAGACGTACACATGACCTCGTTGCGGAAGAAGCTCAGGACCGCCAGAAAATACATAAAAACCGTCAGAGGCGTGGGATACAAACTCGCCGAAGATGAAACCCTCGACTGAAAACCAGATAACCACCGGGAAGATACGATGAAAAGACTCAGCCTGCTGGTCAAACTATTCATGGGCAACCTGCTGCTGGTGAGCATTGTCATCGCCATCGGGCTTAGTGTCTCCTATCACCACCTCAACACATCCTACATGCGAAACAATCGCACCGGTCAGGACCATTCATCCGAATTGGCGAGGCGCTATTTCCAGGATCTCTGGCCGATGTCCGAAACTCGCATAAACCAGGCCGCCGCAGAACTGATGACCGGTTCGGCGATGAGGCTCACGATAATCGCCTCAGACGGACGCGTGCTGGGCGACAGCATCGCCGACCCAAGTGCTATGGACAACCACAAAACTCCCGATCGACCTGAGGTGCTGGCGGCGATCGAAGGTAAAGACGGCGCCGCCACTCACGTGAGCAAAACCACAAAAGTCGAATACCGCTACATCACCCGCCCGGTACGCAAGGATGAAACGGTAGTGGCGGTGGTACGCCTGGCGATGCCAATACGCGCCATCGCCGAAGACCAGGCGCTTATCCGCAACGCACTTTTCTGGACCAGCATCGCCACGGTAGCGGCCGCTGCTATGCTGGCGATGCTCATGAGCTGGATATGGTACGCTCCGCTAAAGCAAATCACAGAAACCGCAGAACAACTCACCGCAGGAAATCTCGACGCACGCGTAAAGGTAAGCGGAACGGATGAACTGGCCCGCCTTGCCGGGGCGTTAAACGACATGCGAGATAACCTCGCTCACCAAATCCGCACCGTCGAAACCCAACGCCAGCAACTGCGTTCGATCGTAGACAACCTTCGCGAAGGCCTGATCGCACTGGATAAAACCGGGCATATCGTGCTGCTGAATCGTTCGGCCAACGATTTGCTGGATCTGGACAAAACCGATCAAACCGGCGAGGAGTTCAAGTCGCTGGTGACCGGCGGTGTGCTGGACGTATACCGCAAACTAATGGCCGCTGGCGAATATATTGACAGTCGCATCGAAACTCCAGAACGAGGCGGACAAATACTCGATGTTCATGCGGCAAGGGTAGCGGCGAGTGAACCCGGTGGAATCGCGGTATTGCTGGTACTGCGCGACGTGACCGAGATATCCGCAACGGCCGCAATGAAAGCCGAATTCGTCGCCAATGCGTCCCACGAACTCCGCACACCGCTTGCGACTCTCAGGGCAGCGGCGGAAGAACTCGCCGACACAGACGATAACAATCCGGAAAGGATCGCGAAGGTCGCTGCGATACTCAATCGCCACATCACACGCCTGGAACAGATGACCAACGACCTGCTGGACCTGCACCTTGTCGAAATGCCCGGAGCCGGACCGAACCTCACAGATGTCTCCCTGGCGTTGCTGACCGAGCGAATCACTGAAAACCACGGCGACCAGGCTCACAGCAAGCAAGTGGAATTGATCGTATCGACCGACACCGAAGATTTCACATTCGCATCCGACACCACGCTCCTACAGTTGATTATCGACAACCTTGTGTGCAACGCTTTGAAGTTCACCCCCCCAGGCGGGAAGGTGGAATGCAGGCTGGACGCAAAGGACGACTATGTAACCCTGAGCGTCACCGACACTGGATGCGGAATGCCTTCAGATATCCAAGACCGTGTTTTCGAACGATTCTTCCAGGCCGCCGCATGCCGATCAGGAGACGCCGCCGCACGCGGTACCGGACTTGGTCTGGCGATCGTAAAACACGCAACAGACCGACTCGGAGGACAGATCACTCTGGAAAGCGAACTCGCTGAAGGAACTACAATAACTGTCACGCTTCCGATCACCTGACCCCCCGCCACCAAATATATCTATTTTGGCTCTTGGCGTAGACCGCCATGTTGACGATACTTATTTCTGCACATGAACAAAAAACATACATCCGATACCGACGCGGGCAAACTGGACGCTCTCCGAAATGAATTGGAGGAGACCCAGAGAAGCCTCCAGATGCTCATGTCGATCGTAAACACAAGCCCGGCGGTAGTGTGCCTGTGGCAAATGACCGACGATTTACCTGTCGAATTCATTTCCGACAGTATTGAACAGTTCGGGTATTCGGCCGACGAGCTGCGTTCCGGCGAAATCTCTTTCAATGATATCGTACCGCCCGAAGACATGGAGCATCTTAAGGCCGATTCGCTTGAATACTTCGACCAGGGGATTGAAGAATACACTACAGATTATCGTATTTACGCCAAGTCCGGTGAGGTTCGATGGGTCAAAAGCCGAAACACCGTGGTCCGTGATTCTGATGATCAAGTCACGCACCTCCAAGGAATAATCCTCGACATCACCGAAGAACGAACCACCCTGATCGCCCTGCAACAGAGCGAGGAGAAATACCGCGCCGTGGTCGAATCCTCAGGCGAAGCGATATGCACCCTAAACGCCGATGGCGTGTTCCTTTTCATGAATGCTGTTTGTGCGCAACGATTGGGCGGAACCGTCGAACAATTGGTCGGGAAAACACTCTGGGACGTATTCCCTAAGGAATTCGCCGACCGGGAAGCAATCCGTGCACAAAACGCTATCGGTTCAGGTCAGAGCAACACAATCGAGGTGTACGCACCGCTCGGAGGCGAGATGCGATGGTATCAAATCTCGATGGAGCCCATCAGAGAACACGACCAACAGGTGCACTCCACACTCGTCATCGCACGCGACATCCACGAACACAAAACCGCCTTAATCGCACTCAAAACCAGCGAGGAACATCTACAAGCCATAATGGCGTCTCTGCACCAAACCGCGATCTTGGTATACACTCCGGATGGCTATATTCTTTCATGCTGGGCGAGCTCCGAAATGGACACACGATACGGAATCGACACAAACGCCCTGGCAGGTAAGCATCTTCGCGATGTGTTCCCACTCGAAATAGCCGAAATGAGACTGCAGAGCATTAATAACGTATACAAATCCGGATGGTCCGTTCGCGATGACTGGCTCGCCACGTTCCCAAACGGTCAGTTCTGGATCGAAACAACACTCTCGCCACTTAAAGACCCTGACGGAAACATAATAAATATTGTGGCGTTCGCACGTGACATAACGGATCGCAAACAAACCGAAAAACTGCTCAAGCAGTCCGAACAACGATACAAGGCGCTGTTCGAAGGAACAAGTGAAGGCATACTCGTCGCTGATATCGAAACACAGAAGTACCTGTTCGCCAATCCCGCCATCTGCGAAATGATGAACTACAGCGCCGAAGAGTTCCTCGAAATGACCATCGCCAACTCCCACCCGCCAGAAGACCTGGACCACGTAGTGGAATGCTTCCAGGCCCAGGCACGCGGGGATTACAAAGTCGCAACTAACATACCGTTCCAAACGCGGGACGGTAAGGTAATCTACGCCGATGTGTCGGCTAGGCTTATTAAATTCGAAGGCAGAGGTTGCGCAGTGGGATTCATTCACGATCTCACTGAAACCCGGCGGGCCGAAGAACAACTAAGACAGTCCGAACAGCGGTATAGAACGCTCTTTGAAGGCGCCAATGAGGGAATACTGGTCGTTGACATCGAAACCCGCAAACTCGTATTCAGCAATCCGGCAGTCCAAAATATGCTCAAATACAGGAAGGAAGAACTCCTGACAATGAGCATCGAGGACTGGCACCGCTCCGAAGATATAGAACACGTAATGAACGAATTCTACGCTCTGATCCACGGAGAAAGCAAACTGGCTCCCGCTATTCCGTTCGTCACAGGCGACGGCGAGATTGTCTTCGCAGACGTGGGCGCAACGATCATCCGCCTTGAGGGCAGAGATTGCATAGTCGGATTCCTACGCGATCTCACCGAAGCCAGACGGACTGAAGAAGCGCTGAAAATCGCACATGTAAAACTTATGGCCGCACGCGACGAAGAACGAAAACACCTCGCAGCCGAACTGCACGATTCAGTCAACCAAAAACTAGTAGCGCTCGGTATGCAACTAGGAAAAATTACAAATGTAAACGGACCGGCGCCTACCAAAACCTGTAACGAACTCATCGCTGATATAAGAGGAATATGCCACGGACTCTACCCACCGGCGCTGGAAGCACTCGGCCTGATCCCCGCTATGAGACAGTTGAAAGAGTACGGAAAGTCCGCCGGCATCATCACCACGATTCAATGCGACCCGGTAATCGAACGGGTCAGACTGGCGCCGGAAATCGAAATCGCACTGTTCCGCATCGCACAAGAAGCCGTAAACAACGTAATCAGACACAGCGGAGCAAGCACTATCGATATCGATCTTGTGCGATACAAACAAAAACTTGTCATGGCGATAGTAGATAACGGCGCTGGATTCGATATAAAAGCCGAAGAAGGAAAAGGGCTGGGACTCAGTTCAATAAAAGACCGAGCAAACGCCATCGCAGCAAAACTAACCGTATCATCAGAGCCCGGTGAAACCAGAATCGAAGTGTCTGTAAAAACCGAGTTCAAAGAAACAAACCAAAAGGAAGAACAATAAGTGGACGCTCTTATATTTGATTTCGACGGAGTAATCGTAGACTCAGAACCCGTTCACCTCGCCACGTTCCAGGAAGTGTTGCGAAGCGAAGGGATTAACCTCTCACACGACGACTACTACGAAAAATATCTCGGATTCGACGACTACGACTGCTTCAAACATGTAGGCGAAGATTTCAACAAACCCTTCACCGAAGACAAAATACGCGAACTGACAGAAGCCAAAACACAACTGGTCCTGAACGTGTTTCAAACATCAGTAACCGCCCTTCCGGGCGCGGTCGAACTGATCAGACAAACCGCCCAGACCGGCGTGCCAATGGCAATCTGCAGCGGATCACTGCGCCAGGAAATAGAAGTAGCGTCAACGTCAATCGGCGTGCGGGACTGTTTCCAGGTGATAGTAGCGGCCGAAGACGTCCAAAAGGGCAAACCCGATCCGGAAGGATATCGACTGGCGATCCAACAACTCGCGCCATTCGCAAAGAGCGGACCGGAAGCAGTGAAAACAGTTGTCATCGAAGACTCGCCAGCGGGAATAGAATCGGCCCGAGCACTCGGGATTCAAGTACTCGCCGTGAGCACATCATACCCAACATCCGAACTAACATCCGCCAATCGCATAGTAACGTCACTAACCGAAATAACGCCCACAGAACTAAACAAAATGATCTGAGGCGGTCTTTAACAGCAACGACGTACAACGCGCGAAACCGCAAGCGGTTATATGATGCTTCATGTGCGTGATGAGGTTTTGGGAGTCGGTGAATCGTTGCATTAGGGAACGAGTGCACATGAAATACACTTGTTCGTCAGTAGTGCAACCGCTTGCGGTTTCGCGCGCCGTTGACGTTAAATCCCAAATCCCAAATCTAAAATCCCAAATCAACGGGTGGGTTTCGTTATTTCCGCCCACCGCGCAACATCGCGATCACGCCGGTGCGAGCCAGTTCGCGAATCCCGTAAGGACGGACGAGGTCAATGAACGCCTCGATCTTATCCTCAGTGCCCGTAAGTTCGATAACCACCGAACTGCGGGCGACGTCGGCGACGCGGCCTCGGAAGAGGTTGACCAGATCAACCACCGCCGGACGCTTCTCTGCCGGAGCGTGCACGCGGATCAACAGAAGATCACGCTGCACGTTTTCGGTGTTCGTGAAATCGCGAACCTTCACCACAGGTATAACCTTGCCCAACTGTTTGCGTACCTGTTCGAGCACGGCCTCGTCGCCTACGACGACGATAGTCATGCGGCTTAGTTCGGCGTCTTCGGTTCGTCCGACGACTAGTGAATCGATATTAAAACCGCGGGCTGCGAACATGCCCGATATATGCGCCAAGACTCCAGGCTGGTTCTGCACCAGTGCTGTTATCACATGTTTCATTGCTATTCTCCAAATTCTGCGTAGCGTCGCCGATCAGGCCAGACGCCCAAGTTCCATCTCGTGAAGACTCTTGCCCGCGGGCACCATCGGGTAAACATTTTCTTCCGGATCAACGGCCACTACCAGAACGGCCGGTCCGTCGTTGTAGTCCAGAAGCTCCTGCAAGGCGTCGGTAAGTCCGGCGGGGTCTTCAACTCGCAGCCCCTTGGCCCCGAAGCCTTCAGCAATCTTCACAAAGTCCGGGCAAGGATGAACTGTACCGGAATAACGCTTATCGAAGAACATCTCCTGCCACTGGCGGACCATTCCCAGATACTCGTTGTCCAACACGATGAATTTAACCGGAAGCTTGTGCTGCACCGCCGTGATTATCTCGACCATCGTCATCGAAAAACTACCATCACCGTCAATATCAATAACCGTAGCGTCAGGGCTGGCGAACTGGGCTCCTATCGCCGAAGGCACACCAAAACCCATCGTTCCCAAACCACCGGAAGTTATGATCTGACGGGGTTTGCGGAATTTGTAGAACTGTGCGGCCCACATCTGATGCTGGCCGACACCGGTGGCTATTATTGCGTCATGGTTCGTAAGTTCACCGAGTTTTTCTATTACCAACTGCGGTTTGATCGTCGTATCACTGGCCTCATACGCCAGAGGATACTGCTTCTTCCAGGCGGCGATCTGCTCCAACCATTCTGTACGTTCCTTGGGCTCGATAAAATTGACCATCTTGGCCAGAATATCCTTGGCGTCGCCGACTACGGGCACATCGGCTTTGACAACTTTCGATATCGAAGTCGGGTCGATGTCAATGTGCACTATCGTCGCGTTTGGCGCAAAGGTTTCGAGCTTACCGGTGACCCGATCGTCAAAACGTGCGCCAACGGATATCAGGCAGTCGCACTCCTGGGTCGCGTAGTTAGCGGTGGCCGAACCGTGCATACCGAGCATTTGCAGGGCGAGCGGGTCGTTTTCGTCGACCACGCCGAGCCCCATGAGCGTCGTGGTTATCGGGAGGCGTCCTTTTTCCTGGACGGCTCGGAGTTCTGCGGTCGCTTCGCTGTGTATCACGCCTCCACCGACATAAAGCAACGGGCGCTTCGATTCGTTTATCACCTTGGCGGCGCTTTCGATCTGGCGAAGGTGCCCGGACGTACTGGGCTTGTATCCGGGTATCCGCATCGTCAGATTCGCCGGTTTCTCCAACCGGTTAACCGTTATGTCGACCGGAACGTCGATGAGCACCGGTCCGGGCCTTCCGGTCGATGCTATATGGAACGCCTCGGTGAATATGCGCCCAAGCTCATCAACGCTGTTGACCAGGAAGTTGTGTTTCGTTATCGGGCGTGAGATGCCCGTCATGTCGGCTTCCTGGAACGCGTCGTTACCTATAAGATGGCTTTTCACCTGCCCGGTGATGGCGACAAGCGGCGTCGAGTCGAGGTATGCGTTCGCCAAACCCGTAACCAGGTTCGTAGCGCCAGGACCGGAAGTAGCAATCACCACTCCAGTCTTGCCCGTCGCCCGAGCGTAACCCTCAGCCATATGTATCGCGCCCTGTTCGTGACGGGGTATCACAAGTTCGATATCCGAATCGTAGAGCACGTCGAACAACGGGATAAGGGCTCCACCGGGGAAACCGAACACCAGATCAACACCGTGATCGGTGAGGATCTGATGGATAATTTCTCCACCGCAGGCTCCTACGAACCCTTGCTCCAGCTTCATTTTGTATTTTTTACCGTCTGTTTTCGCCATAACTATTATCCTTGGAATACTATCTGATCGGTACTGACCCGAGCAGACTGTTGTAAAACTATCCTACAACTCCGCGCAAAAAATACAACTGTTCAACATTTTACGGGGCTGTGTGGGGAATCGAAGTGTCGGCCGCCGTGCTAAAACAAGCACAGCGACCTAGAGTACAGATACGAGCAATACAAGCGACAATGCAAAAGAACCGCGGCCTGGAGCGGAGCGGTCAACAGCGTCGGATTGTCGGATGTCACAAGTCATCATGCACATAACGATACCCCCTGACAGCAGATATGTCAAGCATTTCTCAAGCATGAACGACGCGACCAGATGCATCTCACTATTATCAGAACAGCCCATGGGATTCAATTATCCCTTTTCTCCAATATGCAAACTGCGGGAATTACACAAAAAATTCTGGCTTTTGTTGCAGTAAAAGACGATATTAACTATCATACAGACAATGATGAGCAGTGAACCGCCGTTTTTGTATCCGGCGTGTTTATCCAATATCTTCTATTTACCGATTAGCGGTAAAATAGCTTGAAACGAGAGTAGAATCGATATGGCTAATAACCTGTCAACGTTCGCTATCGCTGAAATGCTGCATGTCGATCCCGGGTCAGTGGCCAACTGGATTGATCAGGACCTCCTGAAAGCCCATCGCACACCGGGCGGACACCGGCGCGTAGCTGTCGAGGATCTGGTGGTGTTTCTGCGTGAACACAAGATGCCCGTCCCGGCAGCACTGGACACTGTTCCGATCCGCGTACTCATCGTTGACGATGAAACAGCGATCACACAACTTATATCGCGGGCACTGCGTGCTGCGCATCCGGACTATGAAGTTCACGAAGCCCACGACGGTTTCCGAGCCGGTACGCTGGTGGCTACATTGAAGCCCGACGTAGTAGTCCTAGACCTGCGGATGCCCGGAATGGACGGATACGAAGTCTGCCGCCTGATCAAATCCCAGGATTCAACCAGGCACGCGGAAGTCGTCGCGATGACAGCATACCCCTCACCTGAAAATCAGCAGCAGATCATCGACTGCGGCGCCAGAGTCTGCATAGCAAAACCGCTGGACATGGCCCAACTGCTGCACGAAGTCAATATATCGTTGTAACAGCCGGCCCGTCTTTGACTGGCGGCTTGGTCGTGACGAACAAACAAAAATCGGCGACGGATCAATAGATCCGCCGCCGTTTGTCATTAGTATGCTTTTGCAGTTTTGGAATTATGCGTTCTTCTCGTCCTGAAGGCACGACTCCACCGCCAGGCGAATCCCTTCGTCGTATCCCACCGTGGGCTGCCATCCGAGTTCCTTACGGGCCTTCTCGGGTGAGAAGAAGCACTTGCGACCCATAAGCCACACCGAATATCGCGTAATGAGCGGAGGGGTTTTGCGATTGAACATATGCCCGAACAGCTCCATCACAAACGCGGCTTTTTTGGCGATCGCGTAGGGAACGGTTTTGGTCACGGGCTTTTCGCCCAGGCATTCAGCCACTGCGTTTATGTACTGCTTCTGCGTGAACTCGCCATCGCTTGACAGGTTGTACGCCTGGCCTATTGCTTTATCGTTAGTGGCTGCGAGAATGCAGCCCTCGGCTTCGTTACCTGCGTATGTGAGATTGAAGAGGTTGTTCCCATCGCCGATTAGTTTGGCTTTTCCGGTGCGAATCGCGTTTATCAGACGCGGCATGGACGCTCGATCGCGCGGGCCGTACAACCAACTTGGTTTCACGACGGTGACT
>JABGPF010000084.1 GCA_018645065.1 Phycisphaerales bacterium
ACGGAAGACACAGGAGACACGGAAATCAACTACAACAGCTATGAGAAATTTGATGGTGAATAGTGCAACAAGTTTTCTGTAAACACCTTTTGTCTCACTCATTTAACGCTGAGGCTGAAATGGATGGCCCCCTTGCCATGTCGCAGACCGTTGTCGTTGTCGTCCCCTGTGTTCTCGCCGTAAGCCGTAAGCCGTAAGCCGTCGCCGTTTGCCGTCCTCTGTGCTCTCGCCGTAAGCCGTAAGCCGTAAGCCGTCCTCTGTGTTCTCGCCGTAAGCCGTTGACGTTGCTGTTAACATCTTCTCCGCCGTTTGCCGTCCTCTGTGATCTCTGTGGCAAAAGCCGTTGACGTTGCCGTTTACCGTGCCCGGTCGCCCCCTGACATCTGTGTCGAAAACAATACCGATCAGACTAATTATTCGATCGTCATGCACTGGTCCAGCGTGGCCTTGCCGAGTCGCTCCGAAATGTACTCCTGAATGTCGGTCCAGACCGATCGCAACCCGCAGTCAGCCTCATCGCAGCGCGGCGGGACGTGCTGACAGAAATTCACAGCAAGAGGCCCCTCGACAGCTTCGATAATTTCCAGAAGCGTAATCTCCGACGGGTCGCGTGACAGCAGGTAACCGCCCTTTTTGCCTCTTCTGGGCGTGACCAGCGCCGCACGGGTCAACATGGAAAATATTTTAACGAGATACTGCTTGGACAGACCTCTGGCTTTACAAACGGCGTCAAGGGTGGTGGGCCCATCCCCGTAATTCTCAGCCAGAACCGCCATACCCCGAACCGCAAATTCCGCCGCAGTTGATAACTTCATAATCGATCGCCTTTCTAACCACCAAAACCTGTAAAAATTAGCAACTTATACATGTATTGTATGGCGCCCCTGGCCGTTTTGCACTAAATATGCTTTTTTTTTCGGGCAAATGTCACCTAGGTCGACGCCCTGCCCAATGCGGGCAGGAAGTAATCACTAACGACGCACTCCCAACTCATCTTGCACGCAAGTTCATACCCAGCCTGCATTTGACGCTGCATAGCTTCAGCGTCGCGCGGTAGAGAGTCAACTAAAATGGTCGCCAGACGCCCGCACTCATCAGCCTCCACCGCGTCGCGAGCGTCGGTTTGCATCCCCAATAACGACTCGATATCCCAACCCTCACCACCGCGGAGGAAGTTGCCCTCGAGTACGCAATCGCAGTTTTCGCCCTCTTCAGCCCGCCTGGCAAACCCCATGCAACCGCACACATTACTCACCAGACAGATCGCCCCGAAGCACAGCGCCTCGAACTGGCTGATCCCGAACGGTTCGTATGCGCTGAGCCCGAACTCGACATCGGTCCCGCGCCGGATATCGGCGAATGTCATGCCTTCGGGCATTTTTCGCCCGCAGAATTCAGGGCTCCAGTCCCACTGGTTAACCAGCACAACCCGCACAGCCTCGTGATCCCTGTTAAAACAGTCAAACATCTCGCCAAGGGTTTCCTCACCGCCGCACAGGTCGGGGTATCCGTTTTCATGCGCCACCGGCCAGCCGTACACCCGCTCCATCTCAGCCACATCGCGGGCTCTGCGTTGTCCAGCCAGAGTCCCGAGCATGAAGAACACTGCGGTCTCGTCGCGTTGTTTCAGCATTGGCTCCAGTGCGTGCAGAACGGCAAGGTCGCGCCAGATCGCTTTGCTTACAACCGGGCGGCAGACGTGCCCCATCACCCAGGTCGGGCGGACGCCCAGAAGATTCTCGGCGTATTGCAGCATGCGGTCGCGACTTGCGAGTTTTTCCTCCAGGGTCAGCTTGACTGTCGGGATACCGTTATACACCAGGTCGATCTCTTTCCGGGCGATGTGCTTGTCGACGAATCGCAGTTCATCGACAACGTAGTCGCCGACGGCGAAAATGTGGTCGAGATAGCGGGCGGCTTTGACTAGCGGGTGCTTGTAGTTGGCGAACACGCTTGGGAATACATCTTCGACGGTTTGCCCCTTCTCGCTTGCCTGGGCCAGCACGTTGTAGAACATTGTGTCGTGCCCGGGCATGTCTTCCACCACTGGTCTGACCGACGCCACTTCGTGCGCATAGAACACCGTTCGCACATCGCCCTTACCGTCCAGCACCGCCTGCAACGCCGTCGGAACGCCCATATATTCGTGCGCCAGCAGCACCATCATCTCCGAACCGCCCTCGCAGCCGATGGCTTTAAGCGCCTCATAACCAGGCTCAGCCAACCGCACATACTGCTCAAACTCCCAGGCCGATTCAAACTTGTCCGACGGGATCGCGAATTTCTTCCACAACTCGCCCTTGAACAGGCTCAGGCGTTTCTGGTTGATGCTGAACACGTCGACCAGCAGCACCTCAGCCTTGACGGTCTCGCCGGTGCACGGCTCGTGAACCATTCGCGTACCGTAGATAATGCCCACATCGTACGTTTGCTCGATCGCACTGAATTTCGCATGCCATTCGGGCGGCTGGAGTCCATCGACGCTACTGTAAAATATCTCGCCCCCCTCGCCAAGCCGCAACTCGGGCGGGTGGTTAGTGTTAAGCAGCGGGCCGAGCAAAACCGTCCGCGAAACGGTTTCCCTATAGGGCGCCGCATTCACCAAGCCGGCGATAACCGCCCCAATACCACCAATCTTTTCCGCCGCTTCATGTGTCACATGAACTACATTCATCAATATTCACCTCATAACAGTCACGCTAATTGTAGGTTTCAAACCCACCAAGGGAAAGCTCCTTTTAGCAATCACCGCCAAATCACACGCCGCAGTTGACATACAAGTGTCATAACGATTCGGATCGCAGGTCGCTCTGGGTTAACCAAACGTCACCAACAGGGCGCCCAGCACCGCGGCGCAGATCGCCAGGGCCCGCAGGACGGTGATTCGTTCCTTTAGAAACCAGGCGGCGAAGAGGAAGACGAAGATGTTGCTGGTCTGGTTCAGGGCGGCGGCTGTGGAGGCTTGAGTGTATTTCATACCGCCCACCCATAGAATCATGGCTAGGTATCCGCCCAAAAACGAGCCCCCAAGCGTGTACTTCCAACTCCTGGCGCAAATCATGGACTTAATAATGGCGCGTCTCTTTGGGTGGATCAGGAGATGAACGCATAACCCCGCAGCACCGCCGACAAGACGGACCCCAGTAGCCCACAGAACAGGCGACCGATCCAGCAACGGTTTGACCATCACAATGCTGATTCCCATGATCGCCATCGCCAGCGAACAGCAAATAACGCCAAGGATCAGGTCGTGGCGGTTCACGGAGCCTCTGCCCTTGAGACTTGTGGCGGTAAGCACCGCCGAGATAATCAGCAACACCCCCAACACCTGCACACAACCCAGCGATTCGCCAATGAACAGCACGGAGAACAGAATGATAAAGGGGCTGTACAGGCAGTTTATGATCGAAGACAACCCGGCGCCCAATAGGTTCAGCCCCTTAAAAACGAGGGAATCGGCAATGGCGATACCGATAACGCCGCTGAACAGCAGCAAGATGTAATCCGCCCCCGATGCCGAATCGTAAAGGAATTCTGAGCGTAGAAAAAGGACCGGCAGCAGCAGCACTATCGCCAAGATGCTCTTAAACATATTCAGGGCGACCGGATGCACCGATTCCCCGCTCTTCTTGAAGAGAATGACGGAAAAGGCCCAGGTGACAGCTGCGCCCAGTGAATATAGTTCACCTATATAAGGAATATCCAAATCTCCAGGGATAAGCGTTCGGCAAGTGCAATATGTGTTTATACCACGCTCCCCCCGAACCTGAAACCCCTAACGGCTAGTGGTCAGTGGTCAGTGATCAGTAACGGCAACGACAGTAACGGCGAACGGCAACGGCAAACGGCAGTAACGGCAACGACAGTAACGGCGAACGGCAGTAACGGCTCACGGCGACTAACAAGGCGTTTTGGACTGCGGCAAGCTCTTGCCGCTTTCACTTGTCGCGGAGCGACGGTTTTGCCGTTGTCGTTACTGCTTACTGATTACTGACAACTGATTACAGGCCGTTCGCCGGTAGATGGTTGCTCGGGGGGAGTTATTCCGTAGAATGGAGGATGAGTTACATACTAGAAAAGGAATATCGGGCTTATGAGCGTAGTTGGTTCCGGACAGAGTGACAGTTATCTTAGCGATCAGCAAATCGGTGAGATTATCGAAACGGCTGCGGCGCGGATCGAACCGAGCGGCAAGCGAATACTCGTTATAATACCGGACCATACGCGATCTTGTCCGCTGGGTGTTATCGTTCGATGTCTGCGGAAGTCGGTCGGGGCGGCAGCGGATAAGCTGGACTTTCTGATCGCCCTGGGCACCCATCCCCCGCTGGGCGAATCGCAGATCGACTCGCTGCTGGATATCGAACCGGGCCGCCGCAGCGAGGTACTGGGCGATTCGGAAGTTTTTAATCACGATTGGAAAAATCCGGATGCGATGACGACCATCGGCACGCTCACCGCCGATCAGATACGCGAAATTACCGGCGGAGCGTCCGGCGGTTTCGAGCTGGACATTGACGTCACGATAAACAAACGCATCCTGGACTACGATCTGCTCATGGTCGCCGGACCGGTGTTCCCGCATGAAGTGGTCGGTTTCTCGGGCGGCGCGAAATATTTCTTTCCGGGCATTTGCGGCCCGGACCTGCTGAACTTCTTCCACTGGCTCGGCGCGATTATTACGATACCCAAAATGATCGGCTGTAAGACAACGCCCGTGCGAGCGACCCTCAACGCCGCAGCCGACATGATCCCCACGCCAACCTGCCTGCTGGCGATGGTGGTTAAGGGACATGATCTGGCGGGATTGTACTTCGGCCACGGGGTCCGCGACGCCTGGTCGGCGGCCGCTGATCTGTCAAGCAAAACGCATATAACCTACGTCGATGCTCCGTACGATTCGGTGCTCTCCCAAGCTCCGGAAATGTACGACGAGCTCTGGGTCGGAGCCAAGTGCATGTACAAGCTCGAGCCCGTAGTCGCCGACGGCGGAGAGCTTATCATCTATGCGCCGCACATTACCGAAATCGCCGAGGCGCACGGAGCGGTCATCCGCGAGGTGGGCTATCACACGCTCGAATATTTCCTCAAACAGTGGGACAAGTTCAAGGATTATCCCTGGGGCGTGCTGGCCCACTCGACCCACGTGCGAGGGATCGGAACATATAATGACGGCGTGGAGAAACCGCGAATAAACGTGACGCTGGCCACCGGGATACCCGAAGACGTCTGCAAGGCGATCAACTTGGGCTACCGCGACCCGGCGAGCATAGACATAAACCACTGGGCAGGCTCCGAAGACCAGGGCAGGCTCTACGTACCCAAAGCCGGCGAGATGCTCTACCGACTCAAAAACCCGCCCGCATGGGCAAAACCATAACGCACCGGAGATGCAGCGATGAACCAGAATTTCACACGCAGAAACTTCATTAAAACAGTATCGCTGGGCGCGGCGGCCGCGGCCCTTCCGAATATTTCAGCGTCGGCCTCAGCGGCGCCGGCGGCGACGGCCGATAAACCGTCCAAGCCCAACATAATCGTCATCCTGACAGACGACCAGGGATACGGCGACCTGTCATCCTACGGCGCCAAAGACCTGAAGACTCCGCACATGGACGCCCTGATGTCAGCCGGTGTGCGCATGGACAATTTCTACGCAAACTGCCCGGTATGCTCACCCACCCGCGCAGCACTGCTCAGCGGGCGATACCCCGACCTGGTGGGCGTGCCCGGCGTCATCCGAACCTACAAGAAAAGCAACTGGGGACACATGATCCCCAACGCCAAACTGCTGCCCACGCTGCTGAAACCGGCCGGTTACCACACCGCCATCGTGGGCAAGTGGCATTTGGGCCTCAAGCCCCCCCACACGCCGATCCCGCGCGGGTTCGACCATTTCCACGGGTACCTCGGCGACATGATGGACGACTACTACAAGCACCGCCGACACGGGATAAACTACATGACCCTCGGCGAGAAGAACATCGACCCCAAGGGCCACGCCACCGACCTGTTCAGCCAATGGGCCGTCGAATACGTGAAAGACCGGGCCAAATGCCCCGACAAACCGTTCTTCCTATACCTGGCGTACAACGCCCCGCACACGCCGATCCAACCGCCGAAAGACTGGCTGGAAAAGGGGACCGACCGCGAAAAGGGAATCTCCAAAAAACGAGCGAAACTCGTAGCCCTCATCGAACATCTCGACGACGGGATCGGTAAGGTGATAGCAGCTTTAAAGGCCACCGGCCAGGACAAGAACACGCTGATAATTTTCACATCCGATAACGGCGGGCAGGGAAATGTGGGAGCCAACAACGGCGGGCTCAAGGGCGCCAAGCAGCAGATGGACGAAGGCGGAATCCGCGTGCCTGCCTGTGCGGTCTGGCCGGGGAAAATCAAACCGGGAACCAAGTTCGACCAGGTCGCGATGACGATGGACATATACCCCACCGTCTGCCAAGCCGCCGGAGCCAAAATCGCCCACAAGATCGACGGCGTGAGCATACTCGACGGACTGTGCGGGAAGAAGTTCGAAATCCCCGAGCGGTACCTGTTCTGGATGCGTCTGGAAGGCGGACACTACAAGGGCCAAATATACCACGCCGCCCGCCACGGCCGATACAAACTCACCCAGAACAGACAGACCGAAAAGCTAAAACTCTACGATCTCCAAGCCGACCCGACCGAAAGCAAACCGCTAAGCGAAGACCACGAAGCCTACAAACGCCTGAGCGACGCACTGGCAAAACACATAGCCAAAGCCAACAAGATCCCCTGGCAACGCCCGGGAAACTAATGGCAAGATCGTCTGCTTACGCTGCTGAAACAAAACGGACCGCCCGGAGAGACTAAATGTCGGAAGGTTTCACAACACCGGATTTTTCAAGCCCGAATGATGCAATGCTTGGGAACGGTGGTACATACGAAACGCCGCGTTATAAGAGGCTGGGCACCGGACGAAACGACCCTTGCCCATGCGGTAGCGGGAAAAAGTACAAACATTGCTGCATCACCAAAAACCGCCTCAGCCGTGGTGGCAAGAAAGTTCTGCTCCTATTGGCCATATTAGCGATCGGGTTTATTATTCTGGCGATCGTGGGCCGCATGGAGCCATGAACCCAACTGGCAGTGAGCGGTGCTCGCTGTTCGTTGCTTGCTGTTGCTTAGGCCCACAGGGCCGGCGCGATCTTAGCCGGGGCCGGGAGGCCCCGGAACACACTCTCTCATCCCCCCAAGCCCCGAAGGGCGACAGAAGCGTGCATTCGCAAGCAACGCCTCTGTCGCCCTTCGGGGCTTGGGGATGTGTGGGGCACCATTCCGGGGCCTCCCGGCCCCGGCTACCATCGCGCCGGGCCTTCGCCCCTAAGCAAAGGCAACGACGAGAGGCAACGACGAATGACCGAACTTCCGGTATGATTTCTTGTCGATTGCGGCCGGTTATGATGGTAATATTGACAGTCGATAGACACATAACCGAAAAGGACGTCAACCAATGAGCAAACTTACGCGTCGTAATTTCGTTAAGACTACGTTCGCCGCCGGCCTGGCTGCTTCGGTCCTTCCGACTGATCGGGTGCTCGGGGCCAATAGCGATATACGTATCGCGGTGGTCGGGTTTAACTCGCGCGGCAGGAGTCTGATCGGCGGGTTCAACGCGCTTGACGGCGTGAGAGTCGCCGCCCTGTGCGATATCGACAGCGCCGTCCTGAATCGTGTTGCCGACGGCCTGGACAAGAAGACCAAAACAAAAGTCCAACGCTACACCGACATCCGCAAGCTGCTGAGCAATAAGAATATCGACGCGGTGGCGTTCGCGACTCCGGTTCACTGGAACGGTTACGGTACGCTGCTGGCGCTGGACGCGGGCAAGGATGTATACGTGGAAAAACCGGTCTGTCATACGCTCCAGGAAGGCCAGTTGATGCTGGCTGCCGCCCGGAAGAAAAAACTGATCGTCCAGTCCGGAACGCAAAACCGCAGCGATATCGGGATGCGCGCGGTCGTCCCGGACATCCAGGGCGGGAAGCTCGGTAAAATCGAGTTCATCCACTCGTACTGGAACAGGCCCCGCGGGAATATTGGCAAGGTCACCGGCCCGCAGCAACCGCCCTCGACGGTGGACTACGACCTGTACCTCGGCCCGGCGCCCAAGAAGCCGATGATGCGGAAGCGGTTCCATTACGATTGGCACTGGCAGTGGGATTACGGCTGCGGAGAGGTCTGCAATCTGGGCAACCACCAGATAGACATGGCCCGCTGGGTAGCCGGGATCGACCGCCTTCCTGACCAGACGATAACGTTCGGCGGACGCGCGTACGACGATGACGGCCAGACGCCCAACACCATGCTCACCGCATTCCTCTACAACGACAACATCCCGATTTTCTGGGAGTCGCGTAACTTACCAGCCGTCCCGGGCAAGCGCGGGTCCGACCCGATCATGGGCTCAACCGCCGCGATTTACGCAAAATGCGAAGGCGGATATTTCGTCGGCGGGCGCGGCGGCGGATCTACGTACGACAACGCGGGCAAGCTGATCAAAAAGTACCCGGGCGACGGCGGTGGTCGGTCGCATCTGCAAAATTTCATAGACGCCGTCCGCTCGCGAAAGCACGAAACCCTGCGCGCCGAGATCGCAATCGGCAGGCTCTCGACGAGCATGTGTCACTTGTCGAACATCTCGTACAAGCTGGGCAAAGTCGCCGCCCCAGGCGACAACTGCTACACCAAACAGATCGAAGCGTTGAAGATAAACCCCTACTTCGCGACCAGATGGGAATCGATGCAGGCCCACCTGAAGATCAACAAGGTCGACACAAACAAAACTCCAATGCTAATCGGCGCCCCGCTGCAAATGGACGCCAAAACTGAAACATTCACTGGCCCGGCGGAAACCGCAAAAAAAGCAACCGCCCTGGCGACCAAAGACTACCGAGCCGGGTTCACCCTTCCGGGGTAGTACCGAGAACGAATAGTGAAACGTTACTTTCAGAATATTGATGTTGAATGCTGGGTGTATCATCCAGGCAGGCGCCTTGGCTCTTCGGACCCCTGTATCTGCCTGTCGCATACCAAAGCGGTACAAGGAGTGTCGCCCATCCTTCAGGCGTTGGACGAATTGAAGGCCGGCGGACCTCCTTCAAAGCTAACGGGCACATTCAAACCGTGCGACCGCCCGAAGAGTATTTCAACATTGCGATTGCGGCTTGTCACTGACAGCCAGCAGCTTCGAGTAATGGATATCTCGCGGGAGAACGCAGCGGTCACGATTGAAATGACAACCGCAGGCTTGGAAATTGTCCGTAATGCCATAATCGCCTGGGGCGAGGGAGCCGAAGATTTCGGTATCTCCGCCGAGCATGGCGACCACAAAAAAAACGAACTCGGGGCACGAGATTTAACGTCGGGTGAAATGTGGTTCTGGGGACCAAGATACGATCCATAGATTGAGGCCATAAGTAAACCGCACCTACGAACGATTTCATCCACCGAACAACAGCGATAAAAACCATGTTTGAATATCACGGCTGGGTCACAATACATGATGGCTGCTCGGAAGAGCAAGACGATAACACCCTGCTGTCCGACAGTGTGAAGCAAATCCGCGGCGCTGTGGATCAACTGGATGTAAATGGGTTCGGATGCCGAGTTGAACTCGCCGAGTCAAACGGACTGCATCACCTGACAATGCACGGACACCGCAACCATTCCCAACAGTGGCCTCTGGAACTCTTTGAAACCGCAGGCCGAATTGCAAAAGGTTCCTACGGCGTACTGTACATCCATAACGATGAAGACATCGACTTCAGTAACGAGTTCCAAACGTGGGTAATGACGCGAGGAAAGGTGACAAAGCGAACGGATCAATTTCTGTCTCCATGCATCCCCACATTGGAGGGGTAGTATGTCTTTGGCCGTTGGGCCGCAATTCGGACTGCAGCGGCTCGGCGCCGCTTTGCCTTGCTGATAGGCGGCGGATTCCGTATCATGCGGTGAGTAGTTGAATTCTTGTCTGTCAAGCTGAGGTGTGTGATTGTATGAATAAACGGCCTAACATTCTTTTTATCCATGTAGACCAAATGCATCATCTGGCGGTGTCGGCGTATGGTAATCGGCATGTGAAGACTCCGTCGATCGACCGGATTGTCGGTGACGGTTGCTCGCTGATGAGCTCCTACACAGCCATGCCGCAATGCTGCCCGGCCCGCGCGAGCTGGTACACCGGGCGTATGTCCAGCGAGACCGGCGTGCCGACCAACAGTTCGCCGATCCTGCCCAAGCTGCCCGACCTGGGCCAATGGCTCCGTAAGCACGGGAGCTATGAATCGGTTTACGCCGGGAAATGGCACGTAAGCGGGCGCGACAACCGCAAGAGTTTCCGCGTGATCTACAACTCCGGCAAGGGCGAGTTCAGCGACGGGTCAATCGCCCGGGCCTGCATGGGCTTCCTCGAAAACTACAAAAGCGACAAACCGTTCTTCCTGAACGCCGGGTTCATGAACCCTCACGACTGCTGCTACACCGCCGGAGCCAACGGCGGACAGGGCAAGTTCCGCTTCGCCAAAGAGATCGCAGACAAACTCCCCCCGCTCCCTAAAAACTTCAAGCTCGACCCCCGCTACGCCCCCCGCACTCGCGGATGGACCAAGCTCGACTGGCGATATTACATCTACAGCTACTACCGCCTGGTCGAAATGGTCGACGCCGAGATCGGGCGCCTGTACGACGCGCTGATGAGCTCCCGCTTCGCCGACAACACGGTTGTCGTATTCGCAGCCGACCACGGCGACGGGCTGGCGTTCCACGGTAAGATATCCAAGGGCTACATGGAGGAGGAGGCCTGGCGCGTTCCGACGATTATCGTACCGCCCGGAAAAAGCAACAAGCCCAAGCGTGACACCGAGCATCTCAGCATCGGCGTTGACATCGCAGCGACAATCTGCGACTACGCCGAGGTCCCCCCCCTGCCGAAAATGACTATCGCCAAGAGCCTGCGACCCATCGTCGAGGGCAAAAAACCGCCCGGCGGATGGCGCGACTACATCGTCGGCGAGTCGTTCCTGGGCTCCGGCCAGATCGGCGTGCGCGACAAGCAGTACAAATCCATCCACTACGGCGCCGGGCAGATCAAACTGTTCGACCTGCTGGCCGACCCACTGGAAATGAACGACCTTTCCGCCACCGACGCGGGCAAAACCGTGATCAAACGCCACAAAAACCACCTGCGGGAATACGTAGGCAAACTCGAGCTCTGCACCCGCCTTCCGGCGGGAGGCCAGGCGCCCTACCAAACCTACCTCAACTGGTATCGCAAGATCAAAGCCGAGGTGTCATCATGAACCGAAGAGAATTCCTGCAACTATCGGCGTCAGTATCGGCGTTGTCGGCCGGCGGAGCCCTTCCGCTTCTGGCCGCCGATGCGAAACGCCCGAATCGCCCCAAGAGACGCCGACCAAGGAAGCCCGCTGCGTTTGCCGGGCGCCCGAATATTTTCACTGAACCGGCGGCGATCGAGCCTGTCACCGGGCACCTGCCCAAGTTCAAACCCGCCCGCAGCGGCACAATGAACAAGAACTTCACCGCAACCTATCACCTGGTCGCATCAAACGGGTCGGCGGCGACATCACGCAACAGAATTTCCGGCTCGCTGACCGTCACGTTCAAAGACGCGGTCTGCACAGTGAAGGAAGTCAGAGAGAACAGACCAGCCGGTATCGTGGATACCAAACTCCACTGCACCGGCGACCTGAACACCGCCGAGAGTTGGACGCTCAAGTCGTCGGTCCAGGGCATCGCCGACACGAAGTTCACCGAGACCGGCGCGTGGGACGGCAAGCAAATGACCGTCAAAGCCAATTCATGGACCCAGAAGCGAACCACATCACATCCGCTCATAAGCCAGTGGGCGTTGCTGAGGTTGCTCGCATCAGGCAAGATCAAGGCCAAACCGCTCGAGTTCGACATGCTCGATAACTCAACATTGCGCCCCGACCAGACGCTTCGCTACTGTGGGAAGATCGATGTTCCCGTTGCAGGCGGCAAGGCCAAACTCGACTGCTACGCCCAAACCGGATACGGAATCCTCCCGACCCACTACCTTGTAGACAGCGCCGGGCGAGTGCAGTTAATCACGCAGGAAACAGTAAACTGGGCGCTGACAAAACTCACCTGACCCACTTGAAAGGCCGCTGAAATGAAACGAAGAGCATTCTTGAAAACAGCGGCGCTGGCGACCGCGGCTTCGATCCTGCCGCAAACGGGCGACACGCTCGCCGCGGCTGAAAAAACAAAACCGATGAACGTGGTTTTCATCCTGGCTGACGACCTCGGCTGGAGCGACACCACGCTTTACGGGACGACCAAACTCTACAAAACCCCGAACATCGAACGCCTTGCCAAGCGCGGAATGACCTTCACGCGGGCCTATTCCAACAGCCCGCTCTGCTCACCGACGCGGGCGAGCATTCTGACCGGGCAGACCCCGGCGCGCCACGGTTCGACCTCACCGGTGCATCACACCAAGGCGGTGCGAATGAAGGCGTCTGTGAAACCCGCGGCGCATCCTCGCCAGAAGGCGCTCATAACCAACTCGGTCACCCGCCTGGACACGCGTCTCCCCACGCTCGGAAAGTTGATGAAACAAGCCGGATACACAACCGCCCATTTCGGTAAGTGGCATCTGGGCCCCGAACCCCACAGTCCGCTCCAGCACGGGTTTGATGTGGACATCCCCCACTGGCCCGGACCCGGCCCGGCGGGCAGTTTCGTGGCGCCGTGGCGATTCAAGAAGTTCAAAGCCAAATATCCCGGCGAGCATATCGAAGACCGAATGGCCGACGAGACAATCAACTGGATCAAATCGCTCAGTAAAGACAAACCGTTTTTCATTAACTACTGGCAGTTTTCCGTGCACGCCCCGTTCAACGCCAAGAAGAAGCTGATCGACCAATACCGCAAAAAGATCGACAAAACCAGCCCGCAACAATCACCGACCTATGCGGCGATGGTCCATTCGCTGGACGATGCGATAGGGTCGCTGCTCGACACGATCGACAAAAACGGCCTGGCTGAACGAACGGTGATTATCTTCATCTCGGACAACGGTGGGAACATGTACAACCGCATCCCCGCCGACGGGAACGTCACCCCGACCAGTAATTCCCCGTTGCGCGGCGGGAAGGCGTCGATGTACGAAGGCGGTTTTCGCGTGCCCTGCATCGTAGCCTGGCCGGGCGTGACCAAACCCGGCGCCCGCAGCGACGAGATCATCCAGGCGTCGGACTTCTACCCCACGCTGCTCAACGGACTGGGCGTCGCCCTGCCGAAAAATCACAAGATCGACGCGATCGATATCATGCCCGCACTCAAAGGCGGCAAGCTTAACCGCGAGGCGATATTCACCTTCTTCCCCCACTCACCGCCCGTCCCGGACTGGCTTCCGCCGTCGATGTCAGTGCACTCGGGCGACTGGAAGCTGATTCGCCTGTTCCACGAGGGCGAAAACCGAGCCCACGATTACCGACTCTACAATCTCGCCGAAGACATTGGCGAGAAGAACAATCTCGCCGCATCGCACCCCGAAAAGGTAAAAACGCTCGACCGCATGATTGAAAAGCACATAAAGGAAACCAAAGCGGTAATCCCCAAGCCCAACCCCAGATTTGACCCAAAACAATACAAACCTGAAAACATCGGCGTGCCTGCAAGCAAGTGGCAAGCCAAATGATACGTAAAACATAGCACCACCGACCTGACCAACTTGCTTTTCCCCTTGTCAAAACAGGCAGGCTGTGATAACATTACCATAGTGAAGGTCCGTTGAGCGCGGATCGTTTGCAGTTTTTTAACGAGGTGGCGAGATCGTCGACAAATCGGCGGGCTCGCTTGAACGGTTAGTCTATTATGAAGACCGTATACATATTTTGGAGTACTTCCTGTGTTTCGAAAAACAACCATACGAGCATTTAGTTGCGTCGCGTTTCTCGCTACCGTTCTGCCGGGGCTTATCGCACCCTCGCAGGGACATGCCGACATGCTAAAGATGGAAGTCGACGCGATTAACGTACCGATAACAACCGCCGGATCAACCTTCACCAAGGTCACCTTCCGACAGGCCTACGACGTAGTGCCGATCGTGTTCACCCTGCCGACGGTGGCGGGCGTAGACCCAGCCGGTCTGCGAATTCGAAATGTAACGACCACCGATTTTGAAATAGCTATCGTCGAACCTGGCGCCGAAGACGGCGTGCACGGTGCGGCGATGTCGACGGCGTATCTGGCGATCGAACCGGGACGACTCGATTTCGCCAGCGGGCTCTCAATTGAAGCAGGTAGGCACAACACGTCCCGGGCAGTCAACGGAACGGGCAGCGGTAATGTCGGGAACCCGAAATTCGGGGCCAACGTCACCGCGTTCGATACGATGAACTTTGCAGGCGGAACGTTTGGCTCGACCCCGGCGGTCCTGGCTGAAATTCAGACGATGAACAGCGAAACAGGCGCGGTCCCCACCGCACCGTCGTCACCGTGGCTTACCGCGTCGGTCAAGACAATCTCGCCAACCAACGTCCAACTCGCCCTGGATCGAGCCGAAGTAAACGATGGAACAGTCCTCGCCGAAGACATCGGATATATGGCGATCACGCAGGGCGCGGGTAACATGAGCGATCTGACCAACAGCGATGTTAACGTCCTGTTCGACGCGTTGATTTCTCCGGACAACATCGAAGGTTGGGACAACAACAGCAACAACGGATCCAACGGTAACGGTGACATCACCAATTTCAACCAGACATTCGCATCCAACCCGCTGGTGATTGCATCCCTGGCCAAACGTGACGGCGGTGACGGCGGATGGCTCGCACGCGGAACAATCACACCGACCAGCGTAAACTTCACCGCAAACGAAGACCAATGGTCCGACGATGAACGCGGACATACAACTGAAGCCGCAAGCCTCATGGCGTTTTCCTCCGGCTTTGACACTACACTTAACACCGTGCCGGAACCGTCGAGCATGGCGGTTGTAACGCTCGCCATGGCTGGCCTGATCCGCCGCCGAAAACGCAAATAGCACAAACCTGTCCGGCACATCAACACCTCTTCACCCAGCGGGCTGCTGTCGCTGCGCCGCGACTTAAGTGGACACTCCCGCCCCCGTTTGGTATTGTTCTCAACATGCGTTGGCACAACCGCCCCGAACCACTAACACCGCAGGTAAACTGATGAAAACCCCAAAGAGCCTTGTCGCGACATTTACACTCTGCATGACAGTGATGGTCTGCTGCGCCGAGCCGGTGAAACCCGCCAAAACGTCGCACGGGCTATCAGTGGTCCAAGGCGTGCTGACCTTGCAGGGGAAACCTTATAAGGGCGTTGGGGTGAACTATTTCAGCCTGTTTTACCGGCGGATCAAGAACCCAGGCGACATGTCTCACCAGAAGGGGTTGGCGAGTTTATCGGCAGCGAAGATACCGTTTGTTCGTTTCATGGCGTGCGGGTTCTGGCCCGTCGATTGGGACCTGTATTTGCGCGACAAGGAGGCGTATTTCAAGTTGCTCGACGGTGTGGTGAAGTCGGCGGAGGAAGCGAAAATCGGATTGATACCGTCGCTGTTTTGGCACATGTCCACCGTTCCGGACATCGTTGGCGAGCCGATGGACCAACTGGGCGCCCCCAACAGTAAGACCTGCGAGTTTATCCGCCAATACACAAAGGAAGTAGTCCTGCGTTACCGGGCGTCGCCGGCGATATGGGCGTGGGAATTCGGTAACGAATACAATCTGCACGTCGATCTGCCTAATGCATCTTCGCATCGTCCGAAAATCTGGCCCAGCCTGAAAACCGCCCGGAAGCGAACCAAACGCGACGACCTGACATCCCGAGCCATGCTAACCGCCTATGGAATATTCGCCAAAACGGTTCGCAAGTACGACAAGCATCGAATCCTGATCACGGGCAATTCCGTACCCCGCCCCAGTGCATTCAACAACACGAAAAACAAAAGCTGGAAACCCGACTCGCCCGAGCAATACGCCCAAATACTCAACCGAGACAACCCCGCCGGATTCGACACGATCTCCATCCACGCCTATCCGCAGGCGAATAACAAATATTCCGCCAACGCCAAAACTTTGGGCGAGATGATCGAAACCACACAAAAGGTGTCTCTCAAACTCAACAAGCCGCTGTTCATCGGCGAGTTCGGCGCGCCAATGACGCTCGGCGCCGATAAGGAACGCTCAAATTTCCAGGAGATCCTAGCCGCCATAAAAACCAACAATGTCCCCCTATCGGCAGTGTGGGTGTTCGACCTCCCCGGCCAGAGCAAAGACTGGAACATAACATTTGACAATCGGCGGAGTTACATGCTCAAACTGATCGCCCAGACCAACCGACAAATCAAACATTCGCCCCTGAAACCACGCTAATCAAACTTCACTTGCTCCCCATAAACACAAAAGCTCCCGAACTATTCGGACGCAAATATCTGCATCGCGAAGATTCCCGCGTACTGCAACGCTACAATGAAACATAGCCGGTAATCGCAACCAACAGCGTCCCGGAGCGGTTCTATGAATACATGTCTGTCCAAATGTGCGTGCGGGCTCGTCGCGGGGCTCGCCTGTCTTTCCTGGCTGACCGGCTGCTCGCCGATCGATTCATTCAAGCCGGAAGTCATTCGCATCGACGAAGGTGAAATTACGATCAAGGGCTGGGTCGACGAGAAGAAATCCAGGTTCTGCATCAAGATCGAATTGAAGGACCAGCGTGAAACCGTAAGCTTGCACAGCCTGAACGTGGTGCGGCCTGACGGCACGAAGGCGGCGCCGCATGACTGGAAAGACCAAACCCCGCGCAGTGCTCCGCCGAGAGTTTCGCTCGGGTTCGGAATCGGTCTGGGCGGGCGGTCCGGAGGGAGCCGACATCATGGCGAGGGACACCACAGCGGCGGCGGGCTGGGCACAGTGCTGACCCCTGGCGTATCGTTTCCGCTGCAGAAGGAAAAATCCACTAAAAGCATAACCAAGGTCACCGCCTGCTGGACGCTCAGATCGTTGAAGAGCGACGACGTGTCGAAATGCGATATGGAGATCAATCTGGCGAGCATGTCGCGCGACAAGATAACAATTACAACCGTGACTCTGGCGATGGCGCATCACGAAGACAAAGACGACGAACCCAAAGTAGCAACCGCCCCACCGCCCAAGGAAGAAAAAAAACAGGAAAACCAGACGGCGAAAGATCTGATCAGCGAAATCGATTTCACGCAAAAAGGCCCGGTAAAAACCAAAAGTCTCGAAGTGTAGAACGCAAGGGAGCTTCTCATGAACCACCTGAAAACAATTCTGACATTAACGGTAGGTATCTTTATTCTTTCGGCGCCGCTGAGCGCTGCGGCTGAAGAAGGCGTGACAGTCGTGGGCGAAGGTCATTCGAGGTCGGCTTCGTTCGGTAAGGTCCCGTTCGAGAGCAAACCGAAGATCAAATCCAAGGACCCGTCTATCGCCACAGTGAGTTGGAAAGGCGAAGAAAGCGGCTCGCTTGTAATCACCGGCGTTAAGGAAGGCACAACTGTGGTAACGGTCACAGGCAAAGTGCGCGTGACGGAAATCGGCCCGGGAGCCAAAAAGATCCTCACCGTAAAACCTTACAAGGCCAGCGTAACGGTGAAAGTGATAAAATCTGAGAAGTACACCAAGATGGCGGTGATTTACGTTAAACAGAAGATGTCGATCAAGTTCCCAAAAAGATACAAGAAAGCCACTCCCGTAAAGAACTCCAACCGCCGCGTGGTCACCGTGACCTCGCAAACGCGTACGCGAATAACCATCCGCGGAGTGAAAGTCGGCGAGTCATGGTTAACGTTCCTGATGGAAGTAAAACTGAAAAACGGCAAGAAGAAAAAGGTGCCCGCCAATATTCTGGTTCGCGTGATCGCCGGTAAGCCCAAGAAGGACAAGACACATGTGAGCATCGGATGGGACGATCTGTATATCGGCGAGGTCATCATAGTCAATCCGCCGCCCGGTATGGACAAGCATGGCAAGCCCATCCCCATACCGGAGAAGGACGACGACGATGATGAGGAAGTGGGCATGCTCCAGGATTGGCCCGCACAGGACGGGGTATATTGCTCCTTCAAGGCTTCGGGGCGAAATTACGGGGGCATCGGCGATATTACAATAGAAAACGCTACCGACAAACCGGTGACAGTCACCGTCCCGCCGGGCCTGCTGCTCGATAGCGACACGCCGCAGGTGCAGGATCTATACGTAGCCGATGTGCCCACCGAAACGCCATGCGGAGGGGCCAAGGATATCGACAAGCCGATCACAATCGCACCCAACGCCAGCTACGTGATTAAAGACGTGCCCGGCTTCTGCCCGGATGGCGAAAAGGACCCGCCAAAACCCGAAACCGAGGGCCAAAGCGTCTACACCGCATGCAAACCGGACGAAAAAGCCAGCACGCTGCTGGACGCAATAGCAGCAGTGAAAAAAATGGACGTGGGCAAGATGAAACTCGACGTGTTCAAAGAAGACAAGGCCCGCGCCATGGTCTGCCAGGGCACGCTATGGCAAGTCGACAGCAAAATCGACGCCGAACCCGACAACGACTTCACCAGCGAAAAACTGAACGCGCGATTCTTCGAAGCGTTTACCGCGTCAGCGAAAGAGGCGCTGGAAAAAATGCCCGAAACCAAGCGGGAAAAAGTCGAGACCGTCGTAAAGGACGACATCAAAAAGATAGTAGCCGCCGCCGACTTCATAACCAAAAAGACCACAACAAAATCAGCAACCGGTAAAACGCTGGAAATTTAGAAACGGAAACGCATGGCGTATGGGGTCAGAGCCCCATTAGTCATTAAGGGGTCCTTAATGACTAATGGGGCTCTGACCCCATACGTATACTGTCGTTAATTTCCGTGTCTTCCGTGCTGTCCGTGGTTAAAAAATGCTGTTGCTGTTGCTGTTCGCCGTCCTCTGTGTTCTCGCCGCTGGCCGGTCGCCTTGCCGTTGCCGTAAACATCTTTCCCGCCGTTGCCGTT
>JABGPF010000462.1 GCA_018645065.1 Phycisphaerales bacterium
CCTGTTGTAAGCAACCCGTTTACGTTGAGTCTGCCGCCATCGCCTACGGTTACAGTTTCGGTTAACGCAAGTGTGGCAGCAGGTGCGATTTCCACAGTTCCGGTCGTCGCGACACCAAGCGACAACGGAGTCGCTGTGGGTGTAGCGGCAACTGTAACTTTACCGGAATCAACTACCATCGCCATACCGGCCTCTGGAACAACTGGCGTTCCGACTCCGCCGAGAAGCCAGTTGGGATTGCCCCAGTTTCCATCTTCCGTCCCGTCCCACATCTGGCTCGTCACCTGGACGATGCCGATCACGTCGTCGTCGCGCATAATCGCAACAACAACGCAGAGACTAACAGTTTAGAACACATCACGCCGGTGAGTCCCGAAGTACATCGGGACTCACCGGCGTTTTTTTGCGCCTAAGCGTTATTGAACCTTTCGGAGTTCGGAGGACACCTTCAATACTGTCCGGAAGAAAAAGGGGTCATCCTTCGGAATCGCATCTGGGCTACGTTCCGTCACCCACCTGCGGGGGGGGGCACGACAAAGCCTGTGGTCAGGGATTCTGCTGCTCTGAGTCCGTCTATTGCGCTGGTTACTATCCCGCCTGCGTATCCGGCGCCTTCGCCTACGGGATATAAACCGCGTGTCGATGTCGATTGAAATGACTTGTCTCGCGTGATGCGGACCGGGCTGGAGCTGCGAGTCTCGGCGCCGTAAACCATGCATTCATCAAGGTTCACCTGCTGCATCTGTCGCATCATCGCCGGTACGGAGTCAGCGAGCGTTTTGCCTATATAGTCGGGCAATATCGCGTGCAGATCGGCGGGAACGGCCCGTTGGCTCGGGCGATCGTCCAACAGCGTTTGCGGAGTTTTACGGGCCAGGAAGTCCTGTAGCGTGCTTGCAGGCATCGCAAAATCAGACCCGCCTGCGAGAAATGCATCAGCCTCGATTTTACTCTGCCAGGCGATCCCGGCCAGCGGATCGGCGTCCGAGGCGCCGAAGTCGTCCGGGGTGACGGGCACGAGGAACGCAGCATTGGCGTACCCGCTGCTGCGATTTGACATGCTCATCCCGTTTGTCGTCAGCATCCCGGGGCTGGACGCACAGGCTATAACCAGGCCGCCGGGGCACATGCAAAACGAGTAACATGCCCGCGCGTCGCCCTGCGGCTTGCGCGTCAGGCGGAAACTGGCTGCGCCCAGACGCTCATGCCCCGCCGACACGCCAAACTGCGACTGATCGACCTGCTCCTGCGGAGCCTCGATGCGCACGCCCGCAGCGAACGGTTTAGGCGCCAGCGTCACACCGTCTCGATAAAGCATCTGGTAGACGTCGCGTGCACTGTGCCCGGTGGCCAGGATGCAATGTCGCGTCGCGATCCGCTGCCCGCTTACGACCACGCCGGTAAGTTGCCCGTCGTCAATTTCCAGCGATTCCAGGCGGCTATGAAAACGCACCTGGCCGCCTTTTGCGATAATCATTTCCCGGAGTGCGGGCACTATTTTGGCCAGGCGGTCGGAGCCCACGTGGGGTTCTGAGTCTATGAGGATCGATTCATCGGCTCCGCATTCGACCAGCAATTGCAGTACGGTTCGCATCGGACCGCGAAGTTTGCTTTGTGTTGTCAGTTTCCCGTCGGAGTAGAGTCCGGCGCCGCCTTCACCGAACAGGACGTTGTCATCGTCATCGAACTCACCGTTTTTCCAGAATTTCGCCACGCTGCGATGTCGCTGGTCGGCTGGGGCGCCACGTTCGATCAGGATCGGTTGGAGCCCGCACATCGCCAGGCGCCATGCAGCCAGCAGGCCTGCCGGTCCGGCTCCGATAACCACCGGCGGGTCGACAAACACAGGGCGCGGTGAAATCGCCTGCACCGCGTCCGGCGGCGCGTCGGCGACAATATCCACACCGTGAAGTTTCCGCCATTTCTTAGACGCCGCCGCACCGGCGACATCATCGACTTCCAGATCGATTCTCAGCGTAAATCTCACCGCGCCGCGTCGCTGCCGAGCGTCGATCGACCTGCGGGTCACCGTGCATGAGATCAGATCGGACGCCTGGAGACCAAGTATCCGCAGCACCGCTTGGCGCAGCGAATCGTCGGTATAGTCCAGATCGATACTAAATTGTGTGAGTCGAACATTCATTCTTTCAGGGTTCCTAAGGAGCGTTAATTGTAATCCAAACGCCCGCGGAAGTCGTTGACAATCTCGCCGGGCCAGCAGATACTAATCTGGACGCTTCGGGGCGGGCCTGGGGCAAACAGACTGTTGCTGGAGTCGCCATGCGATACAAACACACTATCCGATTCGCCATCACCCTGGTCATCATCACGTTCTCGCTGCGAACCGGGCCGGTATGGGCGGAGACCGCCCTTTCGGAAAAAGCAGCGTACATGCATCACATCACCACGCTGACGTCGGTGGAGTTCGGTGGTCGAGCGGCCGGAACGCCCGAAGCGAATAAAACCCCCGAGTATTTAACAAAACAGCTTCGCCAACTCGGGCTCAAAGGAGCCTTCGCGGGCAAGCACCAGAAATCGTTCAAAATAGTCACCGGTTCAAAACCAGAGGTCCTGCAGTTCAAAGCCGCCAGCGACAAAAAGAAAACCACCGACCTGAAACCCGGGACGGACGTAACGGCTCTGTCGACATCGGCCGGAAACGCATTCGCCGGCCAGGCCGTGTTCATCGGACACGCAATAAACAGTGAAGAACACAAATACAATAACTTCGAAAAAGTACCGATCGGTTCGCTGAAGGGCAAAATAGCCGTTGCAATGCGTTACGAACCGCACGACAAAAACGGTCAAAGCAAATGGACCGATAAAGCTGGA
>JABGPF010000463.1 GCA_018645065.1 Phycisphaerales bacterium
GGGCCGCATATTCCCACTCGGCTTCACTTAACAGGCGGTACTCCTGCCCCGTCTTGCGCGACAGCCACGCCAGATAAGCCCGCGCGTCCTTCCAGTTTACACATACCGCCGGATGGCTATCCGACTGGCTATAGTTCGGATCACGCCAGGATTTGCCGCTCTCCTTGTTCCACTTGCCCGCTTTCGTATCAAAAACAAAACAGCCGTCGCCGTCACTATGTCCCGTTTCACGAACGAATGCCGCGTATTGCCCTTTGCTAACCTCAAACTTGCCGACCGCAAACGCGGCGGGAATCCTGACATTGTGTTGAGGCGTCTCCCAATCCGCCCCTTCCTGCTTCCCGCCTTGAGCAACATACCATTTACGTTCACTGTCCTGGCTGCCCATCGTGAACGAACCCGCCGGAACCACCACCATCTGCGGCCCGCAGAAGGATGCGCCGGACGGCAGGGCGGGGCCGGATGAAGCAACCAAGGCTCCGTCGCAGTCGCGGAAGGTGTCACCGGCTCGAAGCGATTGCGGGCGCGGAGCCGGAACCGGCGCGGGACGCGCCAAAGCAACCTGTGGGGCCGGGGCCGGGGTCAGCGCCGCAAGTAGGCGTGATGCACGATCCGCGTACAGACCCTTGGGATGGGCCTTCAAAAACTTTTCAAAATCCTGAGGGCGCTTGCTGTCCTTGATCTTTGACCACGCATTAAACTCAGCTTCGTTGACTGCCTCCAATAACGGCTTCCACACATATGCGTCACCGCCCGCGTGGGCAATTCGGTACCAATCAGCACCTTCAACGCGACCCGTCACCGTTACAAGCGTGTCGGCATCAAATGTTGTCACTTTGCGTGACTTGGCATCCGGTTCAGCCCGGACATTGGCCCGCTTCAGCGCAACATACCGACCATCCATATCCGTGACTTTAAACGCCGGTTCCGGTGTCGGCGGTAGCGACGCGATCTGCGGGCCTTGCAGCTTCTTCATCTTCAAACGGGCCAGCCCGCCAAAGCTGCCCGTCGGATACTGGCGAAGATATTCCGCGAACATATCGGGGTCCGTACTATTCTGGATCGACTGCCAGAACAACATCTCCGGCGTCATTCCGCCACCAAATGCAGGAGTGGCCCGCGCCGTCGAACCGTTTCCCGGCAAAACGAACACGAAGTCACCTTGATTGAACCGAACGTCGTGCAGTTTCCCCGACTTCGGTGTTTGTGCTGCGCTCGTCAGCGCCGTCATTTGCTGGTTCAGGAACAGTCCCAGTTCCTCGCCGGTAACGTAGCCATCACCGTTGAAGTCGGCCTTCTCCTCGCCCGCAAGCGCCCTCACGAAGTATTCTCGGAAGGAGCCGTCATCCCGCACCTGTTGGCCCGCGTCGCCCGACGTGATGAACTGGCGCACCGGCTTGGTCGTCTTATTCGTGATAGCCCGTGGCGTCGCCCCGGCGCGGGCTTGGAAGATGGTGCCGGAGAAGCAACTGTCAAATATCGACAGAACATGCTTGGACCGGGCCAATCGGACCAACGAGCCGAAGTCCCGCATCGGCAGGGCGCTGACGAGAAAAGCCGGGCTGGTATCGGGTGGGGCATCAGCAGGAACCATAAAACCTTCGCCGCCGATTGTATGGCCATGGCCCGCATACCAAAGAAAGAGGCGGGCGTCCGGATCAGCGCCCTTGATGGCGAAGAACCCACGTAGTGTCGTGCGCAGTGCGTCGGCCTTAAGGTCGGTCTTGAGCGAAACCCGAAAGCCCTGACGCTCAAGTTCCTTTGCCACGACGCGGGCGTCCTCAACCGCGTTGGATAGGCTCGACCAGCCGTTGGTGTACTTGTCGATGCCGATCACAAGGGCATGGGATGCGCCGTAAAGCTGAACTTCGCCTGCGTCTGCTGCGTTCACCGCCTCGCTGGCCTTCAGCTTCACCGTCACGCCACGACTGCCAGTCGCCAACGTGGCGGTCGAGAACATCAAGGCTATCGCTATGACTGCTGCCGCAAGTGCAGCAGCTCTTTGGACCGCCATCTCCCGCTCCCCAGCACAGTCTTATCGCTGATGCTCACCACGATTGCCGAAACCGGGCATATCCGCAACCTATGAAAGATCAAGGGGCGCCCCTTCCCAATTGTCCACCCCGCGATACTCGACATGATCTATTGTTTTTCCGAGAACGCTACTATGTGGTTATACTTCTCACGTAATCTGCAGGATAAAAAGAGAAATATATTTCGCGCATTTCCGGTTGGGCAAGCGGCTTGAAATTACGTTTTCCTACCAGAATTTAGTGAGGACAACGAGATGGTGCTGGTGAGGTGGAGATGAAAAAAATTCCTTTCAGAAGTTTAATCGGCAGGTTCCAGATAAAACGGCCTCTACTCGTGGTGATCTGTTGCTTGAGTTATCTGGCAACGTTTATGGGCGAGGCTAGATCAGTTGGGATGAAATGGAGAGATGTCGGTTCTCGTAGCGGTGATTATTGCGCATATACCAGTTTCATCGAAATCCAGCCAACTGGATTTGTGCGAGTAACATTCGTTCTCCGCAATATCGACTATTACCCAAGTTGCCACCCTTTTGTTGTCCGCAACGTAGTGACCAGCCCAAAAAATGGCCTCAGGGGCAGCGGTGGTTTTGTTAAAGGCACTAATAACGTTAATAAAGGCACATCGTTTTGGTTGGACGTTGTGCCTGAAACAAAGTCAATTCAAATTCTTGCTCCAGGTAATGAGGGCGCTCTAACAAAAAACACATTCACGATACACGCCGCCATTCGTGGACTGACCGAGGCAGCAGTCAACACAAACTGGCAGCAATCATTTCAAAGGTCTGAAACAAAAC
>JABGPF010000085.1 GCA_018645065.1 Phycisphaerales bacterium
CTCGGAAGTTGCCTTTGGCTACGTCATGGGCGAATATCATGATGAGCCTGTTCTGCTGATCGAGTCTTCCATGGGCAACCGGGCGCTGAATCACGATTTCCGCCCGCCATCGAGTGAAAAGTCTGAAGAACAGAAGAAAGATGAGTACTGCGGAGCGGAGTATGACCTGATGGTCAAGGGCGTCCGCAATACTCTTAAGAACATTGACAAGATTGTTCCTGACTACAAGGGTCAGGGCTACGAGATCGTCGGTTTTGTCTGGTGGCAAGGGCACAAGGACAGCGGCCAGTCAAAGCAGCAGTACGAGAAGCATCTAGTGAATCTGATCCAGGACCTCCGCAAGGAGTTTAAAGTCCCTGAGATGAAAGCCGTTGTCGCCTCTGTCGGCTTTGGCGGAAAAGGGATGAGTCCAGAGTATCTGGAGATTCTCAAAGCCCAGATGGCTGTTGGCGATCCGAAGCAGCATCCCGAATTCGCCGGTAAGGTGGCCAGCGTGGACATCCGCGGGTTCTGGCGCAACCGAGGAGAATCTCCGACCGGCACGGGCTACCACTACAATCACAATGCTGAGACTTATGTTCTGACCGGCGACACCCTCGGTCGCGCCATGGTCCGGCTGCTCGGCGGCAAGGCCGAGAAATTGACAATCCCGGCCCGACCGAAGCGGGACCCGGATGTCGAGAAGGTGTTCTCCGACGCCGTAACGGGTAATTTCAACAAGAGAGGGCCTCACTACGGCCCGGAATACTATCGCCAGATGGGCCAGGCGCTCAAGCCGATTATCATGGAGGAGATGGTTCCTGCGTTCCTGGAAGCCGCCTTCGACCCCAAGAAACGCGGCACGCTGAAAGACATAGTGACGGGCAAGAAGCCCGCGAGAATACAGCTCGATATCCGCAGCCAGCTCGACACCCTGATGGACTACTATGATATGGCTGGAGTTCCGGGTTACGGGTGGAAGCCTTTCGGCCCGAAGATGCGTAGGGCGACCTGGTCGTATCTCAGTTTCGAACCGCAGGAAAAGCAGGCTCTCGATAAGAGTGACCGTTACCGCGAGATTACCTTCCCCAAGGGAATGGACAACTGGTTCGCACCTGAGTTCGATCCGGTCAAGGCCGGTTGGAAGTCGGGCAAGGCTCCCTTCGGGCGGATGGGTGACAAGCTCGATCGACGCCGCCCCAGTTGCAACGGGGCTTTGTGCGGATGCTGCGAGATCCCGGCGACGCTCTGGGATAAGGAAGTGCTATTGATGCGGCAGACGTTCGACATCCCGTCGGTTAAAAAGGGTCATGCCTATCGCTTCATACTGGGCGGGGCGGGCTGTGATCGCTCCGGCGAGGGTTTCGCCATTTACGTAAACGGGAAGCTCCTGACCCAGGCCAATGGCGGTTTCTTCCGCCATTCCGGAATCCGCGGCGCGTATGTATTCGATGATATTCTGCCTGAGTTCAAGGGTGGTAAGGTCACGATCGCGGTCATCAACTTCCTGCGTTATACGCACTTCAGGAACAAGACCACCTACTTTGGCCCTCATCGGGACTACCGTGACAAGCCTGTGCCTCCCAACGGGCACGTGAGTCTGTGGATGGAGGAGGCCAAACTTTCTCCCGCTATCCTTAAAGCAGCGGAGAAGAAGGAATAGGAACGAAGTTGAAAGATACAGAATGTCGTTTGGGACGTAGAGCGTTCTTCATCCAGATCCACCCGGTATCGGGGTCGGAATCGAAAGCGCAGGCAAGGGAACGATCCCGATTCCGATCCCGAAAGACTTTTGTCGGTCCCGTCAACCATGCTCACTCCAGTACTACAGACATACCGTCATAGGCAGGGATGAGACCTTCGGGCCGCAGCTTCTTCTCCAATTGTTCATGGGACGGATGTAATGTCCGAGCCATATGGGTGAGGATTATTTCCGCATCACGTTTCAGGATTTTCCTATCCTTAAGCGTCTGATTCATATGTCGAATCATTGTGAGGTCGTTGTGTTCGAAAATACGATAGTCACCCTTCTTCTCGCCTACAGTCGCGTCCCAGATGATCGCGTCGAGTTTCTTCTTTTTGTAAAGATGTCGCCATGTGCTTGTCAGTAACCAGGAACTGTCTGTAGCGTACAGAATGCTCTTTGCGCCTTCTTCGATCAGGTAGATCAGGCATTTTTCTTTCGACGACTCAACGCGGTGATTGGACTCAAGGCCGGTGATCCCGAATCCATGAACCTTGAAGGTTTCGCCTATCACAACAGGACACTTCTCAATTCGATCTGACTTTGGCACACGTTTCAGTGCTTCGGGGTGTGCCCAGAACCGCAACGGACCAAGCTTTGCATCTCTCGAGGCGGCTAGGGCTAGCAGCGTGTCTTGGTGAAAATGGTCACTGTGCGTATGGGTAAGCAGTATATCGGTAATGTCAGCAGGATTGACTTTATACCTTTTCATAACATCGAGCACTGTCGGGCCGCAATCAATCAGGATATGCCCGTTGACCAGCATCGACGACATGCCCCGCACTTGTCCTCTTGCAAGCTGCTTGTTCGCAGGCGGATACTTGGCTGACCAGTCAGCCGCACCCGTGCCCAGAAAGAGGAGTTCTACTTTCTTCACCGAAGTGTTGCCAGACGCCCTGGTTTTCACCTGTGCTTTCCCTTCTTCTGTATAGGCGGATCCTGAAAAACCGCCTGCCGCAAGCGAGGCGGCGGCTATGGTGGTCATTTTCAGAAAGTTCCTTCGACCTGGTTCTTCCATATTGTCTTTAGTCATACTACGAGTTCCTCTTTGGCGATAGATCTCTCTACATAAATCTGAGCCCAACGTTTTACATCTGCGGTCCCGATGTCCTTCGGGATTCGCTGGGGCGCCTTGTTATCGTCTAATTTTACGCCAACCAATAAGAACATCAATACATAAGGCACTTAAGAATTGGCTAGATGCGGCATCAATGCAAGGAGCTTTTCTACAGAGCAGGGCGGAACTATTTTATATCGTATATAGAAAGGATTTACACGCCTTTTTATTGCAATGCATTTTCAAAAAACTCCTCCCCAAAGCGCTAAGCTGCAAGCGGCGAGCCCGATAAAAACTGAACGAACGTGAAGTCGTGCCGCTTGCGGCTTAGCGCTTTTGGGAAATATGATAATCTTCTAACGACAGGGGATGTGCAGGTTTTCTACAGAGCAGTTCTGCCCCCTTTTTCTCTCTAAATGCCGATCAGGAGATCGGCGTTCCCGGGGTCGAAAACTATGGTAATTCGTCAAGGCGTTTGGCGGCTTTTGTTGCCCAGTCGGTTTTTGGGTGCTTCTTGATAATCATCTTGAGATAGGTTTTGCTCTTCTCGGGCCGTCCGCAAGCTGCATAGCTTTGGGCCAGGCGCCACCAGGAGCTACATTGTCGATCTGCGTCTGCTTTGCCTGGGTTTGGCGTTGGGGTTGATGTTGGCGTTTTCGGATCGTCAGGTCCCTGCCCGGCGGCTGCGTCAATTCGGGCCAACACCTTGGGACAATCCTTGAACGCTTTGCGAATCAGCGCAACCTGGGCTGGCGAGGCCTTCTTTACGCCCTTGCCCTGAATCTCCGCCAGGGCGCGATCTGCAATGGGCTTGATCAGACGATCGACCCATCGCTGGCGGCAGCGTTTGAAGTGTTTCTCGAACCAGGCGGGGTCGTTCCCCGGCGGATACCATCCCGAGGCATGCGGCTTGGCGTCGCGTTTGGCTCCGTTGGTCGCCCGGGCCTCTTTGGGCAGCGCCTGGTAGGGTATCTTCAGGATCCTTCGCACCTGGGCGACGGGCGTCACGTACGTCCGAGCCCCCCGGATCATGCGGCAGATGGCGCCGATTTTTTTGTCCATTCGTATCCCGTCGGAAACGCCAAGCCCGTAAGCGGCCAGAAAGAAGGTCTCTTTTGACAGGTCGACCACACGCTGGTCCAGCGTATGGCCCATCCCTTTCCAATACATCTCCTTGACGCAGTTTTTCTGTTTGAGCATCGCCCCGACAAAGTGCTGAGCCCCTCTCCATCGCCCATCAGCCAGCCCGCAGGACACCCCAAAGGGAATGGAGTTTACCTTGTCGTTCTTTAGTAGTCCGGCGTCCGAGGGCATCATCTCGCCGGTAGACCACGAGCCTCCGGCATGGGGTGAGCATCCGATGACGTGTTCGGGGTGCTTCAGAGCGAACCGATGGGCGAACTGGCTCCCGCCGGAGAACCCCGCAATGAAGCACTTGTCGTGCAGCAAAAACTCCTTCTTCAACGCATTGATCAGATCGATCGTCCGCTGCGCGTCGGGCTTCGTGCAGAACATATAGCGCCCTCCAGGGAACGTCGGGGCCGCCACAATGCAGTTTCCGAAAGTGGCGAACTGCAAGTACCCGGCTGCGTACTTGCCCGTTCCGCCCAAGCCGTGAACCGCGATCACGAGCCAATAAGGGCGGTTCTTCTCCAGCTTCTTTGGATGATAGAGGTAGTACTCGCCCCCCGTGGCGTCCTTCAACTGCTTACATGCCAGTGGGTTGAGACGGACCGTCTTGAGCGGAACACCGCGAGCTGGCGCCTGGGCCAAACAACGCCCTTGGGGAACGGCAAGAACACTCCCCAGCACCGCAATGGTAACCCAAAAAAACGAATTAACGCGAGTATTATAGCCCATGGTAATCTCCTCGGCGGCAGGGCGAGTTCGGCTTGGTCGAAATCGAATCAACTCTGGTCACAATACTGAATTATCGGGGGCGTTCCCGTTTGGCCTGTCAGGAACTAAAACCATAGCTAGTTCAATCATAACCATAGCGTTAATTCGACAATGTTACAAGCTGCAGGCCTGATTATGTAGATGATTATGCACCACTGATATTACCCCTTACGCAAAAAGGAGTTCGCGACTACAGTACATTTGCAAAAAAACTCCTCCCAAAAGCGCTAAGCCGCAAGCGGCAAACCCAATAAAACCCGAACGAACGTGAAGTCGTGCCGCTTGCGGCTTAGCGCTTTTGGGAAGCTTGATGCATAATCCTCTGTACGCTGGGGGGCGGTGGGGGTGTTTGGAATCGTATGTTTACAACCTTAGGTATTGTAAACGTCCGCTCCCAGCGGCCTGCGGGTTGGTTGATGGTTTTCTCTGGTGGGTGGCGGTTGCTAACTTGCTTGTTTTCAAGTGTTTGTGTTTCAAAATGTCAGCGTTACCCATGGCCCGGATAAGTGGTACTACTTATCTGTGTATAAGGTTTACACGTCCAGATTGTAAACCTATTGTAAACATGTGGTCGGTGCGTTGGGGTGGTCTGGTGCGTGGTTGGCGGTGGTGGGGGGATTGGTTTGTATTTTGGCGGTTGGGCAATATAATTGATTGTCTGGACGTTTGGCTTGACAGTGCTAGAGAACCCCTTCGAAAGAGAGTTCCAGTTGGTCCTTAACAAAAACAAAATAGCTTCGGTGGTAGTTGTGGTTGTCTCGCTGTTGGCGGCGGGCGTGGGGTTGCTCGTTGAGGCTGCTCCGGCGCCGAAGGGTCGCTCGGCGGTGGTGGGGAAGTATAAGTCTCCTGCGTGTATAGCGTTTTCGCCTGATGGGCGGTTAGGTTACGTTACTCAGCATACCGCTGATTCGCTTGGCGTTATCGATACCGCCAGTGCTAAGTTGGTCGGTGAGATACCCGTTGGCGGCGGGCCATGGGGCGTGGCGGTAAGCCCGAACGGGAAGCTGCTGTTTGTCGCGAATCAGCGGGATCACACGGTAAGTTTTATCGATGCGGTGCGGCGGAAGGTTGTCGCGACGGTCAAATGCGGGTACGAGCCGACGGGGCTGGCGATTTCGCCCGACGGTAAAACGCTCTACTCAGCCAACTATATCTCCAACGATGTCTCGGTTATCAGCGTCTCGGGTCGCAAGGAAGTCGCCCGTATCAAGACCGGTCGGGCGCCTATGTACCTTGCCCTGACGCCCGACGGGCGGAAGCTGCTGGTCAACAATTCGCTCTCGCCCCAGCCGGCGACAGACCCGAACGTCACCGCGTGGGTTTCGGTTATCGACACGGCTTCGCGGAAGGTTATCGCCCAGAAACGCTCTCCGGGCACCATGCTGCTGGGTCGCGGGATCGCGATAACGCCCGACGGTAAAACGGCGTTTTGCGTGCATTCTCGCCCGAATTTCACGATAACCACCGCCCAGATCGGCCAGGGCTGGATACACACCAACGCCCTTACGATGATCCCGCTGGAAGGCGACGGGGCGGTTCGCACCGTGCTGCTGGACAACGTTAATTCCGGTGCGGCTAACCCGCACGGTGTGGCGATATCGAAGGACGCCGGGCGTCTGTTCGTCTCGCATCGCGGTATCCACAAGGTGTCGGTGATCGACCTGAAACGCCTGCGTTACATACTGAAAACCATGCCGCCGGAGAAGCTGAAAACCGCGCACATTAATCTCGTGCTGCTCTGGCGAAACGGGCGAACGATTGGTCGCAGCGAAGTTGGGGGGCGCGGGCCGACGGGTATCGCGATCTGTCCGAGCGACAAAAAGCTCTATACAGCCAACTATTATTCCGACAGCGTGTCGGTTCTCGACGGCGTGACGGGCAAGCTGGTCAAGACGATATCGCTTGGCGGCCCGAAGGAAATGGACGTTGTGCGGCGGGGCGAGTTTCTGTTCCACGACGCGACGCAGTGTTTTCAGAATTGGCTGAGCTGCGTGAGTTGCCACCCGCGAACTCGCGCCGACGGGGTGAACTGGGACCTGCTCAACGACGGGATCACCAACCCGAAAAATGCCAAATCGCTCGTGGGATCCTGGCGCACGCCGCCGTCGATGGCGTTGGGCGTCCGATCGAGCATGGAAGTCGCCGCCGAAAAGGGCTTCCGATTCATTCAGTTCATCCAGCCGACCGACGATGTCCTGAAATGCGTTCGAGCTTACCTGCGTGATGTTAAGCACATCCCCAGCCCGTACCATCGCAAGGCGGACGGTTCGCTGGACGCCTCGGCGATGCGGGGCAAGAAGTTGTTCGCCCAAGCCGGGTGCGCCGATTGTCATCCCGCGCCGCTCTACACCGACCTGCAAATGTATGATGTGGGCACGCGAAACGCGCGGAACATCAAAGGGCGCAAAGAGTTCGACACGCCTTCGCTTATCGAGTTGTACCGCACTGGTCCGTATTTGCACGACGGGCGGGCGGCGACTCTGGGCGATGTGATAGGAAAGTTCAACGTTAAAAACCAGCACGGAGAAACCTCGCGATTGACGCCCGTCCAGAAGGCGGACCTCGTGGCGTTTCTCATGTCGCTTTGATATCGGAGAGCATTTGAAAATGATCCAGAACAGGAAATTATCCAGGATCCGATTCGCCGCAGCGACGGTTCTGTTGGCTTGTGTGATCTCTGCGTGCGTGCTGGCGGCTCCGAAGAAAAAGGCCCCTGCGAAGAAGGCCCGCCCCAAGCCGCCAGCGACTAGCGTGCTTGTGACGCCATCTGGGCTCAAGCCCGATTCACCGCGACAATATAAAGTGTTCAAGGGCTCGCGGTGCGTCAGCATCGCTCGCGTCGGTTCGCCCCAGGGGCTTGCTCCGGGGCAGTACGATGTGCAAGTCGGGTTCCCGTCGGGAAGGGTTTCGCGCCCGATCAATCTGAAATCCGGCCAGAAAATAGTCGTGCCTACGGGCCTGTTCGGGTTCCGCAAGATCGCCGAGTCGCCCAACGGATCGACTATTCCGCAGAAACTCTACCAGGGCGATAAGTATCTGGCCAGCGGATATCACGGGATGACGGCCCGACTTTTACCGGGAAAATATACGGTTCGGTATCATCTTCCCGGCGATGTGAATCCATCGCAACTGTTGCGGAAATGGTATGTTGCAGGTACGTTCCCGCTGGACTGGCGGAAGGATTTGAAGCTGCTGAAGGAGTTCCCGGCTGAGCGTCCGGGGAAATTCAACGCGGCTGACAAATTCACGCTCTGGAAGAAAAACTACGCCTGGGTACCGGTCGAGGGGCGCAGTATCGATTTGCGGAAACACGCGAAAAAAGTTTCCGGTGCAATATATATGGCGCGAGAAGTATTCGCCAAAACCGCAGGCCGGGCCGAACTGGTGCTCTCGTTCCGCGGTGGAATGGTGGTCTGGCTGAACGGGAAAAAGATCAAGACCATATCCCAGGATAAGCGGTTCACCACGCATCGGATATCAACGTTTGTGACGCTCAAAAAAGGACGCAACGAACTCCTGCTGAAAACGTTCGCGGCGACTTGGCTGAACGGGCCTGTCTCGGCGAGCCTGGAACGCTGGCGGACGTATGATGTTAACATTGTCGCGAGGGCTAATCGTTATAATCAGGCTCCGGTTATCGGCGCCAGAACCGCGTCGCCCGGCGCCATTCCCGGTGTAGAAGGCATTGTGTTCAGCAAGGTGCCCAACTTAACCAACGGGCGAAGCGGATTGCATTACGAACAGTTCAGGATCGTAACAAGACCCTACAAAGCCGCGATCTGCACCCTGATACCCGCATGCCCCGAGGGCAAACTCACCGATCTTACCAGCGGTAAATTCGCTGTGGCGATCCAGCCTGACATCTCGTATGACGCGCGGCGAGTGATCTTCTCCGCCAAGCGAACCAACGCCAGAACTGAGAAGTGGAACGTCTACGATATGAACCTCGACGGGACGGGGCTCAGGCAGATCACGCGCGGGATCGGCGACTGTATGGACCCGTGCTACCTGCCCGACGGGCAAATACTGTTCGGTTGCAACAAACCTGGATTCCGCGACGAATACGATCGCGACAAGGCGTTGCTCCTGCACACCTGCAAGCCAGACGGTAGTGAGTTGCAGCAGATTACGTTTAATCTCAGCAGCGACACCGCTTCGATCGTTATGAATGACGGGCGAATCCTGTTCACCAGTTGGCAGCATCACGCCGAGCACGTAGCCACAAACGGCGTGTTCGCCTTCTGCACGCTCATGCCTGACGGTACGGGGTTCATGCCGTTCTACGGTAACCATAACGGGCAGGGCAATAACACCAAATCGTACGCGCAGCAGCTTACTGACGGGCGGGTCGTGTACGTCGATTCGGCTGGGCATCGTCACTACAACGGCGGGGGGCTCAGCACGATCGACCCACGCAAGCCGATGAGCAGCCGGGTGATCCTGACGCCGGGGATGATCTACAACGGGCACAATCTCGCCGGGCGATACGCCTCACCGTATCCGTTGCCCGATGGCGGGATGATATGCTCATACTCGCCGGGACGCGGGACTTACCCCTTGCGGGACGATCCGGCGGAGACCATCCATATGGGCGTCTATCACTTTGATTTCGCCTCAGGCCGGCCCGGGCGGATCATCTACGACGATCCGAAAACCCAGGACTACGATGCGATTGCGATTTACCGGCGAACCACGCCGCCGGCGCTCCAGCCGATGACAATCCCCGGGCGAAAAACAGGCTCGTTCTTCTGCGTTAACGCGTATTTGTCGGATCGCAAGAAGCAGTCCAAGCGCGTAGTAGTCGGCGAACTTCCGCCCGCAGAACCCGGCGAGATTAAGCGAGTTCGCGTCCTGGAAGGGTTCGGCGTTGAGGATATGAATCCCAAGAAGCACAAGGGCATGGTGATCGATATTTTGCAGATGAGCTTCGGCTCGTCGAGCAATTCAGGAAACGCATTCGAGCAGCGGAGCATTATAGGATACGCGCCGGTCGAAAAAGACGGATCGTTCCATATCGAAGTGCCTGCCGACACGGTGATGTGCCTGCAGACGCTGGACAAGAACGACATGGCGATAGAAACCCAGTTAACGTGGGTTTGGGTTCGTCCCGGTGAGACGCGAACGTGCATAGGCTGCCACGAGGACCGCGAGACGGCGCTGGCGAACACCGACTGCATGGCGATGCGGAAGAAGGCGTATTTTGTTGCTCCTCCGAAAGAGAAACGCCGCACCGTCGATTTCCGTCGCGATATCATGCCGATTATCGAGAAGCGATGCTCGTCGTGCCATCATGGTGGTAAAGACACCGACGGCGGGCTGGACTTGCGCAAGGGCTTCGATTTGGTGTTCCATCGCAGCGGATGTCGCGGCAGGACGATTAACGCGGCGATATTCAATCACGCTTACGAGAGCCTTCTCCAGGCTCCGACCGGTCGAACTCGCGTCGGGACGCTGGTGATATCCGGGGCTGCGAAATACAGCCCGCTGATTTGGCGGTTGTACGGTAAGCAGCTTGGTTTCACCGATGAGCGGAATCCGTACACGAAGAAGCCCGCCCAGATGCCTCCCAAGCAGGCGCTGAGCGACGCGGAGAAGAAACTGTTTGTCGAATGGGTCGACCTTGGCGCCCAGTGGGATAATATCCCCGGTGAGGACAAGTTGCCCGGATACGACCAGGACCAGTCTCGGGCGATGAGCATCGCGGCGGCGAAGCTGGTCGCCAAGCCGATTACGACGGGCAAGGCTGCGTTTGACACCCGTTGCCTGGAGTGTCACGATGCGAGCAAACTGGCCAAATGGAAGAAGGCGAACTATCCTGACCCGCGAGCGATGATTGCTCGGATGTCGGCGAAACGTAAGGGTTGGATACACCAATCCGAGGTCCCGCTGATTTTGCGGCATGTGCAGAACGTATTGTCAGTGAAGAAATAGCAACATTTTAGCTCGGAACAAGCTTGACAGGTTACCGGGCTGCATGTAAGTTCCATGTTAGGTATAAGCGCCAAAGGGTTGGTGGGTTGATTGTGGAAGTGTTTCCCGTCCCGCCGGAAAGGTTTTGGGTGAATCCCGACATTTCTGCCAAATGCAAATCCAATGCGCTGGATTATGAAGGAGCCGACTGATGGCTAACGGTAAAGTAAAGTGGTTTAAGGACGAAAAAGGCTTTGGTTTCATCGAGATGGAAGATGGTACCGACGTATTTGTACACTTCAGCGATATTGCCGGTGACGGATTCAAGTCGCTTGGCGAAGGCGACGCTGTGACGTGCGAAGTTGTCGCAGGCGACAAGGGTCCCCGCGCGACGAACGTACAGAAAGCCTAGTCCGCCTGGTGAGACAATAAGACTAAAGCATTTGCGCCGTCGGATTTTCCGGCGGCGTTTTGTTTGCGCTTTATGAAAAGCTCGGAAGATGCTACTATATTGGTGGTCCATGACACGAATAGGGTTAGCAAGATGAAAAAACACAAATTCACTGAAATGGTCTGTGTCGCTCTGGTGATTGTAGTTGTGATCCCAGGGATGCTGCTGGGACGCAAGCCGATCTCGATCACCAGCATCAGCAGCGTGCCCAGCACCCCACCGCCCAAGGGCAGCGTGCACATAAAGAACCACGGAAGCGTGAGCTTTAACAGCTACCACATAATGACCGACGGGGGGGGGTATCGCTGGGACCTGCAATATTACGGAAACGTTTACCGCGGTACGCCGTACGCCTACAGCGGTGGAATGTACTGCCATATAAACGGCTCGAATGTGCGGTCCGGCACTCGGACAGGATGGCGAAACAAAGCGGGCGACGAAATCGAAATCGGCCCGGCGAATAAAAACGGGCTGAAAATCTACCGTCGCGTCAAAGTCTACAAGGATCGCCCGCTTGCCCGATGGCTCGATATATTCGAGAACCCCACCGCCAAGCCTGTCACCGTAAACGTGCGGATGTACACGTGTACGAATTATACGATCCGCCAGACACTCACGAACACAGGGCAGGCGAAATTCGGGCCGAAGGATATGGCGTTCCGAACCATAACCTCCAGTTCCAACGGTATCCCGACGCTGCATGTGGTCACGTCGAAGGGCGCCAAGATCAGGCCGGCTGTCCAGACCCAGAGCAATACGATATACGTGAACTACAACTCGCTGACGATACCGGCGGGGAAAACCATCATATTATGTCACTTCGAATCGCAAAATCGCAGTGCCGACGTGCACTCGAAAATGATGGCGAAGTTCCCGTTGCGGGATGTTATGAAAGATCTTCCTATGGCGGTTAGATCGCGAATTGTTAACATGAAAGTCAGCTCGTCGTTCGGCGGTGTCGATCTTGAACGCCTGGAGACGGGCGATAACGTGCTGCTGGGCAACGACGATCCGATAGTCGGTGAGATTCTCAATAAATCGTTTCATGTCTCCACGGTGATCGGGCCTATGGACCTGAAGTGCGACAACCTGGTGGGAATGGCCATCGGCGCCAACGATACCCTCAAGTTCGCGTTTATCGACGGGCAGGTAATCAGCGGGACCGCACCGGGGGCGAAGCTGGAGGTGTCTCTCGGCGACAACGGCGTGTTGCATATTCCGCTGGAAAAGACCCGCCAGTGGTCTTACCGCGTCTCGCCGACCCGGCCTGATGAAATCCAACCGCTCGGAGCCAGCCTCACGTTGGTCAGCGGAGATCACCTGGCGATAGACACATCCGACGACTACCCGCGATTCAAATTCCGATGGGCGTGCGGTGATATCGATCTGGACACCAAGCAGCTGCAGGAAATTATTCCAACCTCAAAGGGAAGTTCAAAGTTTAACGCTGTCTTCAAAAACGGCACGAAAATCAGCGGCTCATTTATCATCGAAACTCCGCCGGTTGAGCCCCCCTCGCCGGTAGTCGAGCCGCCTGAGGGGCAGACTCCGGTGGCTCCGGTGGTCCCGGTAGCTCCGCAAGCCCCTGCGATTCCCGCCGGTCTGACACTGAGGCTCAAGGCCCACGGAGAGATCAACATCCAGCCGAATCAGATTGCCGCGATGAGTTTCGCCGAACCCGCCGCGCCTGACGGCACGCTGACCAAAGTTGTCCTGGCCGGTGGTGACGAACTGCTGGGCGAGATGACTGACGAGAAGTTCAGCCTTACTACATCCTTCGGCCAGGCCGACGTTGCTGTCGTGCAGGTCAAGAGCATTGCGTTCAAAACCGGATCACCGGACCAGACCGTCCTGAAGATGTGGAACGGTTCGACTATGAAGGGCAAGATTAATCTCGACCAGCTCGGTTTTGCGGTCACCCCGGGCGGTCGCTGGGGCCTGCCGCTTGACAAGATCAAGCTGATCACCTGCCCGCAAGCCCTGCCTCCGCGAGCCTTGCGACTCAGAGTCGCCAAGCTGATTATCCAACTCGGCGCGGAGAACTATAAGGACCGTCAAACTGCGGCGGCGGCGTTGGTGGCAATGGGCAAGGGGATAGTTCCGCTGCTCAAACCCGCGCTGAGCAATGACGACGCGGAAGTTCGCCAGCGAATTGAGGCTATTCTGGAGCAACTTGGTGTTAAGGCTCCGTCGGCCTCGTCGCCGTCCAGTCCTCGGCATATCCACCAGTTGAACGGGCAATGGCAGCTTGAGCAGGGCGGTCAGCTTATAATTAACGGTGGTGGGGTGGTGAATCTCAACGGTGGGGTGATAAATGTCAATAACGCGCCCGTTAACTGGTAGATCGCAGTTGTGCTTACATGACGAATATAAACCTTTTCAGGAGAAATGATAATGAAGTCGAAAATTGGATTCGTATTGACGCTGATCGTCGCGGTTGGACTGTTCGCTGGCTTGGCCCGAGCCGCAGAGGAGGGCAAATGCCCCGCAGGCGGTGACGACGGTTATGTAAGCATATTCAATGGGAAGGATCTTACAGGTTGGGACGGGTTGGAATTCTGGTCGGTCAAGGACGGAATGATCCGCGGCCAGACCACCAAAGAAAAGCCCACCAGAGGCAATACGTTCCTTATCTATCGAGGTGGGAAGAACAAGGGCGTGCTGAAGAATTTTGCGGTGAAGCTCAAGTTCCGCATCCAGAACGGTAACTCAGGCGTGCAGTTCCGCAGCTTTGTGAAGGATCCCAAGAGAAATAAATATCGCGTATCGGGCTACCAGGCTGAGGTTCAAAACAAAGCCGGTAAGGTCGGCTTCCTCTACGACGAGGCACGTCGCGGATGGTTGGTGAACGTTGGCGATATCATGGAAGTAACCAAAGACGCCAAGAAGCAAGTAGTGGGCAAGGTTTCCGACGTGAAGCAGATTATCGCCCAGAAGTACTACACCGATAAGGAATGGAACGAATACGAAATTATCTGCCGCGGGAACCATGTCGCGATCTACCTGAACGGTTTTCCGACCGTCGAGTTGATCGATAACGACCTGAAGAACCGCACGCTGGAAGGGTTCCTTTGCCTGCAGATCCATGCTGGCCCGCCGATGATCGTCGATTTCAAGGATATCAAGCTCAAGACGTTTGACGCCGAATATGGACCGGCGGTCCGCCTGTTCAACGGTAAGGACCTCAGCGGTTGGGCAATGAAGGACGACCAGAAGGACACCTGGGGCGTTAAAGACGGCGCGATGACCGATAAGGGCAAACCGTTCGGATTCATCGCCACCGAAAAAGACTACACCAACTATGTGCTGCGCCTGCAGGTGAAGCATCTGAAAAAGACCAACAGCGGCGTGCTGCTGCGGTCAACCGAATTGGACCGCAAGTTCCCCAAATCTATCGAAGCTCAGGTGATGTCGGGGAAAATGGGTGATATCTACAACTTCGGTAAGTTCTCGATGAAGACCGACCCCAAGCGTACTCGCGGCGCCGGGACCAAAAAGATACACGAATCGAACGAAAAACCGATCGGCCAATGGGATGCATACGAGATCACGCTGAACAAGGGCGATCTGGAGTTGCGGGTCAATAATCTGGTCCAGAACATCGCCACCGAATGTAAGGAAACCCCGGGCAAGATCTGCCTGCAGTCCGAAGGCGGACCGCTTGAGTTCCGCAACATTGTGCTGATCCCGATCGTTAACAAATAACACGAGGATGATATCAAATGGCTGATCGAAACTTGCTGTCAATAGGCGGCCGGCTTGGTTTTACGCTGGCGATGATGGTTGTGGGGTTGGTTGTCTCGGCCGATGCGGCGCCGAAGCTTGTTGGTTCGCCCGAGGCCGATTGGCCCCAGTGGCGAGGTCCGCTGCGAGATTCGATCAGCAGCGAGACCGGTCTGCTGAACGCCTGGCCGAAAGAAGGCCCGAAGCAACTTTGGAAACTCGCGGGCATGGGCAAGGGGTGGTGCTCGCCGATTATCGCCGGTAAGCAAATTTTTATCGTTGGCGACGTGGGTTCGGAACTGAAAATCTTCGCACTTTCGCTCGACGGGAAGATCAATTGGAGCGTAACCAACGGTAAGGCCTGGAAGAGGTCGTTCCCTGGCGGCAGGGCTGCGTGTTGCTACAGCGAAGGGAAAATCTATCACGTAAACGGACCCGGGCGTTTGGTTTGCCTCGACGCCAAAGACGGTAAGGAACTCTGGACGGTCAACATTCTCGAACGGTTCGGCGCCAAGGTCCCCACGTTCGGGATATCCGAATGCCTGCTGATCGACGGGGATAACATTATCGTAACGCCCGGTGGGAAGAAGGCTACTCTCGCCGCCCTCAACAAGAAAACCGGTGCTACGGTATGGTCCTGTTCCGCACCGCCCGAGAAGTCAGAAACGGCGGGGTATTCCTCGCCAATACTCGTTAACTGGGGCGGGAAGCGCGTTGTTATCGCCAGCACATCGTACCGCACCCTCGCGGTCGAAGCCGACAGTGGAAAACTTCTCTGGACCGAAACGCTCACGTATACGGAAGTCGCATGCAGCACGATACCAGTGCTTTGCGGTGAGTTGCTGTTCATCAGCAACACGAGCTTCAAGGAGCAGTTGTCGTCAATGCTGAAAGTCAGCCCGGAATGCGACAAGGCGTCTAAAAAATGGTCGCTCCCGGTCCGCACCACGTGTGGAAGCTCGCTATATGTTGACGGGAATCTGTACATCGCCGGATCGCGAGGCCTGACGGGCCTGCTCTGTCTCGACGCCAAAACGGGCAAGGTAAAAGCCAAACTCGCCGCACCAATCGACGCGTCAATGCTCTACGCCGACGGGAAGCTGTTCATTCAGTCGGCCGACGGAAAGGTCCTGATGGTCAAGCCGGCTGGCGACGCCTTGAAGACGCTTGGCTCGTTTGAACTCGTCAAAGTCAAGGGCAAACGAAAAGACGCCTGGACCCACCCGGTGCTGCTGAACGGCAAACTCTACCTGCGATACCACGACACGCTGTACTGCTACGACGTGAAGGGAAAGTGAACCTTATGCCCCGATGGATACTGGCGGTAACCGGCTGTCTTCTGCTGGCGTTGAGCGTGATTGTTGCAGAGACCAAACAGGTCTCTAGGGGAAATTCGCAAGGACGCTTGGCAGAACCGAAATTATCATGGCGTAAAACCGACACGTCGGTTGCTCTGTTGAACGATAATCGCGTGGTCTGGAGCCACGTTCACGATCGGAAAATCGGCAAGCCGTTCATGCGTATAGGCCTGCTCGACGGGACGGAGTTGACTCGCCCATGCCCGTTCCCCAAGGGGTACGCCAAGAGCGATCATACGTGGCATCGTGCGTTGTGGTGGTCCTGGAAGGCCATCGACGGAGTGAACTATTGGGAGAAAAATCAGCAGGGCACGGATCCTGTTAAAGTGAAGGTTACGACTAACAAAGACGGCTCGGCCAGGATCCTTATGACCATATCCTACCACCTGCCCGACAAGCCGCCGGTGGTTACTGAGGAACGATTGATCGATGTAGGCCCGCCCGATGCTGCGGGAAGCTATCTGATCAAATGGCGGGCGACTTTCACCGGTGCAGGTAAGAAGGATGTCGTATTCAACAGGAATTCGTACGGTGGGTTTGCTCTTCGTCTGGCCGCTGAATTTTGCGGCGACCCGAAGGCGGGGAAACCCGGCTGGACTTTCAGCCGCAGCGTCGAACCGAAAAAGAATAAGGGCCGCGCACGTTGGATGGCGTATAGCGGAGTCGCCCAGAACGGGAAGCCCGCTGCTGTGGCGATCTTTGATCATCCTGAAAATCCCCGTCACCCAGCGTTGTGGCAGACCCGATCGCACTATCCCTATCTTAATCCGTCCTTCACGTGCAAGGAAGATTACACTCTCACGCCAGGCAAGAGCCTCACGTTGACATACGGCGTGCTGGTCCACAACGGAAAACCCACGCCTGAATCGCTGGAAAAAGCATGGAAAAGCTTCGCAGCATCTGCCAAGGGATCGAAATAGAAGCCGCTGCTTACTCCAGGTTCGTTTCATGGTGATCGTCTCGGGCGTGCGATTTGGGATTCGATATTGGATTATACAGGAAGTGGGTTTGGGAAATGCGGAAATGCAAATGTGTTCTGGTCAGTGTGGTTTTTCTGGCGGTTCTCTTGCCGGTAATGGCTTTGGGCCAGGCTGGGTCGCCTCCGAACGAGGTTGCAACAACCAGTCAGCCCGCAGAGGCCAGGGACGATCCGGGCCAGGCCGACTCTTCGACCAGTAATCTTCAGTTTTTGTGGCAGCAACATTTGGTCGATGTGGTGGGAGCGGTTTTCTGGGTGGCCGTCACGGTGATTCTATGGGCCATAGGTTTGGGCGTTCTGGGATTGATTCTGGGCATTGCGGTGTTCTTCTATCTGCGAGGGCGTCATTTGTTTGACATCGCTCCGGGTGTTCCAGGGCGATATCGCTGGTTGTGGGGAGTGCTCTTTGCTGTGCTGTTCGCCGCAGGCGGGGCTTACGGTGGAGGATATGTAGGGCTGGGGCGCGGGATCAAAAACGAGATTCTCACCCAACGGGCGGTCGACGGGCTGATCGTAAGCGTTATTCAGGCCAATGTGCTCCATGCCGTAGATTTGGAACTGACGGGCCAGGAAACGCCCGAAGAATTGCAGGAAATTATCGAACAATCAGACGCGCTTGCGGACCTGGTGATGGAGGACTTCGTCGCGTTGATCGACAAGGTGATCGATGAGCAGGCAAAAGATGGCATCCCTCGATGGGTAGTGGATTTTGCTCGCGAGAAGATACGTGTAAAGTTCCTGGAGAAAATGCAGGACGAACTGCACGGTGTCGATCCGAGAATGCTGGCGGTAGTGATTTTCCAAACCGATCAGGACGAGTATCTCAGGAAGTATCCCAAGGCCAAACCGGCTGCGGTGCTGCTGACCGGATTCCTCGACAGTATTCGTCAGGAAGCCGCCGAGGCAGTGTCCGGTTTTACACGACCGGTCATGTGGACAGGTTTCCTAAGCGGACTACTAATCCCATTTGCAGCCCTGCTGGTTTACCGCAAAACAATCTACAATAATACGATTGAGTAGAGCGGGCAGCACGCAGGATATTCAACCGTTGTTGTTACGTAGACGCGGCTTCCAGGCGCGTTTTGGCGCTTCAGAGCGATAGGATGTACTCCGCCAGGTCGGCGAGTTGCTGTTTTGTCAGGTTCGATGTTTTACCGTGTTTGTCGTCGGGATTGTACTTTTTCGACAGTACATCGAGCATCGTCACCGCACGCCCGTCGTAGAGATACGGCGCGGTCCGCCATGTTTCGATCAGAGTGGGAGTGTCGAATGCTCTCTTCTTTTCGCTTTCCTTGCCCGTTCCGACGTCGTATTTCTTCAAATCCGTGAACAACGCGCCGCTATGGCACGAGGCGCACTTGGCGGTTTTGAACAGTTTCTCGCCTCGCAAGGCCGCATCGCTCAGCTTACCGTTAATCAGCATCGGGCTTGGGATGGGCTTGATCGATTTGAGATACGCGTCGATCGCTTTGGCGTCTTTCTCCGGCCTGACGGAAAACTGGATGAATCGTATTTCCGCTCGAACGGATATTTCGGCGCTGGCGCGGACACCGGTGATTGTCGTCGGCGGGGTCTGGTGAGACAGCAACATCGATTTTGTGTTCTTTGGATTGCCCATTCCGTCGCTCATGAGATCCCAGCTCAACCCGCTAGTCCTTGCGTCCGGATGGCAGGAGGCGCAACTCTGCCACATTTGGAAGCACATCTTAGAGGCATCGTTG
>JABGPF010000464.1 GCA_018645065.1 Phycisphaerales bacterium
ACTTATCGACATCATCACGCAAACACCCAAATATCCGATGTTCACACCCACCCGGATTGTGAAGCATATTTCGCCCATCTGTAAACATGCAAAAAACGGATTCGCCAAGCTCAACACTCCCCCATAAAAGACATAAGATTCTATATAACAAGGCCTTATCCAAACCAGGCAAGCTTGGTGCTTTTCGTATTATTATGATATTTAACGTGTTTCACCCCCAGGTATACACTTTTCAAAAGTGTGTACCTATTGTGAACATGCGTATACCGGCCACGTTGTTGGTAATAGAATTGTGAGTCCCAACGTTATACCATACCGCCCGGCCTGACATTGGTCGGTCGCGGAAAGCCCGGCGCCGGCTGGGAGACGGACACTAAACGACGAAAGGAAATATTATGTTGAAGCACAGCACTCACGCACTCGTCCTGATTGGGCTGATCGCTCTGATCGGTTTTTCGCAGGGCCTGATAGGCGCCCCGAAGAAAAAGGCGCCGCCGGTGAAGGAAATGGTGAATATTGATAAGGTTACAGGCGCCGAGTTCATGGGCGACTACTCCGGGCAGCGCACCATGGCCGACGGGAAGAAAACACCCATCGTCGCCCAGGTGCTGGCGACCGGTGACGGGAACCACAACGTTATCCTGCTGCCGGAGTTCGATAAGCGAGTCAAGCCTATCATGACACTGAAGGGCAAGGCCAAAGACGGGAAGCTGGAAGTCTCCGCCGGTCAGATGAAAGCTGTTCTGGCCGATGGTAAGCTCAGCGGCGGGTGCCCCAAGTGCAAGTTCGAACTGAAAAAGGTAGTGCGTATCTCGCCCACAATGGGCGCCAAGCCCCCCGCCGGAGCCATGGTGCTGCTCAGCAAGGGCACCAGGAATCTCAACGCCGAATGGAAGTCAAGCAAAGGCCAAGCATTCACATGGTTCCTGAAAGACGGAGTGATGCAGTGCAGAGCCCGCACCGGTGGAGCGGTAACGAAGAAGGAATTCGGCAGCGCGAAGATCCACCTGGAGTTCCGCACACCCTTCCTGCCCAAAGCCAAAGGCCAAGGCCGCGGAAACAGCGGAATGTACGTCCACGGTCGCTACGAAGTGCAGATTCTCGACAGCTACACGCTGGAAGGACGAGACAACGAATGCGGTGGGATATACAAAAAGGGCAAGCCGCTGGTCAACATGTGCGCCCCGCCTCTCCAGTGGCAGACATACGACGTGACCATAATCGCACCAAAGATGAACGGTAACAAGGTCGTCAAGCCCGGATCGCTCACAGTGATCCACAACGGCGTGAAGATCCAGGACAACATCAAACTCACCGGTCCGACCGGCGGAGCCTACGCAAAAGGCATGAGCGACAAGGGCGGGATATACATTCAGGACCACGGACACCCCGTGGAAATCCGCAACGTATGGGTCCAGGAAATCAAGTAACGTCGAGCGAAAAACAGCATTTAAAAACCCCGGCCGCTTCATAGCGGTCGGGGTTTTATAATGTTCAACAATGCTATATTCAATCGCTATGCGGTCCGCGGGGACGGAACACCAACTTGCTGCGAGACGGTGATTTGCCCTGCTCATCGAAGATAACCAGCTCGTTCACATCGGCCAGCCAGCATTCCGGAAGGTAGTAGTATTTCTGCGGACCGATGGCCCAGAATCGCCCGATATTGTGCCCGTTAAGGAAGAGCTGCCCTTTGCGTGAGCCTGCGATTTCCACGAACATTGCAGTGTGTGCTTCTGCGGCGGCTTGGGGATATTTAAATCTGGTTGCGTACCACGCCGGTCTTCCGTTTGCGGCGAGGGCCCTGGACGGTTCAGGCAAATCCCACTTCCGCAAGGACCACTTGGCTCCGTCGGTGAGATTCTCGACGAGGTTGTGGAACTTGAACGCGTCGAGCGCTTCTGGCTCGACATCGCCCCAGAGCATAACGCGCAGGACGTTCTTTCCGCGTTTCAGCTCGGCGCCGAGCATGACCTCACCGTAGTTTATTCCTTCGTTAATGAACAACCCGACTGGTCGATCATTACAGAGAATCGCGACATGATGTTCGAGCCCCTCAAACGAGACTGAGATCGGAGCGACCTTGGCCAGCGTGATCGAGAAATCGACCTGTCGGATAGTCTCAGCTTCGAGTTGCGGGATCTTGTGCGACATCGCCCGGGGGACTACCCGAGTGTCGAGCGAGTCTGCGAATTTAAGTTTCGGTTTGCTGACTCGCAGCTTCTTGGTGTCGTAAATATGCCCGAATAGCCCTTTGGGTCCGCCGAATCTAAGCGGCGAGACGTTACGTCCGAGATTGTCAGCCAGGACCACAATCACATTAACGCCCTTCTTCAGCGAGACCGGAATCGGCGCTCGCGACGCGCCAGCACCACGCCCCCAAACGCTGACAAGCTCGCCATTTACATACAAGGTGGCTCGATCTTCGCATTGCGGCAGCATGAGTTTGCGTTTCTTGGCGCGAGCCTGTGTTAATTCGGCTCGATACCACACGTATCCGTGCGGGACGCCAATGTGATCGACATCGCTCGGGCCTGACATCTTTTCCCATTCGAGATCAGCCATAGCAGCTTCACCGCAAACTCCGATACGCTTCCAGTCGCCCAGACGCGGAGGGACTGGGCCTTTAACAGCCGCAGCCCCTATCTTCCTGTGAGCAAGCTTACCGTCGCAAAATGTCAGCAACGTGTAGGCGCCGGGGTTGGACATCAAAATATCGTATTCGCCATCATCGCCCAGTTCACCGACATAGTCAGGACCGAAAATAATACGATCATCCACCGGCCAGGTTCGAGCGGCCAGTTCGCTGTTGACG
>JABGPF010000465.1 GCA_018645065.1 Phycisphaerales bacterium
CTCGTCCAGCTTTTTGCTCGATAGTTCATTGTCGTCACTGATCATGCGCGTGTTGGCGCCGAACGCGTGGTAGCTGACATCAACCCCCCCGCCGATCGACTCGAAGACCGACCGCCCCGACTGGGATAGCAAACTCGTCGCAAGGTCAGGCCGAGACGCCGCAGCGATGGCATGCCGCTGCTTCACGTCAAGGTTCAGGACCACGTCCCCCGAGGCGTCAGCGTCGAGCAGGTCTAACGCGGCGGCGGCCTCGGCGAGGTCTTCGGGACCCTTGCGCGGGTCCCTGACCGACATACTTTCAGACACGTCGATGAGCACCGGCAGGCCCCGCTGCTGGGTGTAGGTCTCACGGACGACCGCCATCGGCTCGAACAGAAACGCCACAATCAGGGCCAGGACAATCAGCCTCGCGACGCCCAGCAGGATGCGCTGCCAAGGCTTGAGCCCCCAGGGACGCCGGTAGAGATAGATACTCAACGCGATGACGGCGGCGAACACCGCGAACATCGCCATCGTGGGAAGCGGGCGAGCCCAAAAGAGTCGTTCGATCTGTGCGCTGGCGAGAATTAAGTCAAACACTCAAGCCACCTCCATTTGCTGTGGCGCCGGGCCGGTCTGGGACTGAGTCGATCGACCGCGACGGAGAATGCGGTCAGCGAGCAAGCTCTCGATAATCAAGAAGGCCAATCCTGCCAAGATGAAGAAACGCCAGGACGAACGCCCCATCCGTACCGCTTCGATGTCAGCAGCAAGGTCAGTTTCGCTTGCCGACACCGTGATTCCGGTACCCTTGAGGCTTTTCCGCAGTTCATCTCCGCTCAAACACGCAACGTCCGACTCCCGCGTGTCAACATTGACCGCGACCGGCATGCCCGGTGCCTGGACACTCACCCGGGCGACGTAGAAGCCGGCTTCACGCGACTTATCAAGCAGGGCCACGTACTGATTGCGATGCTCGCGAACAGGTACAATGATTGTCTGATCGGATGGCGTATCAAAAACCGCATCCGTCGCGTCGGGTTGATCTACATACGAGAGCGACAGTGGATCACCTACGACGCGCGGTGGCTCAAATTCGCGTCCGGCCAGATACGTCACGATTTGCTGCATGAGCATGGGGAAAACCGGAGTCAGCGCCATATTGTTCCATGACGCTTGCGCCGAGGTTGTAAACATAAAGACATGTCCACGGCCCAGCGAGTGCTCAAGCAACACAGGCGAGTGACTCCCCGCCAGATTCAGCAGCGAAAAACTGCTGTCGGCAGGCTCGACCGCAATACGCTTTAACAATCGTGTTTCGCTTAGCAGGTCTTCCGCAAGAGATTGCAAAGGACGACAGACGGCATGATCGGGCATGCTGGGGTCTAACGGCTTACCGACACCCAGGCTGTCGCTGGTGTCGACCACAGAGCCCAGCGATGCGGGTAGCAATGCGTTTGGACCGGTACCTGACAGCTTGTTCCATGCATTGATTTTGACCTGATCACCGGCGAACCACACCAAACCATTGCCCATACGAACGAAGCGTGACAGTTTCCGGGCCTGCTCTGCTGTAATCTCCGGCACATCCGCAAGGATAACGACATCGGCTTGATCGAGGTTCCGAATTGGAAACGATGGCCATTGCACCATGCGAACGACATAGCCCTCGTCTTCTCCACCGTGAGTTCGCGCCATCAACGCCGCGCGAATAAGCCGCCCAGCGTCGCCTGACGAGCCATCGATACAGAGCACCGAGATGCGGTCGCGAACCAGGGCGACAACACGACGTACGTTATCGGTCGACAGCGCGTCGCCCGCGATCTCCGCAGTAATACACTTTGAGCCCGCGTTATAAAACGGGACAAACAAGGACACCGTTTCCGATGCGCCAGGCGCGATCATGGGTATCGACTTGCGGTCGATTTGCACCCCTTCAACTCGACACTTAACGTCAACATTTGAAGCCGGATTCGAACCACAGTTCCTGACCGTAGCTCGGTAGCGGGCAACCGATCCTTTGCGTAACTCACCGGACACAAGGTCCAACCCCGTAACCGCCAGGTTCTCCGAACCGCCTGACACAGGGACCATAAATACACTCGAACGCTCACCCAAATCTTTCAAGGCGTCGAGGGACTGCGTCGAAACCTTTCCCCAGTCCTGCGTCTGCGTATCGCTGACGATGTAGATCTCTTTCTGCAACGCGTCCATATCTTCAGCCAACGCCTGGAGTTGCTTGGGCACGCTATCTAAATCCAATGACTCAGGCAAAACTTCCAACTGCTCCAAAACCTCAACAAAACGCTCGCGATCGTACGCCACGTTCCTGAGAACTACCCGGTGCTCACCGCCAAGCAAGATCAGTGATACCGGATCGCCCGGCTGGGAGTACTCGCTGATGATACCGACCTGTTCGATCGCGCGTTCAAAACGTGTAGCTCTGCCATTGCTATGCGCCATGCTGTACGACACATCCAACGCAATGATAACGCCCGCTCGGCGTTCACCGATCTGTGAGGCAATACCCTCTGCCTCCTTGATTGCCGGCTTCGAAAACGCCAGCACCAAAAGAAGGACCGCAAGGCAGCGAAGCAAGAGCAGCAAAATGTCACGCAAACGAATCTGCCGCGATCTAACGCGAACGCTCCTGTTCAGGAACCGCATCGCCGCCCAATCAGTTCGCTTGACCTGAAATCGGTTCAGCAGGTGCGCAAGAATCGGCAAGCCAATTCCCAACGTACCAAGTAAAAGCCATGGGTTCATAAATGTCATTTACGCGCTCCTGCTGATGGACTCGCGAAGTTCGCTGAACGGTTTTGCAAGAACTCACTT
>JABGPF010000466.1 GCA_018645065.1 Phycisphaerales bacterium
GCAAAACTTTCTTGTCAGAGCCTATCGCAATCGATAAGTCGATACCGAGCGATATAATAATTAGATGCGTAAGCCCTGCCTCGGTGAGCAGGAGACGTTGACAGTCGGGCGGAATTGCAAGATACTCATGCTTGATGCTCAAGATGCCCTTGGGCGGTGGAAAAACAGGAAGCACCACTCTGATCGAAGAAAATCCCCAACTCGACGAGAATTACGCTAAGGATGCTGCGAGCTTTGAGCGTTGGAAATGGCTTTGTCTGGCCGTGATGAGCCTGTCGGCGGCGGCTATGGTCTGGGGCGTCTATGGCACGTACGGATGGCTGACGCGAGAATTTTCGCGGATGTCTATATGGCGTGCGGTAGCGATCTGTCTGTCCGAGGCGGTGGCGTTCTTCTGGTTCATGCATTTCCTTATCGCCCGATGCCTGTTCCAGAAAAAACGACGGGCCGACAAACCCGTAATGGGTTCCTATCGCCTGGTTTTCATCTGGTTCGCAGCCTCCACACTGCTGGGATGGGCCTTTGACCTGGGGACCACCATCGAGTATCTAATTTCGGCACGCAACGATTACGCAAACGCACGACCAGCCGAAGCGACTGTAACCTCCGTGGAAGCTTTCCAGACCACGACGTTGATAACCGATTACGACATTTCGGCGCACTATGTCGATGACCGGGGCACAACCCATCCGATCCGCGTTCGCCTGCGCGACCGTTCACGCGACCCCAAAATTTTTGAGGATTCCAAAGGCCCGCGAATGTCCCGGGAATCGGTGCATCTGGTCCCGGAACTCCACAAACATCTGCAAGCCGGGGACACCCCGTTTCCCATGCCGATTCGCTACGACCCGAACCGGCCCAGAAGATACTGGGTGGATCTGGGATACTGGGGCGTTCCTCATGCACAGTTGATCCAGATGTCTTTTGTGATGGGCCTTATTCTATTGGGTCCGGTTGCCATTGTCATCGCGTTAGCTTTGAGATCCGGATTACGATTCAAGGAAAAGGTTCTCCCCTGGTGGTGCGAATTTTTCGGATTCACACCCCTGATGCTCGAAGCCCTAATCCTCTTCGCAATGGCCGTAATCTCACGACAATTGTAAAACCAGTAATCGGCAATCAGAAACAACGACGGCCCAATCCGCCCCCTTTTATAATGTCGCACGCACCACCACGCCGTCCGCCATGCCAGTCCGCCAATTCCCAATAGTCAAGCTTTTCCCCTTGCCTTCAACCCACCAACAATCGACAATCTAACGTAAGTTCAGATTTGAGGGTTTTAAGGTGAAGGTTGCAGATTTAACCCTAGAACATGGTGTTCGCCCCTCTGATTGTTGTGGGTTGGACTCGGAATTGATCAGAGAACAAATGGATGTGGAGAACCAATGTCGCACGAACTGGAAAAACTCACGATTACAGGCTTAGGCATACTGGCCTCTCGTGACATCCTCAACAAACTTCTCGGCCCTACGGCCGAGTACATAGGTGAAGGCACGCGCAATCTAGTGCGACGATCATCTGAGAATATAGGCAACATTTTCGCTGCGGCTTTGCGAAAGCTCGGACGCACAGTAGATCAAGTTGGTCAAGTCAATCCGCGAATTCTGAAACAGGTGCTTGATGAAGGGCGGTTTATTGAGGATGAACTCGCAGCCGAATACTTCGGAGGCCTGTTGGCGTCGTCCCGGTGTCCTGATGGGCGGGATGATTCGCTGCTGTCGAAATTGAACTTGATAAAATCAATGCCGATGGTTCAGTTGCGTTTGCATTTTGCCCTCTATGATGTAGTTTCGCGTTTGCCATATGGGCGGGATACCGATGCGCTACCTGCTTTTTGGAACGGACTACAGTTGACTATCAACGGATCTGACTTAGCGGAGGTTATGTGCCTTCGTGAGAAATATCCAGAATCACTCATACACGAAGCTGTCCTGGGGTTAATCGATGCAGAACTTATCGGAGCTCAATATGCTCTGTGTTTGGGCGATGTCCAGTGTTCCGATGGGGAAAATGTACCGAACGAAGATTCTCTTGTGATTCGGCCGAACGAGAAGGGCGCTAGTCTTTTTATGAGTGCTCTGGGATATCGCTCTTTGGCTCCCGATCTTATTACCTCTGTGGTTACAGACGTCAGGATATCGAAAGCAACACGCAATGTACTCCCAAGGCTGGGGTGGTCAGAGCATGCCTATGTTTCACAGGGAAACTGTGTTGTAGACGTGCTAGGTGACATAGGATTGGAGATCGAAATACTCAAGGGTGAAATCGAGGATCTCAATAAGCGACTTGATGACGAGAATGAAGACAAAGATACGAGTTTGAAAGAATAAAGGGTCAAGTGCCAGGGAGATACGCCAACTGACAGAGAATAGCGGGTGCAAGAGCCATACGAGTTGCCCCCGGTTGCCTGATCAAAATATTAAATAGCGAAAATGTGGTCCTAGTTAATCAAGCAAGACATCACCGGAACTAATAGGGAGTCTGCAAATGCAAAGAATGGTTTACTATCCAGGGTTTGAAGTAGCTAACAGTACTTGGTTGAAGTTTGCGCTGCTGTACATCAACACACTCCGCCCCATCATTCCTCCAAATGGGTATAATTATCTTAGCAATCAACACAGAATGCTCAAAGAAGAAACCGACCTGATCGTACCTCTTGACCCGAATCTAAGAGAAGCTAGCAGAGCCACAAAGGATGCTATCTTAGTAATAGAGAAAGTCCTTGAAAACCCAAGACTGTATCCTAGAACATTTAGCATTGTAAAGGGCGGAGTAAAACTGTAGCGCTGGGCGGAGCAAAAGTGTAGCGCTTA
>JABGPF010000467.1 GCA_018645065.1 Phycisphaerales bacterium
TGCCCTCTGTGGCAAAAAGCCGTTGCCGTTTGGTGTTAGAATGCGTTTGCCCTGTTCGATCGAGGGCGGATGTGATGTCGATATTGCGTGTTTAAGTCGGTTCTTCCGGTTTGGGTTGATCGTGCCTGTGGCGGATTTTTCGGTACTCGATTACCGAGTAGTAGATTAGTCCGTATGATATGACGCCCAGCACAAGTCCTATGATAATACTGCCCACCCAGAGTGGCCAGAATACCCGCCACGTCACCTCCCACCAGTTCTGGACCTTCTCCAGCCATGTGCCCGAGAGGGTGATCGCCTCGGTGAAATTCGGATCCTCGCAATTGCTTCCCAGTACGTACTTACCGAGTAAATAGTTCGGGTAGAAGATCGGGGCGATTGTAACGGGATTGGATATCCAGACAAACGGTACTCCGACGAGCTTGTTGGCTCCCAGCAGCCACGCCAACGCCAGGACCAGCAGCATCTGGAAGCCCACCGTGGGGGTCCATGTTATGAACATTCCGATCCCCACGCCCAACGCGATGCGGTGGGGCGTATCGTCTATATGCAGCACCCTGTAGATGAAGAATGCTTTTATTTTTTTAGCGATATAACGATGCGGCATTCGGCGGTTCTCCGGCCGGGTTTCGGCGTTGAACGGTTTTAGTGTAGCGCCATCTCAGGACATTATATATTCGCCCAGATAATACGCAATCATGAGTTTTTTGGCGAGCTTTCCAGCATTGCCTGTGCTGCTTCAATAACCTTGTCGGGTTTGATGACCTGCATGCACGTAATGTGGTCGCAGCGTTTCTTCAGGCATCCGGCGCATTTTACGCCCGATGTGATCGCTTGTCCCAGGGCGTACGGTCCGGTGCGTTCGACACGAGTGGGGCCGATCATCACCACTGATTTAACGCCAACCGCCGGGGCGATTAAAGCAGCGGCGGAGTCTCCGCATATCACTCCGCCCGATGCCGCGATCATCGCCGCAAACGTTCTGATGTCGGTCTGTCCGGCAAGGTTAACCGCCTCGGAGTCGGGGTTGTAAATCGCGGCTTGGCACATCTCGATATCGCCCGGTCCGCCCAGCAGAACCACTCTGGTTTGTTTCGTCATCGCCGATATCACCCGGCGCCAATGTCGCGAGGGATACAACTTGGTCTCCCAGCGAGTGGGCGGTACGCAGACGAGAAACTTACCGCTGTGCAGTTCGTGTTGAGCCATCAACTCTTCGGCCCGCTGTTGGGCCTGGGGCTCAATCTGGAGGGTCATATCTTCGCTGCGTGCGTCTATTCCGATATGCCTTGCCAAGTCGATGTTGCGATCGACGGTGTGCGGCGCCTCCGGTTCGAAGCGGTGATTATAGAACCACGCGGCGCCTTCCCTGGCTGAGGCGAAACCCGCGCGCACTTTTGCGCCGGTCGCCCGCGCGAATATCCCGCTGCGGAGCAGGCCCTGCAAGTCGATCACCCAGTCAAAATGCGATCTTCGGAGCTTCCAGAGAAAGCTGATCGTAAGTTTCATCGCGCTGATCGATCGCCACGCGGTTCCCATCTTCTTGCGATCGAAGCGGATGATTTCGTCCAGGTCGCTGTCGTGTGAGATCAGGTCGGCGCAGTTGTCGTTAATCAGCCATGAGATGCGGCAGTCCGGGAATGTTCGCTTCAGGCCCCGGAGCACCGGGAGTGCGGTCACCACGTCGCCCAGCGCGCTGGGCTTGATGATCAATACGCGTTTCGGCTGCGAGGGCGCGTCGGCGGTGCTCATGCCGGTTTTCTCCGAGCGTCGCGTTTACGTTTCCGTTGGCGTTTGCGTCGGGAGGTTATCTGCTGATTGAGCTTTTGTGCAGACCAGTTTTGAAGCAGGCGCCAGTACGGTTTGAATTCTATTCGTCCTGCGCCGGGTCTTCGCAGGTATCCCAGCAGCATTCGAAGGCGTCCGGCGTGGCTTACCGCGGTGCACTGCAGCAGCGACACGTTCAGTCGCATAAGGCCCTGGAACCGCTGGCGCATGGTGATTCGCGAGACGCGTTTGAGCCCATCCAGATCGATCAGGATAACGCTGGGTCCGTCTTCGGGCGTCCAGTGGACCAGGATATTACCGCTCTTGAGATCGCGATGGACCAGATTGTTGTCGTGCAGGCGGCGGACCATTCGACCCAGGCTACGCAGTACGTTTTGCGCCACGGTTGACTGCTCTGCTTCGCTGAGGCCGGCAAGTTGCGGGTCGGCGACATGCGCCAGGCGTATGTGCAGGAACTGGTTCATGTGCGAGGCGTGAACCGTTTCGGTTATCAGGATGCTGTCTGTAAGGAACGGTCCGATGCGCCTTTCCATCGCCGCCAGCGGAAGGGCGGTATCGACACCGCGAGTCATCATCTGGTGCCCGAGGCGGAAGGCCCGCAGCGGTCGGGACGCTCGGAAGCAGTCCATCAATATTTTCCAGCTTTGCTTGCGCCTGGGGCGTTTGATATGGACTTCGAGTTCAATATCGCCGACCTTCAGCTTTCGCTGGACCACTCGTCCCGACGGGCTGTCTTTGATCACCTTGACATCGTCGCCTTCGAGCAGACTGGGGCCCTGGGCCAGAACCGCCTCCCACTGGGCGCGGGTGAACGCGTGGGTCCCCGCTGTTGAACCGGGCGGGCAATGCTTGGACGCCAGAACAACGTGCCCCTTCCATCCGGGGGCCGGTGAGACCGGCGCGAAGTAGCGATTTTTACGGTTGATGCGACGATCTCGGTGAGCCCGATGCTTACGCGTGTAGCGCCGAGCCATCTGGTCGATCAGATACTCCCATCCGCGCAGCGTGCCCCTGG
>JABGPF010000086.1:0-14601 GCA_018645065.1 Phycisphaerales bacterium
CTTGGGACCGCCTACAGCCCCAGGATGTGATGAGCCGACATCGAGGTGCCAAACCACCCCGCCGCTATGAACGCTCAGGGGTGATAAGCCTGTTATCCCCGGAGTACCTTTTATCTGTTGAGCGATGGCCCTTCCACACGGGACCACCGGGTCACTAAGCCCTGCTTTCACATCTGCTCGACCTATAAGTCTCGCAGTTAAGCATCCTTATGCCTTTACACTCTACATACGATTGCCAACCGTATTGAGGATGCCTTTGGGCTCCTCCGTTACTCTTTAGGAGGAGACCGCCCCAGTCAAACTGCCCACCAAGCACGGTCCCCCGCCCAGATTCATGGGTCGGGGTTAGGTGGCTTATAGCACAAGGGTGGTATTTCAAGGATGGCTCCTTCCAGGCCAAAACCTGGAGATCAACGCCTCCCACCTATCCTACGCATGTGATACAAAACACCAATACCAGGCTACAGTAAAGGTTCACGGGGTCTTTCCGTCTTTCCGCGGGTACGCGGCATCTTCACCGCGTCTGTAATTTCACCGAGTCCGTTGTTGAGACAGTGCGGAAGTCGTTACTCCATTCATGCAGGTCGGAACTTACCCGACAAGGAACTTCGCTACCATAGGACCGTCATAGTTACGGCCGCCGTTTACCGGGGCTTGAGTTGTAAGCTTCTCCCGAAGGATAACCTACGTCCTTGACCTTCCGGCACCGGGCAGGTGTCAGACTCTATACATCCTCTTGCGAGTTAGCAGAGTCCTGTGTTTTTGATAAACAGTCGCCAGAGCCGATTCTCTGCGCCCTCCTACAACAAAACATAAATGCTTTGCGTAGGGAGGGACCCCTTATTCCGAAGGTACGGGGTCAATTTGCCTAGTTCCTTAACAACGGTTCTCTCGAGCGCCTGAGGATACTCTCCTCGCCTACCTGTGTCAGTTTTAGTACGGATATGCACTTTGTCCACGCAGAGCTTTTCTCGGTACCTGTTCAAGCTGCATCCACATCGAAGCGGTGTTAGCTTTGCAGCAAGGGACTCGACTATTCATCCCCCAGCTATTCCAGGTACGTCATCTGCGATTCAACCGCCGCACATAGTGCAGGAATATTGACCTGCTGTCCATCGTCTACGCTTTTCAGCCTCAACTTAGGGTCCGACTAACCCTGGGCGGATTTACCTTCCCCAGGAAACCTTAGGCTTTCGGCGAACAGGATTTTCACCTGTTTTATCGTTACTCATACCGGCATTATCACTAGTTGACGCTCCACCACTCCTTACGGTATGGCTTCAACGCCGACAACTACGCTCTCCTACCACTCCCAACACCCGCAGGTGTTGTGGAGTCCGCGGCTTCGGCTTTGTACTTAGTCCCGATCATTATCGGCGCTGGATTACTCGACCAGTCAGCTGTTACGCACTGTTTAAATGGTGGCTGCCTCTAAGCCAACATCCTGGCTGTCTCAGTAAGCCAACTTCCTTAATCACTTAGCACAAATTAGGGGCCTTAGCCGGCGATCTGGGCTGTTTCCCTTTCGACCACGGAGGTTATCCCCCGCGGTCTGACTCCCGAGGTAAACGTATTGGTATTCGGAGTTTGATTGAGGGAGGTAGCCGGGAAGGCCCCTCGTCTCATCCAGTGCTCTACCCCCAATACGCAATTTACTCGAGGCTAGCCCTAAAGCTATTTCGGAGAGAACCAGATATCTCTGAGTTTGATTAGACTTTTACTCCTCCCCACAGCTCATCCCCTAACTTTTCAACGTTAGTGGGTTCGGTCCTCCGCGACCTTTTACGGACGCTTCAACCTGGCCATGGGTAGATCACTCAGTTTCGGGTCTACCACGTACGACATTGTCGCCCAATTAAGACTCGGTTTCCCTATGGCTCCACGCCTGAGACGTTTAGCCGGGCCGTACACGGTAACTCGCCGGTTCATTATGCGAAAGGCACGCCGTCACCCATTCTCTTTCCGAAGAAAGAGCATAGGGCTCCGACAATTTGTAGGTATATGGTTTCAGGTACTTTTAACTCCCCTTGAAGGGGTACTTTTCATCGTTCAGTCACCCTACTGGTTCACTATTGGTCGTAATGTAGTACTTAGCCTTGGAGAGTGGACTCCCCAGCTTCACACCGAGTTTCACGGCATCGGTGCTACTCTGGAACACGTCAAGTAACGGAGGGTTATTGGTTTCACTTACGGGGCTATCACCCTGTATCGCCAGCCTTTCCAGACTGTTCGGTTACCAAAACCTTTGTAACTCCTTTAACGTGCCCACAACCCCGCTCCCGTAGGAACGGTTTGGGCTATATCCGCTTTCGCTCGCCGCTACTAACGGAGTCTCTGTTGATTTCCTTTCCTGCAGGTACTGAGATGTTTCAGTTCCCTGCGTTCGCCCCGACATTCTATGAATTCAAATGTCGGTAGCATTATCAGCTTGCGCTGTAATACTGTGTTTCCACATTCGGAAATTCCTGGATCAACGCTTGCTTGACAGCTTCCCAGGACTTATCGCAGCCTGCCACGTCCTTCATCGCCTCATTACGCCTAGACATCCACCTTATACCCTTAGTAGCTTGACCACATTTGCCTTTGACCCTAACAACTGATCTCAACAAACATAAATTCAAACCACATAAGTAACGTACTTCTTTAGTATTTTCTTTTGGCGTTCAAGAATCCGGTGATTCTTAAATCTTTGAATCTACTGATTACCCTATTTGATTATTAAACAGCTTCGTCTTGCGTCGTCGTCTTCGCTTTGGCCCTAGCGGCCGCCGCTTCAAAAAGTCAGTGTCGTGAACCGGGTTAACCGTTTCACGACGGTCGAGCATTAAAACAAACTTCGTAACGCTCGTCAAGTATTTTACGCGATTAAATCGCTTTTTTCTTAAAAAACTTTCTCGGCGTCGTTTTAACCCCTAAAAACATAGGGTTTTATAAAACGCCGATTTGCCGCTACCGTCGTTCGACAGACGGTGATGAGCTTTCCTGGTGGATTTCGATTCGCATCCACCCCACAAACAACGCTGCGAAGCGTTGAGTTAAACACTGGAGACGAGCAGACTCGAACTGCCAACCCCCGCGTTGCAAACGCGGTGCTCTCCCAATTGAGCTACGTCCCCGAATCAATCGGAGTCTTAAATCCCAAATCTGGGGTTCAAGTCAATGGGCCTGGTTGGATTCGAACCAACGACCTCGCCCTTATCAGGGGCGCGCTCTAACCAACTGAGCTACAAGCCCGATTGTGTATCGAGAGCGATTCGCGAGCGAAACGTCCCAGATACCAAGTCAGCGTATGGAAAGCTACAAGCGGCTCTTTGCATTTATCAAATAACGAACCAAACCCTGGCGGCTTGGGTGTCGTTTCTCAGAGTGGGATAAACCCTCGCTGCGGTACGACGGAACGCGGATAATAGCACAATCATAATTCAGATGGCAACAACTTTTCAGTATTCTTGTGAACTTTTCTTAAACAATTCGCCCAGAGACATACCAAACAACCGCCCCACCACACCCGGAGAGAGGTTCACATTTGCTTCACACTCTGAGGATTACTCAACCGAACCGCAACCTGTCACATGAAGCGTCATGGATAAGTCGCCTGTTGCAAATATCTAGCTAGACAAGACTTACAAAACCAGACGCATCTATTAGCATGAAAGCCAATCCGCCTGAGAGGTTTACAAGCGTGTACACTGTGTACTAGTGTGAACCAATAAAACCGCCCCGCCGCCCAAGCCGAACGGAGGGGCTAAAGTCACGGTTGATTTTCGCGCCAAAACAACCGACAATCCGCTTCCGGGAGATTTTTTAATGAAACGATTCAGTGTTTATGCGCTCTTACTGCTGCTTACAATCTGCCAGATCGGGTGCCAGCGGCGCGAAGCGACCAGCGTCGAAACACACGATTTCCAAGCCGCCCTCTTGCCTTCCGACGGCTCGTTGAAGCTCGAATTCTTTCGCAACGCCAAGCTCACAGAACATATAATAGTACCCGGAGAGCGAATTTCCCCGGCAAACGCCATCCTGGCGACCCATTTCGACGAATCGGGCCTGGGGCCCTGGTGTATTGTTAACTGCCATATCGACCCGAGCACCAGCGTTATCGTGGCGTGGAACCCTGAAACTAATGCGGTTTACTGCTCGCCTGGGCGGGCATGGGGGATAATCTCAAGCAATCGCGGCAGCGCCCTGGCTACGATATTCCGCCCGCATTTCGGGACACCGCCCGAGGCGCCGGACACGCTCTACGTAAATGAAGTCAACATGGCGAATTTACCCGCATACAACTGGAAAATCGAGAAATCCTCCGCCGCCGGTATCGAGTTCAAGGGCTTCAGCGATCGCAATGAACCGATGTCCGCCAAGCTAACATACAGCGGAAAGTGGCGCTCGCCTGCAGCCAAAACCTACGATGTATTCTATCTGTACTACACGTTGCAAATGGCGGTGAAGCATACAAACATTCGCGGCGTGCATGACGTGTATTTCATTCGAAACGGCAAGGTGGTCCGGCGTGAAAGCTGCTCTGACGAGATTATAGTCCAGGACAATATACTGCTCATGAAGAACATAGGCGGCGGTTTTGCGCCATGGGTTGAGGCGCCGAATTCTATCGAAAAAGAGCCCCCCATCAAGCCGTAGAAAATGTATAATGGCGCCAATCAGTAAAGGGTTGCTGGGTTGAGGTTGACAATATGAAAACTATCTTGAGTGCGGTGTGGCGGAATAAGTTTCGCATTGTGTTGCTTGGCGTTCTTGGCGTGTGCGGCGGTTTGGCGATTTGCGATTCGTATGTCGCCGGCGCGTCCAGCGGGCTGGTCTATTCCAATCCCGCCGACATCCCCGCTCGCCCGGTCGCACTGGTGCTGGGCACCTCAAAATACGTGCGGGGCGGATGGTTGAACATGTATTACACCCCGCGGATCAAAGCGGCCGCCGAACTGTTCCATGCCGGTAAAGTGCGCGGTATTATCGTCAGCGGAGATAATGGACGAACCGAATACGACGAACCGACGCACATGAAAGGCGATCTTGTAGCACTGGGCGTACCGGCTGAGTTTATCACCTGCGATTACGCCGGTTTCCGCACACTCGATTCGGTGCACCGTATCGAGCAGGTGTTCCGTCAGTCGGAATATATTGTCGTCTCACAGGAGTTTCACGTTCAGCGGGCGTTGTATATCGCTCGCGGGCGCGGGCATAACGCCATTGGTCTGGCCGTGCAAACGCCCGGCGGAGCCAGCGGTTTTCGCGTTCGCTTACGTGAAGTTTTCGCACGCACCAAAGCCATTCTCGACGTAAACATCCTTAAAACAGGCCCTAAATATCTGGGCAAGCTCGAATACGTTTCTCTAAAACAGGAAGAGCTATGAAAATTCGCATACTCGCCACCGCAATCCTAATCGCGACATCGCTACACGCCGCGGAATATCACGTTTCGCCCAGCGGTTCCGACCAAAATGCAGGCTCGAAATCCAAACCGTTCAAGACAATCTCAGCCGCAGCAAAGATCGCCCAACCGGGTGATGTTGTCACCGTGCACGAAGGACTTTATCGCGAGCGAGTTAACCCGCCGCGCGGTGGAACGTCCGCCAAAAGCCCAATCGTATACCAATCTGCCGACGGCGAAAAGGTCATCATCAAAGGTTCGGAGATCATCAAAGGCTGGAAAAAAGTCGCGGGCGATACCTGGAAAGTAACGCTGCCCAACAGTTTTTTCGGTGATTTCAACCCTTACAATAATATCATCAAGGGCGAATGGCATAACCACAGAGGCTACCCGCGAAATACCGGAACTGTCTATGTAAACGGTACTTGGATGGATGAAGCCAAGGCGCTGGAGCAGATTTTGCCCCCAAAGAAAACCCCCGCCGGCCCGCCGTCCGACTCGAAGGACAAGGTGCTCGGCGGTAAGGCTGCCGCTTACCCCGGCCGGGCGATCGGCGCCACGAAAGAGGACACCCTATACCAAACCTGCCGGTACAACCTAAAGGGTTATCGCCTGGCGGCGCCGAATGGAACTTACCGAGTGACCCTGAAATTCTGCGAACCCCATTTCGACGCAAAGGCCAAGCGGGTATGCGACATAAAACTCCAGGGCAAGACAGTTCTCAAGCAGTTCGATATTTTCGCCCAAGCCGGTAAATTCACCGCACACGACGAGACCTTCGATGGCGTAAAAGTAACCGACGGGCAACTGAAAATCGATATTATCAACCGCGTATCCATGGCGTGCATTTCCGGTATCGTAGTCAGCAGCGGGAGTTACAACAAGAAGATCAACTGCGGCGGGCCGACATGGAAAGACTACCGAACCGACCCGGGGACAAGCAGCGTCAAATACGCTCTCGCCAGCGACAAACCGTTCTGGAAGGCGCAGGTCGACGAAAAGAACACCACGATCTGGGCGCAGTTCAACCGGCTCGATCCCAACAAGGAGCTTGTGGAAATCAACGTGCGCCAGAGCGTTTTTTATCCCGACAAGCCCGGACGGAACTACATTACCGTTCGCGGTTTTACGATGCGTCAGGCGGCCACGCCCTGGTCGGGGGCAATGTCAGAACAGATCGGCCTGATCGGAACGCACTGGTCCAAGGGCTGGGTTATTGAAAACAACGTTATAAGCCACTCGATGAACACGGGCATAACGTTGGGACGCTACGACCTGCGGAAATTCGGTTCGGCCATGCCGCCGGCAACGGCTCCGGGGTTTGTTACATCGTGTGAACTTGCGACTAAACATGGGTGGTCGAAGGAGAAAATCGGCGGGCATGTTATTCGCAACAATCATATATCGCACTGTGAGAAGAACGGTATTCACGGTAGTTTGGGCGGGATATTCAGCATTATCGAGGGCAACACGATTGTCGACATCGCTCAGCGAGGTTGGATCGGCGGGCCAGACGTAGCCGGCCTGAAACTGCTTGCGTCGAATGACGTTATCATCAGGAACAACCACATTTACCGCTGCGGCGGGGTTGGCGGAGTTTGGTTGGACTGGATGGCCCAGGGCGCGCGGATGACCGGGAACCTGCTGCACGACAACAGCCAGGACCTCTTCATGGAAGTTGATCACGGCCCGTTCCTGATCGACAACAACATATTCCTATCGCCCCGCTCGCTGCGAGAGTGGTCACAGGGCGCCGCATATGCGCACAATCTGATCGCCGGCGCCACATCGCAACGCAAAGAAAAAAGACAAACCCCTTACTTCAAATCGCACACGATGAAGGAGATGAAGATCGCCGCCATCCAGCACAAAGACCAGCGATATTACAATAATGTGTTTCTCGGGCGAGGCGGTTTGTCGATTTACAGCGAAAAGGACACGAACGTCCAAGCCGCCGGGAATGTCTACCTCGCCGGCGCCAAACCGAGCACGCATGACCGCGGCGCTGTGGTGGCTGACGACTTCAAACCGAGCGTCAAACTGGACGAAAAGCCCGATGGATGGTGGCTGGAAATGACGATCGATCCGTCATGGGTGTCCAAGCAGAAACGGGCCGTCGTGACCACCAAATCGCTAGGCCGAGCCAAGATCCCCAACGCACCGTTCGAGCAGCCCGACGGGACCGCATACCGACTTAACACCGACTATTTCGGTAAAAAACGCAACGAAACCAACCCCTGGCCCGGGCCATTTGAGTTTGCAAACAGCAAGACTGTCCGCATGAAGGTCTGGCCGAAAAAGTAGCCTGGAAATGGAACAGGATAAGAGCAAAACGTTCGGGATATTACTCTACGCGATTGTGATAGGGTTCCTGATTTTATCGGTGATTAATCCGCATGATTTCTTTACGTGGGTGCTTGAGGTTTCGTGGATCATCGTCGGCTTGGGCGTTCTGGCGGTGCTGAATTTCAAGGGCAAAAGCCCGAGTCGCCTGCTGTCGGTGTGCTTGGCGTTGCATTCGATAATATTGATCTACGGGGCGTGGTACACCTACGAACTTACCCCGCTTGGCGATTACTGCCGAGAACTATTCGGATCGAGCCGCAATCACTACGACCGGCTCGGGCATTTCGCCCAGGGCTTTTTCCCCGCGGTTCTGCTGCGGGAGCTTTTAATACGTAACAAGGTGGTCAACGGGCGGTACTGGCGTGAGGGTTTGATATTCGCAGGCGTCATGGCGTTCACCGCGATATTCGAGATCATAGAATTCAGCGCCGCGTTGGCTTTCGGCAATGACGCCAGCGCATACTTAGGCTCACAAGGCGACATCTGGGACGCACAATGGGACATGGTCCTGTGCGGTATAGGCGGGGTGGCATCGATAATCATGCTAGCCAATTGGCACGAGAAATTACTGGGGCGGAAAACTTTATAACGCCAAGCCGAAACTCAAACAGTAACGATCGGTGATGTATAATCAGGGAGTTGAAAATTGAGAATAAAAGTTTCCACAGCAGTAATCATTACCGTCTGTGCCGCAACAGCACCGGCGATGCTCACAGAATATATTGTCAGAGACCGCCAAACGAATCACCCGGTGGAATCTGCTTCGATTCCAGAACCCAACAATCTCAAACAAAGCAAAGGCGAGAAACAATCCACAACGCTTAACTACCGTGAGCAGACGCGGCATGAATATCGCCAGACCGACGCCAAACTCGCCGGGATCGTCGAAAAAATCAAGCTGTGGTACGGCGGTGATGAAAAATTCATCAAAGCCTTTGATGCGTCGCAACTTGCCTGGCAGAAGTACCGCGATGCACAAATGACGATGATTTTTCCAGAAACCGAAGATCCACAATTGCACTATGGAAGCTCGTTTCGGTTGGTCTTCCCAGCCCACCTGACCGGCATCACAAAAAAGCGGATAGAAGAACTAACCATTTGGATAGAAGGGGTGGAGGAAGGCGAATTGGGATTCCGGTCAGTGCTTCGGAAAGAGGATATCGACAAGCTCAAGGCCGGAAAATAGCATAAATGGCTCATAAACATGCGTTCTGTGCAGATATCATTGGTATGTTTCGGTCGCCTTATGCAGATAAATGGCATCTGGTTGCTTTTACAGGACCGCAGTCGGCGGGATCACATCGATAATTCTACTGTCCAATTGGCACGAGAAACTACTGGAAAAGCGCCCCGCCCAAACGTGTTCTTGTTAGGTAAGACGGATTAATCTAACAGCCAGGAACGCGATATGGCCCATATTCTACACGCTGTCACCGGAGCCTTTGGGTACTCCGGCAAGTACATCGCCAAACGATTACTCGATATGGGGCAGGATGTTATCACCCTGACAAACTCGCCTGATCGGGCCAATTCATTCGACGGTCAGGTCAAAGCGTATCGTTTTAACTTCGATAATCCCGACGAACTCGCCCGCAGCTTTCGCGGCGTGTCGGTGCTCTACAATACGTACTGGGTTCGATTTAATCACAAGTTGTTCAAGCACGCAGACGCGGTGCGGAACACCGAGCGATTATTCCAGGCCGCAAAAGCCGCCGGCGTCGAACGCATAGTTCACGTCAGCATAACAAACCCGTCAGAGGATTCGCCCCTTGAGTATTTCAGCGGTAAAGCCCGCCTCGAACGAGCACTAGCCGAAACCGGGATATCACACGCGATTCTTCGCCCGACAGTTCTGTTCGGCAAGGAAGACATACTGATCAACAACATCGCCTGGGCACTGCGGCGCCTCTGGGTGTTCGGCGTTTTCGGAAGCGGAAACTACCGCCTCCAGCCGATCTACGTTGACGACCTAGCCGCCCTTGCCGTCGAACAAGGCGCCAAGCGAGACAACATAACCATTGACGCTATAGGCCCCGAAACGTTTACATATCGCCAGTTGGCGAAAGTTATTGGCAAGGCGATTGGCAAAAAACGCCCTGTCATTTCAGTTCCGCCGACGATTGGATATCTCGCCGGATGGCTTCTGGGCAAGTGCGTCGGTGACGTAATGATCACCCGCGAGGAGATAAAAGGCCTGATGGCCGACCTTCTATATGTAGACGCCCGGCCAACAGGAACCACACGCCTGACCGACTGGATCAAAACCCACTCAAATTCACTAGGCCGAAAATACGCAAGCGAACTTGCACGCAGAATAGATCGCACAATAGAATACCAAGGTGAATAATCAGTCGGCGCCGCCCGCGGCTAACTGGCGGCGCAACAAAAGGAACATCATGAAATACTGGACTGTAACCGGTTGCCTGGTTGTGTGCGGAATCGCGGCGATGGCGTGCGGAGACGTTAAGGTTGTTTGTGTAGACGACAACGCGTGCGGGTTCGCCACTTTTCAAAGTCACAATCAAAAGCTCGTCTCGAACGCTAACGGTATCTTCATGACTTATCTGAAGGAGGATAATGAAAAGGATCCCGTCAAGCCGAACGTGTGGCGGTTGATGCGGTCGATCGATGGCGGTAAAACGTTTACTGTTGCTTACGAAGGACGCAACGGCTGCCGGGCTCCGTGTATTGAGACTGATCGGGCGGGGAATTTATACCTCGCACACCCGGACTACGGAACGAAAGCCAAACGGAAGAGGGAGTTTCATTTCTATCGATTCTCAGCGGCCGGGAAATACAAGACCCCAGGCATATCGATATTTCCGGACGTTGGATGCGCCTCGAAATATGCGATGGCCCACGACGCCAAACACAAACGGTTCTACATCGCCACGCAATACGGGCAACTGCTTACCGTAGGTGAAAATGGAAAGCTGCTTTCCAAACGATCGGTACTGAACGCTCGCGGCCCGAAAGGCTGCACGCAGTATCCCCTGCTGCAGGTCGATCGGACGGGAAAACTTCATCACGCCTGGACCACCGTCCAGCGCGGGAAACCCGTCTACTGGGACATTCACTACATGCTCTCGCCGGACGGGGCCGCGTGGTTCAATCTGAAACGCAAAAAGCTCAAAACTCCCATCGTCCCGGACAACACAGGGCCTACGTTGCGGGTCTCGCTGGACGACGAGTTTGAGCCCAACACGTGGTTGTCGAACTTCATGGCCCGCGACGGTAAAGTGCATTTCATCTACCACGCTCGAACCAAACCCTCCCGCCAGCACTACATGCGATACGACATCGCCAGCGGTCGACGTGACATACATCTGCAATCGAGATTCAAAGGCGAAACGATCACGCTGGCAGGCGTCAGCGGGTTCTTCGCGTCAGAATCAGCCAGGCCCCAATCGACGCTCTATTGCGTGATTCAGCAGCGCGGACACATCGCGGCCCTGGCCAGCAACGACAACGGAAAAACATGGCGCGATCACGCCAAGAGCAAAACCGCATACCGGCCGTACGCACTGGGCGGAGCCCGCGAAATTACCGCCGACGGGCACATAATCGGATCGTTCACGCAAGGCGAAAAAGTCTATTTCCTCCGCATCTCAGCCGAGCAGGAATCGCCCGCCAAAGCCCTGCTGAAAACGCGGGACCCGTTCTACAAGCAGCACAGAATCTCTGGCGGGGTGCTGATCCTCGGTTCGGAAAAGGTGTCGAAATACGCCATGAATGAAGTGGCGCATCTGGTGAAGAACATGCTCGCCAACCGGCCTGACGTGCTGGAGCATCTCGCCAAAAACAACAACTACATCGGCATCCAGGCCTACTGCGAAATGACCAGCGACCTGCCCGAGCAGAGCGGGCTGGACGTATGGTGGGACTATCGGGCGCGAGGCCTGTGCGGCGCCTTGGTCACCTGCGGTGAGGAAAACGTGCTGATGTACCCGGGCGACCCGTGGGTTGGCGAGAGCATATTCGTTCACGAGTTCGCCCACCAGATCATGCACACGCTGCTGCAGATCGACAAGGGTTACAAGGCCCGCCTGAGCGAACTGTGCCTGGCGGCCCAGAAGAGCAAACGATTCCGCGGATACGGGCTGAACGACTCGCCGAATGCTCCGCTGGAATTCTGGGCCGAAGGCGTCCAGGCCTATTTCAACTGCAACGGAGCTATCAGACCCGAAGCGGCGGGAAGCAATCCGTCACTTGAAGCTCTGGACGCCAAGGGAAACCACCTTTGTCACATCAGGACGCGAGCGCAGCTAAAAAAACATCTGCCCGGTCTGGCCGCCCTGATCGACAAATCGTTCGGGCGCAACAAGTGGACCTACACGCCGGTGGCCCAACGGCTGGACCAACCGCACTTGCGCGGTTATGACCCCGTCAAGGCTCCTACCTTCCGCTGGCCCAAAGAGGTGATCGAAGGCTTCAAACGCATTGAGGCCGAAAGAAAAGCCGCCAAGGCCAGGTAGGAAAATCTCGGATATCACTCCGCGCCGGATACGTGCGAACTCATCGCTAATAAAGGTTGCCCCAGCGGGATGAGTTTCGTATTTTCTAGTTATGCAAACCCGTCGCGGACTCGCTGCGACGATGAGGTGGATTTTTCCAGGAGTTACAATGAGTAAGTTAAGCGATACCGCCGCAGAGAAATTTCTGGCAGGCTGCAACTGTGCACAGGCTGTGATTCTCCCGTTTTACGATCAGATCGGAATGGACGAGCAGACCGCCCGTGACGTTGCGTGCGGGTTCGGCGGCGGGATGGCGGGACGCCAGGAAATATGCGGAGCCGTCAGCGGAGGAGTCATGGTCATCGGAATGATGCTGGGCAAAGACGCCGACCCCGACCGCGTGCTCGTCCGTGAAACCTACACCAAATCAGACGAATTCATCGCGCGGTTCGAAGCCGTACACAACACCGCCAACTGCCTGCAACTACTCGATGGACACGTTTTTTCCACCGAAGAAGGACGTGCCGCGATCAAAGAACTTGATCTGCGAAACAAAGTATGCCTTCAGTGCGTTAAAACATCTGTAGAGATACTCGAAGATATGACAAAAGAACTGAGCGAATAACCTCGCCGAACGGAATAAGGTGCAACGCCATGAAAAGACGTGACTTCATGAAGACCGCTTCGATCGCCGCCGGAGCGGCTATGATGCCCACGATCGCTGATGGTAAAACCGGTGCAACCAAAGCCAAAGCCCCGAATATCATTTATGTATTCGCCGACCAGCTCCGCGCTGACGTACTCGGTTACGCTGGCGATAAGAAGGCGATCACGCCTAACTTCGACAAATTCGCAGCCGAGTCGATGAACATGACCAACGCGGTTTCGGTGATGCCCGTTTGTGCGGCGTATCGATCGAGCCTGTTCACCGGCAAATACCCCAGCAGCACGGGGATGATCATCAACGAGATCAACATGAACCCCAACCACCGCACAATCGCACACGTGCTGAGCGATGCGGGTTACGATCTTGGCTACGTGGGCAAGTGGCACTTGAACGATCAGCACCGCCGCCCCACCCCCAAAGGGCCCGAACGCCTGGGCTTTGACGGTTTCTGGGCGGCATACGGGTTCGGGCACAACAGCTATGGCGCGTCTTACTACACAGACGACGCCGACGGTAAGCTCAAACGCGTGAGCCTCAAGGGCAAGCACGGGCCTGAGGAATTCACAAACATCGCGATGAACTACATGGAAACCGCCTCGAAGAAGGACAAACCGTTCGCCATGTTCCTCTCGTGGAACCCGCCTCACGATCCGTGGGGGCCGCGAAACGTGCCAAAGGAAAATTACGAGAAGTTCAAGGACGTCGAATTCGGACTGCCCGAAAATTTCAAAGCAAAGCCCGACCAGTACATGGACCGCTACCCCGGCTTCGCGCTGAACAAAGTAAAGTGGAACGAGAAGTTCCTGAAAACCGGATTACAATCGTGCCTGCGCGCGTATTACGCGATGGTGAACAATCTCGACGAGCACTTCGGGCGGTTGATGGCGCACCTCGAAAAGCTTGGAATCGCAGATGACACGATAATCGTATTCAGCTCCGATCACGGTGAAATGTTCGGATCCCAGGGGCGAATGTTCAAGCTGACTTTCTACGATGAAGCGGCGCGAATACCGATGCTCGTGCGATACCCGGGCAAGATCAAGCCGGGTAAGTCCGACGCGTGCATCAACACTCCGGACATAATGCCCACGCTGCTGGGCCTGGCGAATCTGGGCGGGAACATCCCCAAGGAAGTCGAAGGCGCCGACCTTAGCGGCGTGATCCGGGGCAAGAGCGGAGTTGAACCGCCGGCAGCGTTCATGCAAGGCCTCGGACACACCTACCGCTGGATTGACGGGTTCGAATGGCGGGCAGTCCGCGACAAGCAATTCACCTACGCCAAATACCTCCGCGACGGAAAAGAACTCCTGTTCGACCGCAAGAAAGATCCGCTGTCTAAAACAGACGTCGTCGCCGACCCAGCGTACAAAACCGACCTGGCCCGCCTGCGTAAAATCATGAACGCCAAGATGACCGAACTCAAAGACGAGTTCAAACCATGCTCATGGTACCGCGACAACTGGATGTACAAAAAGTACAGCATAAAAGCCGGCGCCAAAGGCGAGTTCGGCCCCCTACCGCCAATAGAACCGAACAGAAAATGATGCATCCGTTCCAAGACGTATAAAGTCCTGAAACAATCAACCATCGCACCGCCCGACTTGCTAACAGATATAAACTGAAAATCTGGAAGTTCCTGGAGTGAAGGTTAATACATCGCGATTAATCCCTGTACGGTTCGCTGAGTTCGTGAGTACGTTTGCACGCAACAATTTGAAAACCAGTGAGAACACTTGTCCGAACGGCGC
>JABGPF010000086.1:14611-18671 GCA_018645065.1 Phycisphaerales bacterium
TTCCTATAACCGCTTGCGGTTTCGCGCGCCGTTCGTATGAATATTCTCAAACACCCTTCAAATCGTCACATGACACGTACTCACAAACCCAGGCGAACCTTGACTCAAAAAATAAATTAAAAAAGTCTTTGCATTATTCCGCCGATATGCTACAAAGTACTTTGTGGCACAAAGTAGATACAACTTGAACGATGCTGACAACGCGGTGACGATCTGGATTTGTTTAACCGCGGTAAGGAGAAATTGAGATGGACGCGGACAAAGCTGCTGAGAATCTCACGGTAATTCGCCAGTTAATGGAACGCCCGATTCGCTATTCGACAATGAGCGGAGTGTCGGGCATTCTCGCCGGTCTGGCTGCTCTGGGGGGAGTGGCCGCCGACTACTGGGTGTCAAACAACCTGTCGCCCAAAAACGCCATGTGGGCCACTGTGGTGATTTGGGCCAGCGTGTTTCTAACCGCGTTTACATGCTCGGTGGTCCTGACCCACATTCGCGAACGCAAACAAGGCATGCCCTTCTGGTCACCTGTTAAGCGTCGCATCCTGATAACAATTCTCCCACCTTTCGCCGCAGGCGGCGGGCTGAGCCTGGCGATAGTCAACACATGGTTCCTGAACGACATCCCGCAACAGTGGGGTCTGATCCCGCCGATATGGATGCTCTTTTACGGCGTGACGTTGTGTCAGATCGGAACATTCTCCATAAGTGAACTGCGCGTAATGGGCGTGGCGTTCATACTGGCCGGCCTGCTGACCGCGTGCAATTACCAATATGAAATACCCGGGACCGAACTCGGGACGGCGGCCTATTTGGCGCTGGCGATAACTTTCGGCGGGTTCCATATCGTTTACGGAATCATCGTTTGGATCCGCCACGGCGGTTGATACCGTTTATAAAAGAGGCTAACTGACGTGGGCAAAGACCAACCCCACAATTTGATAGACGATGTGATCCACCAGCGAACTCGCCTGGCGATAATGGCGACCCTGGCTGGACTCGACGATCTGGATTTTAACGATCTGAAGGCCCAACTGAGCCTGACAGACGGTAATTTATCGACGCACCTAGCCGCACTCGAACGCGCCGGCTATGTCAAAATAACCAAGAGCTTCAAGGGCAAGAAGCCCCGCACAACGGTGACCCAAACCACCGCAGGACGCAAAGCTCTAAAAAACTACGTAAACCTCCTCCAAGGGATTCTGGATCAGGCGAAGTAAACTTTTCCAAGCAAACGTATTGCGGGAGCTGAAAGGGCATAATGGAAGCTATCCTAATACCTGTTATCTACTTAATGCTGCACGCTGTTATCTTTATATTTCTCATCCTCGAACTGGGAAATCCAAGCAGTAAATTATCCGTCTTTTGTCGCATACTGAGCGTTGTGATGCTTACGATTGCACCAGGATTGCTGCTGGCGTTGGCCATTGGGGCATCTACTCCAGGCTGGAAAGGCGGTACAGGAAACTATGGTTGGTTCTTCGTGATCGACTCCGACCAAGCCGGACTGGTCACACTAATAATCTGGATCATCGCATCAGTCTCACTGCTCGCGGGACTACTATTCAACACAAACTGGCTGTACAAAAGTTGGATCAATTTCGTTATGGTGCTGACCTTGGCGGCGATCTGCCATTGGCATACATGCACGACGCTGATAATGGAAACGCTTCCGCCTGTCCTTGCCTTCTTCCCATTTGCCCCCGGCGTAAATCTTCTGCTGCTGGCGGTTTACATATATACGCGAAAGGAACTCACCGGTCGCCTCCGATCAACGGTCGCATTCATACTAACCTGGCTGAGCACACTTGCCGCTGCGATCTACGTAAAAGTTATCCTGGCCCACGAAGTGTACAACGCCCTGCCCGACACGCCGCCGGACTGCTTCATCGTAACCGCAGCGGCTCAGGGGAATCGGCGGTTCGTCGGCAGCACGCTCAACCCGCAAACCGGACGAGTAGAAAACGTGCAACTCGCCAGGATGCGGGCGTTTGAGCAATATTTAATACACAAACACCCAGGCGCACATCGCCTGCTCCGCAAAGTCTATAACAGGGTGGGACCGGTTGTGGCGCGACGAATCCAACGACCGATTCTCGCCGACTTGATGTACGTAATGCTCAAACCGATTGAACTGCTAGCGATGGTGATTTGCAGACAAACTCCCAGGGGGTGAGGAGGCTGTGAAATGAAGGTCAAAATGATTCTGCCTGCGCTGACCGAAGCTCTCTCGCCGTATTTTCGGGCGCTCAAATATTCACTCTTCCCACCGATGGGCCTGGCGACGCTGGCGGGATATCTCGACGACAATGACGAGGTCGAGATCGTCGACGAACATGTCGAGTCGCTGTCACTGAACGACCGCCCGGACCTGGTGGTGATCCAGGTCTACATAACATCAGCCGCCCGAGCATACACAATCGCCGATCACTATCGCAAGCGCGGCGTGCACGTATGCATGGGCGGGCTGCACGTCACCGCCCTACCGGACGAAGCGGCGAAACACGCCGACACGATATTCTGCGGACCGGGCGAATACAGCTGGCCAGCGTTCCTCGAAGACTTCCGCCAAGGCTCGCCCGGTGAAATATACATGTCGACCATTCGCTCGCTGGCCGACTCGCCACGACCCCGACGCGATCTGATCAAACGCGAAAAGTACCTCACGCCCAACACGATAGTCGTCTCGCGTGGCTGCCCGCATCATTGCGACTTCTGTTACAAAGATTCATTTTACCGCGGCGGGAAAAGCTTCTACACAACCAGCGTCGACAACGCCCTGAGCGAGATAGACTCCCTTCCGGGCAAGCACGTTTACTTCCTGGACGACCATCTGTTCGGCGACCGGAAGTTCGCGGCCGAGCTTTTCGAAGGCATGCGCGGGATGGGCCGATTATGGCAGGGCGCGGGGACAGTAGAGTCGGTCCTGCGAGGCGACCTGATCGAACAAGCCGTGGATTCCGGCCTGCGGAGCCTGTTCATAGGTTTTGAAACGCTGGATCCAGCCAGCCTGAAAGATGCGGGCAAGCTGCACAATCTGAAAACCGATTACTCTGCCGCGGTAAAACGCCTGCGCGACATGGGCGTCATGATAAACGCCAGTTTCGTTTTCGGCATGGACCGCGACGGGCCTGAGGTATTCGGGCGAACCGTCGATTGGGCGATCGAGCAGGGAATCGAGACCGCGACGTTCCACGTGCTGACCCCCTACCCGGGCACGCGTCTGTTTTCGCGAATGGCGGGCCAGGGACGAATCACCAGCCTGAACTGGAACCTTTACGATACTCGCCACGCGGTGTTCCGCCCCGAAGGCATGACCGCCCAGCAACTCGAAAGCGGATATCGCGACGCGTATGCGGAATTCTACCGATGGAGCAATATTCTCCGCGCAGTCCGCAGCAAACCGACGCTCCCCGGACGATTGCGACACCTGGCGTATACCGGCGCGTGGAAGAAATTTGAACCGGTCTGGAACATGGTTATAAAATCGGGCATGCTCCGCCGCGCAACCCCGATCCTGGAAACGGTCCTCGCAGGTTTTGATCAAGTCGCCCCGGCCTGGCTGAAACGCCCTCGAAAACACGCACTAATCGACACCTGTCCCTGATCTCTATTGCCTTGCAGGCCCGTGGAGGCGACAATGACTGATGAAAGGATTTTTCTATGCGAAATACAATATTACTGGTGCTGTTGATCGGCTTGACTGCGAGCGTTGCACTGGCCGCCTCGGGGTATTACGGCGATAAGAAAGCCGCCGCCAAACCCGCCGGATTCCTGTCGGTGTTAAAGCCCGGACAGGTTGTCGCACTGGCCGAATGCGGAGGCAGCTACGAACTGACGATATCAACTTCGAAAATGCTATCACGCTACAAAGTGGCGGAAGTGGGCGGCAATTACGTAGTCCTAGCCAGCCAACCCAAACTCTCGGAAATCCGCATACCGTTAACGTCAATCCGATCAATAATTCATCTAAAACGTTGACGGCAGGTGCTAGGTGCTCGGTTCTAGATGACAGGTGACAACACATCGTTAGCGCTTTTAGGTGCCAACACATTGTTGA
>JABGPF010000087.1:0-12353 GCA_018645065.1 Phycisphaerales bacterium
TGATAAGGGCCATGTGGAGGCTGCGGAAACGATGCAGAGGCCCGTAGGTGTCGGACATTTTCGGGTTCTTGTGGGGCATTCCGCGATGGGGCTTGCCCCAGTTAAGCGAACCGGTTTCCCAGGCCAACCAGATCTGCCCGTCGCGGCTGGCGCTGAGTTGCGGACGCCCTTGAAACGCCGGGCTGTAGTCAATACCGCCGGACGGAGCCCACTTGCCCTTGGTGCGACGATGAATAACCACATGGTAACTCTGCCGGTTGTATTCGTCCCACGCTGCAGTCACTGTTCCATCGGAGCTTACCGCGATCGATGGGCTCCATTGGCTCACGGAGCTGCTTGCGATTTTCTCGACCTCTCCGAACTGCTTGACGCCAACGCGGCGGGCGAGAATGTCGAACTGTCCCTGGCAATCGGTCTGCCAGATTACCCACAGCCCGCTTTTCGGATCGGGCGAGACGCGATGATTAATATCGTTGCTCTTGCTGGTTGAGACCTGCTGGGGCGCGTCGAACTTGCCTCCGCCGAGATGCGCCCTGATAAAAATGTCCCACTGCTGGGCCTTCTCGTCGAACGATTCATAGGTCAACCACAGCTTGCCCGCCGCGTCGGTGGTGAGCGTTGGGCGAGCATATCGCCCGAATGTTTTCGAAACCGCTTTGCCCGCTTCGGGACGCAGTGCGACGTAAATCTCGTCGCCTTTGCCTGGTGTGAACTTCAACCATGTCAACCATATCCCTTCCTTCGTCGACGCGATGCCGGGATCGTAAATCTCCCCGCCGCCTTCCAGCATTGTCGCTTTTACGGTCTCGTCGGCCTGATCGTAAACGAAATAGGGCGAGGCTTTCTTCTTCGCCGCCATCGCCGCGGGAATCATCGTTGCCAGCAATAGAACAGTCGCAATATATTTCATCAGGCTTCTCCAGTTAGCGAAGTGAGATGTCTTTCACGTCGAGTATTTGAATCGCTGTCGGGTCGTACATGCGTTTGTGCACTTTCGCCTTCCAGACTACCTTTTTGTCGGGCGTTATTTCAAAGAATGGCACGCCGTCTGGTCGGCGTTTGTGTATGAACCAGTTGTTGACGATCGTATTTCCGTTGGGCAGCCGCTGGATGGTGCATATCCAGTGGAGCTTGATGTTCGGCAGGTCCTTCTGCGTCAGATGCCAGACGACCTTGTTCTTCGGGTCGACCTCGATCACGCCGTTGCGGTATCCGATTACGGTGTTCCCGTTTTTCAGACGGACCATGCTGTAGGCCATCCCGGGCACTTTTATCTCGCGGATCATTTTGCCTGTCGCGTCGTATTCGCGGACGGCTTTGTCGGCAAGCAGGGCGACCAAATACGTACCGGCTGCGGTCTTTCGCGCGTGGCGCATTCCCATGTGCTTATTCCCACCGGAGGGGATTTTTATCGTCTTGACGATCTTGCCCGCGGGGTTAACTTCGATAATTTGACGGGCCGAACCCTCGCCGATCATCGTGTCGCCATTTGCCAACCGCTGACATGCCCACACTTCGCTCTTGGTCAGATACTCCCAGACAACTTTTTTGTCGGGCGAAACTTCCCGCACCCCGCAAGGCCGCCCACCCCGGCCAGTAAAGCTCATCAGGATGTTCCCGTTCTTCTGCATCCAGATGTCCGTACACTGTTCAGCGGGGTACTCCCACAAGATATTCCCGTCAGCCGACATCTTGAAAACGCACTTGGCGCCAATATCGCTGAAGATGTAGGCATGCTTCACCGCAGGTTTGGTTTCCGCTGCGTATGTCCAAACGCCGACCGACAGCAGCACACAGGCTGCAATTGCGAATGCGAGTTTTTTGATCATTGGTGTTCTTCCTTAGCCTATCTGACCAATTCGGCAAATGTGAATCCCGGCGGGATTCCCCATACTGGTTTGGTGGGCAGGCCTTTGGCTTGTTTTTCCAGTTCGGTGTCAGTTCCCCAGTAGACGCTGTTTCCATCCAGCCACAGGGTGATGCGGTGCAATTCATCAGTCGTGAGTTTCGCGTTTTTCTTGTGCTTTTCGTCCGTGGTCAGGTGCGTATACAGCTTTGAAGCCAGCGCGCCGTTCTTGCCCGGAAGCGAGTAGCTGATCTTGTTCTTGCGGATCCCGCCATTACCGCCGTGCCGCGTCCAGGCGCGTTTGCCCAGCGTGTTGTAGGCGGGCGAAAACTTCGTGCCAGTCGAACCGGCCAGTGAGGGAGCCTTCTTTTCCTTCGTGTGACACGGGACGCATTTCTTGTCGAGCACCGGTTGCACCAGGCGGATGAATGACAGCGGGTACGAACCGATAACATCTCGTGTGATCTCCGAAGGTTTGCGTTTCAGTGCGATCGCAGCGGCGGGGCTGCTCTTTTTGGACGACATGGTGTTCTTCTCTTCATGACATCCGATACAACTCAGCGTTTCGCCCGGATGCACGTACGTCGCGCTTCGCATCGTTTGGATGCAGAGCCCGCGCTCGTCGAGCGCCTGCATGTAGAAGTTGACCCCAACGGGGACTTTGAAGTGGGCGCTGCCGTCTTTCTCGACCGGAACGGTTCCCAGCACACCGCGTGCAAGAGACTGTGTGCCGATACCAACCCTGGGCCGGTCGGCGTTCTGGGTGGACTTCGGGAAGATGCTGATCAGGCGAAGGTGCGTGATCTTCGTGTCTTTTTCGAACGGGAACTCGGCTTCGTAAACGTTGTTCACGGTGACCGTGCCCCATTTCGGGTCGGCCGGTGGTCCGAACTGCTTGATGTCTTCACGCGCCTGGCGCGTTCGCGACGGGATAATCGGCGGGCGGGCGCGTTTAACCAGCGGGATCGGATCGAGGCAGGAGATACCGTCGGCTTCGTGAAGGAATATCTTGTTCCCGAACGCGTCGAGCAGGTAAATGCCTAACTGCTTGTTGCCTGGTTTGTAGACGGTGATGTAGAAGTCTTCGTTGAGCGGCCAGGGGGTGGCGTACATTTTCTTTCCGCGTTCGGCTTCGGGGAAAGGGTTCTCGGGCGTCAGGCGTTTGAGCTGCGACATCTTGCGGTCGTCCTTCTCGCGGATGTCTATCATCACCAGCGATCCGTACGCGCGGTCGTGGTGTCCTGCTGCCACCGAGATATACTTGTGCGAACCTGGGATGGCGCGGTTTGACATTTCCATCCACGGGCGGTCGTTGCGGCGGAGCGGATAGTTCCCGTGATAGCTTCGCGGGTCTCGCCCATCGGGATAGGTGTGCCAAAGGTGGTGCGCCACGTTTGTGTCGCGATCGACATAGTCCCATCGGGTGTATATGATCATCCCGTTATTATCGATGCTCGGGTGCCACTCGTTTGTCTCGAAGTAGCTGATCGGTATGATGTCCTGTCCGTCGGGCAGCATCGTGTGGAGCGTGTAGGTGGGCACGCGTCGCCCGTGGCAGCGTCCGAGCCCGCCGATCCGCTCGGAGATAAACAGGACCCGCCCGCTTGGCATGAAGCATGGGTCGAAATCGTTCCAGTTCCCGGCAGTCAGTTGAACGAGATTCCTGATACCCGTCGAAGCGTTTTTTGGATCGATATCGCACTTGAAAATATGGAACGCGCCCTCGGGACTCCAGCCCTGCCGCCCGCTCTCGGACATTGCAAAGAGCATCTGTTTGGCGTCGTATCCGACATCGAGCGAGATCATCGATCCGCTGAGCTCTTTACCGTCGAGATGCCCGCCCTTGACCTTCATGCCCTTGAGCAGCGGGGTTTCTTTCGGTGAATCGGAGAAGACGTTCTCCAGCAGGAACAGGCCCTTGCCCGGTTTGTTCTTGTGCCCGAAATACTGGTCGCACATGTGCCCGTAGGTCGACATGTTCTGCTTTAGAAAAACGATCTTGTCGAAGTTAAGCAGCGGGTTCTGGAAAGCGATCTTCCGCCTGAGGGCGGCGATTTTGCGGAAATGCTTCTTCGCGTCGTCCTTGAGCTTTCCGCTCTTGTTGTCGGCCTCGAATTGCGCCAGGGTTTTCAACTCGTCGTCGAGTTTTGGTCCGTCCTTCATCGCTTTGAGCGTTTCGGCGAGTTTGCGGGTGCGGCGAAGGAGGACGTCGATCGGCGTCTTGTCGGTCTCGCCAATAAGCGACGCTTTGTTGAACACTTCGGCGGCGATTCTTCCGCCGAATCGCTTGGCGTTCTTGATGTCGTTTTGGAGCACATCAAACTCGGTGGCCGCATATTCGTCGGCGGTCATTCCCGCCGCAACGTGCGAAACGAATAGTGAAAGGGCCAAAGCAACTGACACGCTAACGATAGACAAGTAAGACCGCATATTTCTACTCCTCTACTGATACTGAAACGGGTTTATTTGGCGCCTGCTGTTAATGCAGAGCTTTGAGATGATTATATCAGTTGAGGAGCGTTGGGCAATAAAAAGCGGCCGGTGAATATCACCAGCCGCTCTGAATTGCGTCCGTACCCCAACGAACGTCTTTTAGTCGTCCCATGAAACAGTTTTAATGTTCGGTATGCGGGTCTCGTAGAGTTCCTTTATCAGCGTTGGCCCCAGGGCCTTGCCCTTGATGATGAACACTTCATCGATATCGCCTTTCCATGGTCGCTGGCCCGCGGTGGTCGGGCAGTCGCCAATCCACGCCTCCATCAGGGCCGAATCATTTATGTCCGCATTCAGGACGCTTCCTCTCGTCGCGTCTTTTTCACCGTTCAGGTAAATGTGTATCCGTTGGGCGGTTCTGTTGTAGACGCACACTATAAAGTACCATTGTCCCAGTTGGATTTGGCTCTGCCCGTAGAGTTCGTAAACTGTGTTCGCCAGCCGGAGGGTGAATCGCAGCTTGCGAGTGCTTGCGACGCTGATTTCCCATCGTCTATCGAACCACTCAGTTCCCGATGCTCGTGAGATTAATCTGGGGTTATCCGACGCCCAGGCCTCGGCCCGGGCCCAGCATCCGAACGTTAACTGAGAACCGCTCAATGTTTCCAGCATCCCGAGATTAATGTGACTATTGCTTCCGCTGAATCCGACCGCAGTGTCAACGTCGCCCGCAAGTGCGCCCTCGACACTGCGGGTGACGCCATTAACGTAGAGCCCGTCATTTGTTCCCCGCTGGTCTACTGCTGTTATGACTGTGTCGCCCAGACGCCACCAGTGTGTCGGAACTGTTTCAATCATCTTTTGCGAGTATATGCTGCTGAGCCTTGCCGTTAGCGACACGGTTTGCGAAATTCCGCTTTCTGTGCCCGTGGCGATAATCTTATAATCGTTGGGAGTTGACGTAGAAGTAATGTAAAACACGTACCCGCCGTCACCGGATTCTATCTGATACGGCCCGTTAGGCGCCGCAGAGGAGCCAAACCCGATCTCGCCAGTCTGGAGAGCGTATATACCGTGCTGCAAACCTGATTCGGCGAGGTATCTGGCTTGCGTTGCCAGCATTAGATTCCCCGTGCTTGCGGTTTTGACCTGGGCTCCGTAAATGTAGCTGATTCCAACCGTTGCTGCGGTAACGATTAACATCAAAACCATGAGCAATGCAAATCCGCGGATGTTGCGATTGGAGCCTTTCAGACTGTCATGATTTGTCAACTGCATGCTTTGCTCTAACACTATTTATGATGCGATTCCGAGTTGATAGATCGGAGTTCGGCTAATTGTTGTATTGTTGCTGTCTTTATAAACACAAAAGCGTTGTTGTGTTTTAATTATTATGTGCCAGTGGTTTATGTTGTATTGTAGGCTGGGGATTTGAGGATTCGTATTTGCGCCTCAGTCCCGTGTATACCCAATAGTGTTATCGGTGAGAATTGATGAAGAAATAGGCCGATATTGGGATTTTACGATATTTTTTTAGGGCTTAGGGGTGCGTTGGGGTAATCGCTTGGCGATATTGGAGTTGTGTGTGGGTTACTGTTTGTTTTTCGGGGTGCGTTGGGTTTCTATCATTTGCGTAAGGGCGTCCCAGCCGGCGAGTTGTTGTTCGGTTAGTGTGGCTTGGCCTTGGGTTTCGAGCCTGTGTCGTATCGCTCGTAGTTTGCGTCGCAATTTTCGGGGCAGGGCGGGTTTTTCGTTGACCACCAAGCCGGTGACCAACTGTTGCTGATGGCTACGCCGAATGCTTAATTTCCGCCTGAGGTGCAGGCGATATCCGTATTCGCCCACGATATCTTTAGTGGCCGACACGATCGCGGTTTTGTGATTGCCCTTGTCGGTCGGAAAGGAGAACGTCATGTCGTCTGCGTAGCGGGTGTATACTCCGCCCTGTGACCGGGCCAGTCCGTCGAGACGAGCGTCCATCAGGTAGTTCAGCAGGTTGCTGAGGCGCGGGCTGGTCGGGGCTCCCTGAGGCAGGCCGCCGTCGAGAGTTGTCAGCTTCACCAGCAGGTCGACTACTTCGGTATCCCAACCGATGCCTCTGAAATATGCGTGCACGCGGGCTGCATCGGTCGACGGGAAGAAGTCGCGAATGTCCATCCGCACGATTACCGCCGCCCCCACGTGCGGCAGGGCGTTGGTTACTATCGAGCGATCACGTTCGAAGCCCATAGCCGACCGGTGAGCCCGCAAACCGCCCAGCAGGCGATGCAGGATTCGGCTTTGCATTTCTTTGAGTTTCGGGCAGGGCGCCATGATTTGTCGCTGTCCGCCGCTGCGTTTTGGGATTGTGAACTTATCGTAGCGGACTGGCGTGAGTTGCATATCAGTTACGGGTTTCGCCAGGCGGCGTGAGAGTTCCATCAGATCGCCCAGAGGCTTTTCCGGTGTGCTTTGGCGTTGCGGTCGGCCTCGGAAGTCGACCTCGACAAACATGTTCTTTGGTTTTGGGGCGATGCCCAGCAGCCGTTTGATCCAGTCAAATAATCCCATTGTTGCTCCCGATCCCTGGAAAAAGGATGCGGGCGCGAGTCGTTTGGACTCGCGCCCACTGTGTCTTGCCACCACGGTATTCAGCACCTAAACCGTGCAACGGTAAGGGTGCTCAATACCGTGGTGCACGGTCTGGAGAAGGTCCAACAGGACCCGGGCGACGAAACATCGCCCTATGTTCCCAAAGGAACATCGCCAAGACCACAATCCAAAAGATATGCGTTTGTGGGCGGCGTGTCAACCCTTGGGGCGTATGAGTCAGTGCGAACGCATTCTAAAACCAAACGGCCAACGGCCAACGGCCTTGCCACAGAGATCACAGAGAACGGCAACGGCGGAAAAGATGTTACGGCAACAGCAAACGGCTACGGCCTTGCCACAGAGATCACAGAGAACGGCAACGGCAACGGCGGAAAAGATGTTACGGCAACGGCCAACGGCCAACGGCCAACGGCGAGAACACAGAGGACGGCAACGGCAACGGCAACGGCATTTTTACCACGGAAAGCACGGAAGGCACGGAAATTAACGGCAACGAGAGTTTTGTTTTGCGCTTATAAACGGCGGGGTGCTTAGACGTGCCGTTAATAAAATCTTGCCGTTAATCCATGTAATCCGTTAATCCATGTAATCCCCATCTGGTTTTCAGGTTTGGTTGCAGCCAACGGCCGCGATAGGGTCTCTGTGGCGAAATTTGTTTGTTCTGGGGCGTATGAGTTTACAGGAACACTTCTTTGCGGTGTACTTTTCGTATCGGCGCCAGGCCGTCGGCGATTGCCTGCTGGATTATTTCTTCGCCGAGACCGCGTTGGGCGAAAACGGCCTGTCCGGGGCTTACGTGCAGGTTCCACTCGCGCTGGAACACCGCTACGCGATCCTTGTTCCTGGCTAGTGCGGTTGGAACCGCGTGCCACATCGCCAGTTCGCGGCGTCGCTTGCGGAAGAAGCGTCCGAAAATATCGGGCAGCAGCCGCGATAACCACGTTTGGTCGTATACGTCGATCTGGCGCGGGATTATGTATCGCGCATCCCGCAGCGGGCCCAACACCTCAGCCACCGATTCGGCGAACAGGTCGCGGTCCTCGCGCGATGCGTATTTGATGAACACGCGCACATAGCGTCCAGCCAACTGCCCGCCTCGCAGTTCACCGCCTGATGTGATCTCGCCGACTTGGCGCAGTGAGTTCAGGACGGCCCGTCCGACCATCATCGCCAGGGTCAAGTCGTTCCACGGGACGTCACTTTTGGTAAACGGTGGGAACCCGCCCTCGCCTCCTCCGCCCAGTTCGCCGATTTCTGCGGCGGCGATTGGCGTGGCGTGATATGGTGTTCCGACGGCCCATAGTTCTCGTGCGGTTGTGCGTGCCGCGGCGCGGCTTAGCATTTCGGCGTTCAGCGGGCCTACGGCTTCTTCGATGCCCTCGGGCTTGATCTCTGTGAACGCGGGGTGCACGTGCCCGACGCCTTTTTCGATCGCTCCGTCGTCGGTGACTCCGAACAGTGTGCGGTGGCGGGCCATGAACCGCGAGTAGTCGTCGAGCCCCTTGCGGAACTCCGGTGCGATGCAGACCACGTCCCAGTTGTTCGCTGTTTTGTCGGGTCGTTCGTGGTCCAGGCGGATCGATCGTCCGCGAAGTTGGTTGACTGACATGGTGGTGGTTACCGATGTCAGATCGATCAGCACGTTTATTCGCGATGCGTCCCAACCTTCGCCCAGCAGTCCGCGCGTGCCGACAAGGCATCGCGTAACGCCAGCCTGGAACAGGTCGGTTATCATCTGCACGTAAACTCGCGGGCACCACTGTCCGCCGCGCCCGATAAGTTCGTTAAATCCCGCGTGCTCCTCGTAACTCAGGTCGATTTCCAGATCGTTGCTGGCCAGCCATGCGTTGGCCTCTTCCATGAATCTTGGTGAGAGATCGTCGTCTACCAGCACTGTCGATCCGGTAACCAGGACCGGGTCGAGTTCGTCGGTTCGTTCGTTGGTCAGTAGTGCTCTAAAAGCTGCTATCGCGCCTCCGGCTTCGTCGTCCAGCAGGTGGGCGATCTCCGCCGTCACTGCGCTGGTTTGTTCGTAGTCGGTAACGATTATCGCTCGGATATCGTCGCCGAGCGCATCCATTTCCTCCAGCAGGATGGGCACTATCGCCATGGCTTTGGCGCGGCTGTAGGCCATTACTCTACCGACCGGCGAGGCGCACGCTCGTGAGCCTGTTTCGGTAATTTGCACGCCCAGGGTTCGTAGTCGCGTGGTTATTTCGTCGGCCAGTTTGTGATCGTTTTTACACGGTGATGGTCGCAGTCCGTGTCGCACGTAGCGGTCCAGGATGGGCGCGAGGGTTTCTATGCTGTCCGGTTCGGGCGGTTCGATGTCTGCTGCAATGGGCTCGACTCCCGCTGGCAGCGGCCTGCCGCGCCCCAGCAGCAATACTCGTCCCGCCAGGGCCAGGGCCTCGTCGCGTTTTTCAAACGCTCGCCAACTGTCGACCCGTCCGGTCGGCAGGCGGAAGGTTCCCAGCACATCTTCCAGCCAGGTCAGCAGGTCGCCCGTCGATTCGATTCCCTGCTGGTCCTGCTCATCGATTTCGCGCGGCGTGCAGAGGTCGTCTACCAGCGAAGTAAGCGCCTGGTCGGTGTTTGCGATGTAGGCCAGTTCTTCCGATTCCGGTCTCACGAAATACGCCAGATCGCGATATGGGCTCAGGAATCCGTCTCGCACGAGGGCCGGTACGGGTATCTGGTAGTCGACAGGTCCGAAGAAGCGATTGTACCGCTCCCAGTCTTCCTCGTCTGCTCCTTGTCCATCCGGCGGGGTGGCGGTCAGTCCTACGATAATCGGATCGCCCAGATACTCCTCGACGCCTGCAAGTACGCGTCCCCAATGGCCCATGAGGTGATGGCACTCGTCGAGGATCAGCATCCCTGCGCCGTAGTCGCGGAGGCGTCTTAGCGTGTCCAGCGACGAGGCGTGCAGGGTGTCCATCGCGTTACCGCCGGTCGCCATGGTGTCGCGAACGAACTTGCGATAGCCCGATAAACGCTCGGTGTAATAGTCGACATTGTGCATCGCCAGTTCGTCAAGCCAGATGCGAGCCTGGTCGAGATTGTCGGCTTGTGCGGTCTCGACGAGTTTTTCGCACCATGCGTCGATTGCTGCTGCGTCGAGGTCCTCACCGCCGCGCCGCGGCAGCGTTACCGACTGGTAAGTAAGCGAGGTGAGCAGGGCGGGGCGTTTCGGGTCGGTCGAGACGATCTCCGGGTCGCCGTCCACCCCGAACAGTTTGAGCCTTGCGGCCCATTGCGACTGTATCGCCGAGTTTGGCGACAGCACCACCGCAGGTTTTTGCACCAGGTGCGCCCAGAAGTAAAGCCCCATTACGGTTTTGCCCGATCCGGGCGGCGCGACGATATGCAGTTGACGCTCGCCGCTGGCGATCTGATCGCGAGCGACTTCCATCGCGTCGTACTGCGAAGGGCGTAACTTGCCGCCGAAAACTATGTTCTCAAATGCTGGGTTCATGTTGGGTTGTTTTGCTGCCCGGCTGGGCGGTCGGCGCGATTATTTTCGCTTCAGGCTGAACACGGTGACGGTGTTGTCGAAGAAGGTTGGCGCGTAGATGCGTCCTCGTTTCAGATCGATGCCGAAGTCGGCTGGCTGGTGGACTTCGGCCAGTTTTTCGGTTTTTGTGAAGTCGGCGCTCACCCACACAATTCGGCTGGTAGGCTGATCGGAGACCAGGAAACTCCCGTCGGGCAGAGCTTCGATGGCGTCGAGCCCTTTAAATTTGCTAGCCAGTCCGACTGACCTGGCCTCTTTCCGCCCGCTCATGTCGACCTCGAAAATATCGTGCTCGCCCCAACTGGAGCAGTAGAGCTTAGATCCGCGGAAGCATATTCCGTTGGCGCTGGCTGGTCCTTTGTAGTGCTCCATCGGGCCGGGGCCCACGCGGGTGATTCGCCCGTTGGACGTGTCGGCTGCGTAAGCGTATTTACCGTCAGAGGCCATGTCGTTCAGGAACTTGGCGCCGGGCACTTCGATGGTCTTTACCGGTTTGCCCGTAGCCAGATCCACCACGATCACCTGGTGATTGTCGGCGACCCAGAGTTGCCTGCCGACAATGCACAGCCCCTTGGGTGAATCGAATGTGCCTTTGTCGTTGGAGACCGACCAGTGCAGCTTCTCGACCTGCCCTTCGCTTAACAGACTGATCGAACCGGTCCCGTCGTCGCCCCAATATTTGGCTGCGCCGTCGGCGTTGGGGTTGTAGTTCATGTTGCTGGCGTAGATGTTCCCGGTGATCGGATCGACAACTGCGCACTCAGGGCGTTCCAGGCCGCCGATAACCCGAAGTTCTTGGGCTTTCCATTGGCATACATGCGGGTCTGCGCATCCGGCGCCGGTCAGCAATAGTCCGGAAACACAGGCAATCAGCAGCAGATTGATTCTAAGATTTGATTTTTCGATTAGTGCGTTCATGTAAGAATCTCCGTGTCGTTATTTATGTAATTAACCGTCAGGATTCTATGGCATTCGATCGAAAAACGAAACTGTTTTCCACCACGGATGATGATAAGATGGTTACGGCAACGGCGAACGGCGACGGCTTTTTAACCACGGAAGGTACGGAAAACACGGAAATTTAACGGCAACGGCAACGGCGAACGACAACGGCGACGGCTTTTTAACCACGGAAGGCACGGAAAACACGGAAATTTAACGGCGAACGGCGAACGGCGGACGGCTTTTTAACCACGGAAGGCACGGAAAACACGGAATTTAACGGCAACAGCAACGGCAACGGCAACGGCGAACGGCAACGGCTTTTTTACCACGGACGGCACGGACGGCACGGAAATTTGACGGCAATGGTTTGGGAATAATTTATTTTGGGAGATATGAAAATGGCGAAGTTGGTTTTGGAGGATGAGAGTTATGCGATACGGGGTGCGGTTTTTGAAGTCTATCGTGAGATGGGATCCGGTTTTCTTGAGGCTGTGTATCAAGAGTGCCTGGAGAAAGAATTGACAAAGCAGGGGATTCCTTTCGAAGCACAGAAAGACCTGACGCTCGTGTACAAGAACGAACCACTGAACCATGTCTACAAACCGGACCTGATCTGCTATGACGAAATTCTTGTCGAACTAAAAGCCGTTAAAAAAATAACACCCCAACACCACGCCCAAGTAATCAACTACTTGAAAGCCGCCAACCTCCACCTGGGCCTACTAGTAAATTTCGGAGCCCACCCCAAAGCAACAATAGAAAGACTAGTACTATAAACACCACCGTAGTCACCGTAGTCGCCGTAGTCGCCGTTCGCCGTTGCCGTTAATTTCCGTGTTTTCCGTGCCTTCCGTGGTTAAAAAGCCGTAGTCGCCGTTCGCCGTTCGCCGTTGCTGTTGCTGTTGCCGTTAAATTTCCGTGCCTTCCGTGCTTTCCGTGGTTAAAAAGCCGTTCGCCGTTCGCCGTCGCCGTTGCTGTTGCCGTTAAATTTCCGTGCCTTCCGTGCCTTCCGTGGTTAAA
>JABGPF010000087.1:12453-18595 GCA_018645065.1 Phycisphaerales bacterium
CGCCGTTGCTGTTGCCGTTAAATTTCCGTGCCTTCCGTGCCTTCCGTGGTTAAAAAGCCGTTCGCCGTTCGCCGTTCGCCGTTGCTGTTGCCGTTAAATTTCCGTGCCTTCCGTGCCTTCCGTGGTTAAAAGCCGTCGCCGTTCGCCGCTGCCGTTTCCAGCCTATATTTTCCGTGGCCAACCGTATCTGCGCAAAAAGACCTTGTGTGACATGGCGTCTGTCTGTGAAAATAGGGGGAATACTTTAACTTGCGGATTTGGAGCGAAAGCGTAATGAGCAAAATTTCACGGCGTGTCGGAACGGTTGTATGCACTTTTCTTGTCGTTGCGGTTTTGGCGGGCCTTGCCCGTGGCGCTGAACCGGACGATAGTAAACGAAAGCTGCTCAAAATCTGTGCGGCTGAAAATTATAAGTTCACGCCGAAAGTGCGCGCCGCATTTCTGGCCTGTGTGCGTTCTGCTGCTCGGGCCGATCTGAAAGCTCGCGGTAAGTCCCTGCCGAACGAGTTCCTTGCATGGGTCGACTCCGACCCGGAAATCCAAGCCGCCGTTTATTCAGCTCATGACAAGCCCGCTGACGTGCTGCTGGGGCTCTATTCGCTGAGCCTTGATCTTGGCATGAAGAAGTTCAAAAAGTATCGTCAGCTCGCACTGGCCGCTGCGATCGTACACGCAAAGCGGCAGACCCAGTTCGACATCACACAGCGAAACCCGATAAAAATAGTTATCGGCGGCGACCCGCGTAAACCGGTCAACACCAAAGAAACCGGACGGACGCTCGATAAGAACGATCACATCATTAACTTCCTTAACGACAACACGCTCGTGGAGGATGTGGTGGTCGGTTACAAAGACCCGCCGGCTGTCCTGAAGTATGACAAACGTGGTATCGCGATCCCCCAGCCGAAGAAACGCAGGGGCAAGAAGATCCCGGTAACCGAAAAACGCAAGCGTTCACTTTACGCCGCTGACGTCCTGGCCAGCAAGGACCTGCAGGCGAAGTTCAACGCTTACATGAAGTCCAAGGGTTTTCCTACGGACATCGACTGTGGCGAGAAGGTGGTGTCATGGAAGAGTCGCGATGCGGTTCACGGTAAGCAGCGAAAGGATATTGGCGCCGCGTTCAAATTGTTCCGCGAGGCGTATGAGGCCAAGGGGCTCCTTCCGCAAGAGCGAGATCCGATTCCCTCACCGGCTGAGCGGGTGGCGTATATTATTCGCAATTACGAGTACAGATTCTCCACCGACGCCAAGCAACTAAAAAAACAGCCCTGGCCGCAATTTCCCATCACCGCACCCTGGCCGCTCATGACTTTCTTGGTCGACGACGATCAACCGCTCCGCGAGCGTGAAGAACGCTGGTGCGCCTTCCGCGATAAGGGCGAGTTCAAGAAGTACGGTGAGTATATCGGCGCGATCGCCCAGCAATTTGACATGCAGTCGGCCCGGCGTCTTAAACCGCACCCGTACACTTATAACACCGTTCAGATGATGCTCAAGGACGGCGGGGTTTGCGGTACTATGGGCGCGATTTCGTCCCGTTCGCACAACTCGCTGGGCATCCCGGCCTGCCAGGCGATCCAACCGGGCCACTGCGCCATGGTCGCGTTCCAGTACGATCCGAAGAAGCAGATATATTTCTGCAAAGGGCAGCAGTACGCCACCGGCGGCGACGAGAAGACCACCCCGTTCGCCAGATGGTACTTTGGCGACGCCGCGGGCCAGTATCGCAGGAATCCCGGGTTCGGCACCTCACGCAACCCGAAGAGACCGATGGTTTATCACCAGTCAATCGCCTGGTCGATTAACCATGGCGTAAAGGCGTTCGCAGATTCGACAATGGCCTGGGCGACGTATCAAATGCTGGACGAAGACGAGCGAAAAGGCGCCGGCCGAACGCTGCTGACCAGCGCGATGGCGATAAATCCGTACAACTTCCTGGTGACCGACGCTGCTCAGGCGGCGGCGGCAACATCGCAGGAGCAGATCAAATTCTGGAAGGCGTTCCAAACCGGCCTGACCGCCGCCGGCGACAAAGCCGGTTGCAAACCTGACGGACTCTACAGCATAACCGTAAAGGCCAAGGTCTTCGCCAGCATCGCAAAACTACCCGTCCCGAAAGACAAAAAAACCGCCCGGGAAGTTTACGCGTTTCTGCAGGCCGAAAAATGCGACGCGCCCAGAGCGATAGTCGCATACCGACAAGCCGTGGACGGACTACCTGCAATGCTGAGGCAAACCGAAGCGGACTACAAGGCCCATCTGGAACTTACTGCCGCCAAAACCGGCGACCAGAACGATAAGGCATGCAAACAGATGGCAGATGCGCTAAAGGCTGCATCAATGGCGATAACGGACAAAAAACAGCGAAAGCAGTGGGCCGCGAAACTCTGGAAGCAATCTCAAGGCCGCGAAAAATACTTCGGGCGATGGATGAGAGTCTCGACCGATAGGGCGGTGTCGTTCATCGCCAGCCAGGCCGGGCAACGCCTAGGCAACGAAACGAAACTAATGCAAAATCTCCTAGACCGATTGGCTGGCGAGTTGAAAGCATCCGTCGCCGGAAAGCGAGACTACAAAGCCTGCCGCACACTGGCCGGTAAAATCCAAGCGGCCGCCAAATACACAAAAGACGCAGACCAAAAACGCAAATGGTCCCAGGCGTTGTCGAAGATCATAACAGGTAAAGAAAAGTTCAACTCCCAACCGCCCAACAAGAAACCAAAACTAATCCGCGACCCCTGCGCCGAGGCAATCAAAAAACTCCAGGCGTCATAACTACGAATCCCCCTTATTTAAAAAGGCGCCAAAATGAAACGAAGAGAATTTCTCCAAGCAGCAGCCCTAACCGCCGTAGCTTCGACATTGCCCCTTACCGCGAAAGCTAAATCCGCCAGTGCGGGTAAAAAGCCTAACGTTTTGCTCATTGGCGTTGACGACCTGAACGACTGGATCGGCTGCATGGGCGGGCACCCGCAAGCCAAAACGCCGAATATCGATCGCCTTGCCGCCAGCGGCACGCTGTTCACTAACGCCCACTGCCAGTCGCCGGTCTGCAATCCGTCGCGGGCCAGCCTCATGACCTCGCTCTACCCAAGCTCCACGGGCATATACTTCCTGAGCCCGGACCTTGCTCAATCGCCCGTTGCCCGCAAGAACAAGCTGATGCCCAAACGCTTCGAGGATGAGGGGTATCATGTGACCGGCGCCGGGAAGCTGTTCCACGGACGCCAGAACAAAAAATACATGCCCAACTACGCCGGGTCGTTCGGCAGCTTCGGCCCGACACCCAAAAAGAAACTCACCTCCTATCCGGGCCATCCGCTGTGGGACTGGGGAGCCTTCCCCGAACGCGACGACCAGATGCCCGATCACAAAACCGCTTCCTGGAGTGTCGGGCAGTTGAAAAAGAATTTCGACAAACCGCTCTTCCTGGGCGCCGGTTTCTTCCGCCCGCACGTGCCTCAATACGCGCCGCAAAAATGGTTCGACCTGTTCCCGCTCGATACGGTCAAGCTGCCCAAAACCGTCGCCGGCGACATGAAAGACATCTCGCAGTACGGGATCGACATCACGCGCCTCAAGCACGTGGCGCCTACTCACAAGTGGGTCACCGATAACAACGAATGGAAGCCGCTTGTGCAGTCTTACCTGGCGTGCGTGAGCTTTGTTGATTCGCAGGTCGGCAGACTGCTCGACGCCCTGGAAAAAAGCCCGCACAAAGACAACACATATATCGTCCTGTTCAGCGACCACGGTTTCCACCTGGGCGAAAAGGAGCGTTACGCCAAACGCAGCCTCTGGGAAGACGGCACGCGCACGCCCATGATCATCGCCGGACCCGGCCTGGTCAAGGGCGCCAAGTGCGATCAGCCCGCCCAGCTGCTGGACATTTATCCGACATTGCTGGAGCTTACCGGCCTGAAAGCAGACCCCCTGCACGAAGGCAATTCCCTGGTCCCGTTGCTGAAGGACTCCAAAGCTGATTGGCCTCACATGGCCCGCACCAGCTTCGGGCCCGGTAATTACGCCATCGTCTCCAGGCGATACCGCTTCATTCAGTACAACGACGGATCGGAGGAGTTTTACGATCGCGCCGCCGACCCGGGCGAATGGGACAACGTGATCAAGAATCCCAAATACGCAGAGGCAATAAAGCAGCATCGTCTTTGCGTGCCCAAGAAACGCCACAAAATACTCGGCGCCGGTTCAACGGGCCACAAGTCGTATGCGGCGTCTGAACAGAAGCAAAAAACGCCCGCAAAATAAAGCCCGCGCGGATCTGCGGCATGGGCTGGATTAACCTGAATTTAGATGCGATTGCCCTTGGGGTAATATGATAAGTCACTTGCAAATAGAGGTTTTTCGTGGTACAATGGTCATTGCTTAAGATCGCTCAAGGAGTCGCTTATTCAGATGCTGATGGTGGTGTGAAGGTTGTGTTCATGTCTTCGTAAACCATTGCGCATCAGGTAAATAGCTCAAAACAAATATTGAATGGAAGGAACTGAGTGGACTCGCAGAGGCCCTGCGAACGCTTGGCTCGACTCGCTTTATCTACTGTGCGCAGCGGATATAAGAGTTATAGCTCATAAGAAAGAGGTTAAAAAAATGCTGAAATCACACACTCGCTTAGTATCTTATTGTCTGATCATGGCCTGTAGTTTATCGCTGGCAGGTGGAACTGTCCGGGCTGGCGTGGTCACGGGTAATTCCGGCGGCGGACAGCAGCATTCAAACATGCAGCCGTCCCTGGCGCTGAACTATATCATTGCCTTGCAAGGGGTTTATCCCAGCCGGAACGGGGGGGCTGATCCCGCGCTGGGTGAGATCAGCGTATTCGCCGGGAATTTCGCACCGCGCGGATGGGCGTCATGTGAAGGGCAGTTGATGTCCATTAGTCAGAATGAAGCCCTGTTCAGCATTCTGGGCACAATGTACGGTGGTGACGGGCGTACACCTTCGCCCTGCCCGATCTGCGTGGTCGGACGCCTATTGGGGCTGGGAATGGACCGGGTCTGACACCGCGCAGTATTGGCGCAAAGGGCGGTAGTCCATATGTAACCTTGAATACAAATGCGCTGCCGTCCCACACGCACTCTTTGCCCGGGACGGTCAGCCCCACCGGCCAGACCGGTGGTAATGCACAACACGATAACATGCAGCCCTGGCTGGCGCTTAACTATGTGGTGCCTATGTCTGGGCTTTTTCCTTCACGAAGCCTGGGAGGCGGCGAGAGCTATCTCGGTTCGGTGGAGCTTTTTGCGGGTAATTTTGCACCGCGTCCCACAGCATTAGCCCACGGTCAACTACTACCCATTAACCAGAACCAGGCCCTGTATTCCCTTCTGGGCACGATGTATGGTGGTGATGGTCGGACTACCTTTGGCTTGCCCGATCTGCGGGGACGCACCGCCGTCCATGTGAGTGGTGCTTACACGCAGATGGGGCGGAAGTCGGGCGTTGAAAATGTAACCTTAAATACAAACGAGTTGCCAGCCCATACTCACAGTCTGCCCGGATCGGCAAGTACCACCGGTCAGACCGGGGGTTCCCAACCACACACCAACCAGCAGCCTAGTTTGGGTTTGAATTATATAATCGCACTGCAAGGTACATTTCCCTCCCGAAGCATAGGAGACCCCTTCATCGGTGAGGTGGGGATGTTCGCGGGTAATTTTGCGCCTCGAAGCTGGGCCTTCTGTGATGGTCAATTACTACCCATAGCTCAAAATACAGCACTGTTTTCCATTCTGGGCACAACCTACGGCGGTGACGGTAGAACAACTTTCGCCTTGCCAAACTTACTCAACCGATCCGTTATCGGCGCCGGAAACGGACCGGGGCTGCCCACGTATCGTCTGGGTGAGACAGTGGGCAGCGATACTGTGACCCTGACAGCACAGCAGATGGCGTCACACAGCCATACACTTCCGCCAATTACCTGGACGGGTGAAAACGGCGCGGCATGGGAGACCGAGTCCAACTGGGACATAAACGAGATCCCAACCGTAGCTCATGAGGCATATCTGAACAATGCCAATACCGCAGTGCTGAGCGAGAGCGGACGGCAGTGCGCATCGCTCTTTCTCGGGACCAATATTGGCGATATCGGTAAACTTGAGATTTTACAGGGCGCTTC
>JABGPF010000088.1 GCA_018645065.1 Phycisphaerales bacterium
TATCTTGTTTCGCGAGCCTATACTTACTTGACGTCCGTTGCCGTAAACCCGATGGGCGTATTCGAGTTACAATATTATATCCTAAACACAATAACAGGGCGTTTGCCGGGGCGATCATGTCGATTCCCCGCCTCCGAGCGTCACAGAAGGAATCGAATCATGCCTTACCACCTTATAATAACAATTTCGATCGCGGCCGCAGCATCGTTGTTCATTTTCGCCGGATGCGGATCCGGGTCAACCGGAGCGTATCTTGAGCGTGTCGGAGCCGTTACGATGCAGGGCGATCCGCTGACACTTTTGGGCCCGGATATCCAGGTCGGCGCCCCTGCCCCTGATTTTAAAGCGGTTGACATGGGGTTCGCCCCGGTGAATCTCTCAGATTTCGCCGGTAAGCCTGTACTCATAAGTGCTGTACCCAGCTTGGATACCGGTATTTGCTCGCTTCAGACCAAGCGTTTTAACGAAGAGGCCGCCAAGCTGCCCGACGACGTGGTGGTCATCACGATCAGCACCGACCTGCCGTTTGCACAGAAGCGATTCTGCGATGCCGAGAAGATCGGCGACATTAAAATACTCTCAGATTCGGTTGATCGCGATTTCGCCTGCAAATACGGTATGCTGATCAAGGGCATGGGCCTGCTGGCCAGGGGAATCTTCGTAATCGGCAAGGATTCCACGCTGCTCTACAAGGAAATAGTTCCCGAAGTGGCGTCACATCCAGACTACGACACCGCACTGGCCGAAATCCAAAAAGCCGCCCAATAGCACACACGATACAACGCCAGCGGCTACAATATAGGCGCTGGTTTCGTCCTCGTCTTTTGGACATGGATCCCAACCCTGAGCGCGAAAGTCCTCACGGCGCGGTCCGTTACAGACGCTTCAATGCTGCTATTGCTCGGGCGAGGCTTGGGGAGTTGGCTGATGCTCTTGCCGGGTCCCATTTTTCGCAAATAAATTCGCACAGTTTCTCGTTGTACAGCGGGCCGATGGACGCCGTTGGCGATTGGGGCAGCATGTCCTTGTGCCATTTTTTTCTGCCCTTGTCGGAAATAACATTAAGAAGGTGCTGTTTTGTGTCTGGTAGCTCATCGGGTTTGTTGGAAAAATTAGCTTTTGGGATTCCCATGAAGTTGGCCAATGCGTCACGATCAGCCAAGAGCCATGATTCTACTTCACGCACGGGTACGCGGAATACAAGCTTTGGTGGTAGGGCGATGGGCTGGTTTTGTGGGACATTGAACCAATCCCGAATCAGCGTAGGCGGGCAATCGGTTGTGTCGAGATCCGTCAGGATGAATATGTGAAGCCCCGCACTGGCCATATTTGGGAATGCCTCTGTCATCTTTTTGATGCTGCTGGAGCCGCCCATGATGCTTGGATGTCCATCACAAAAACAGAGTTTCGTTTGACAGGCCTCATTTCTGTTGGCAACTAGTTGTCTGGCCACAGCGGCGGAGGGTTTGTCCTCCACGTAAGAATGGCAATAGATATCAGGCATACCTAGATGCTTCCCACCATGCCGGAAGTTTTGGGTAGTAGCACATCGGCTGGCGACAAACCGGCTCGCATCGCGATGACATCCATCTCGTTCGGTTCTTGTATTGTTGTGGACTCCCCACCGGTTCCAGGGGTCAGGATCAGGTAATTTCCAACGATGCTCTTGTCCGACAGCATAGACTCACTGTGCGTGCTGATGAGAATTTGCCCGCTGACCTTCTTTCGTGACTGCCGAATTTTGTAGATCATGTAAGGGATCTGCTCGACAACCTTATTGTGAAGCGACAGTTCGGGCTCTTCCAGGAGGATCATATTGTTGGATGTCATGAGGACCCAGACCAATGCGATCATCCGCAGCGTGCCGTCGGAGAACTGATCCTCCCGCAGCCAGCCGGCATTTGGGCGCCAGTGATTGTAAAGCATCTCAAGATGGGGTCCGCTTGGTGCGTCACCCTTAACAAACCGCAATTGTTCAAGATTGGGGATGACGCTTTTCAGAATATTTTCTATTCTCCCCAAACGAAACTTTCGTGTCTTGGCGGGTGTTTTTGCGATTTCCTCAAGAAGCCCCTGCCCGAAAGGATCGGACTCTATGTGGCCCAGCGAGAGTTGATCTCCGAATTTCAGCAATTGCGGAATAAGGTGTAGATAACGCACACCTTGGAAGAATTTGGCGATCTCCCGAAAGGGCTTGTTCATGTTGATCTGTTCAAGGTGAGTCTGCGTAAGTAATTCTGGATCATCCTTGTCTTCGCCTTTAGAGCGATCGAGTACAATCGTACCGTTCTTGTACACTTCTTCCTTGGCTACCACAGGGATATTTTTCTTGCCGGCTTTGTTTTTGATCCAGAGAACGTATTTCCAATCCGAATCTGTGGATGAATCAGCCAGTGATTCCTTGAGTTCGATTTCAATCTTTACTTCGGGGGGTCTCTTGGCTTCCAGGCTTCGGACTTTGGACAGCCCCCCCCGGGAGGCTAACGCCTGTTGGAGTCCGCCGCCGTTGGGATTAACGATATCGCGCATGAAGCGAAAGACGTCCAGGAAGTTTGATTTGCCCGAAGCATTAGGGCCAATCAGGTAGACCGTCTGGCCGAGATTCACATCAGCTTTGGTGAAATTTCGCCAGTTTCGGAGTGTCAGTTTTGAAACGTACATGCTCTTTCCTTAAGAAAATCAGAGAGTCTTCATATCTCCCTATCAATACTACTAAGGATACGCCATCCAAGATAATATCTCAAGGATTACGACAACCCAACCCAGCACAAAATAAGCAATACTCGCCTTACTTGCCTTGGAAGCAGATTACTTCGCCTTTGTCGGTTATCATGTATAGTTTTCCGTTGGCGGCGATCAGGCCGTCGAAGCTTGGTAGGGTCGCGAGTTTGTATTCTGAGAGCTTCTTACCGGTGGCTTTGCTGTAAATTTGCATTACTCCACCGTGGGAGCCCTTTAACCATTGGGTTTGCTGGGCCATTGCTGTTTTGAAAATCTTGTCGTTCGAGCGGCCCCATAAGGATTTCTCGTCGGCTACGTCACGCGGGCCGGCGATTATCAGGTGATCGTTGGTCAGCACCATCGCCTTGGCTTGCACGTCGGGCTCGTCGTTTATCCAGTTGTAGTCCAATGCTGTCAACTTGCTCTTGGCCTGCTTGGCCAGTTGCTTCCAGTCAACGGTGTTGGCCGCCAGTCGATCGGCTTTAGGCGTGCTGACCTTACTCTTGGGCCATTTCCCTTCAATGCCCGGAACTTCGACCTTGCGCGTGGGGATCTTGCCCGCGCTGAACAGGCGATATTCGCTTACCGACGTGTTGCAAAGCAACTCCAGATCGCGTGCGTACGAGTATGCGTTCTTCTCATCGATGCACATTATTCGCCCGCAGGGCACGCGTTTGGGCGGGTATTGGAATTCGGCCCAACCCTCACCGGCCGTTCGCCCGTAAATCCAATATGTCCGCTGATGCCACGATTTGTCCAGGAACGTTATCGGTGAGAACAGGTGCACTTCCTCGTCATATTGCGTGTCAGGTCGCTGGGGTTTCACGCGCAGGCGCTTCCCGTCAGGCGTGAACGTTTGCGACTTCATGTAAACGTATTTCCCGTCGCTTGAGAGTATGTCCGGCTGGGCTACGGGCATGTGCTTCCCGTTCATCAGGTCCTGCAGGTTCGAGTCTGTTCCGGGTACGCGGTTGTCCATAACGTTCTCGGAAATCAACTCGCCGGTCGCGGGGTTCAGGATGATCATTCGCAGCCCGCCGTCCAGGAACATCGACCGGCCCGCGACGCAATACAAACGTTCGTTCTGTATTAGCACGCTGCCGGAAATCGGCCAGACCGATTCGATCTGCCCGTACGAAATCAGCTTTCGATCGTTGGGCGCACCCTGGAAACGCCACGCCAGTTTCCCGTCGGCCAGGCGTAGTGCGTAGATGTTCCCGTCATTGCAACCGAATATCGCCATGCCGCCATGAACGCTGGGGGGCGAGTCAACTCGTCCGCCGGCGATGAAATGCCAACTCTCTTTACCGCTGGCGGCGTCTATCGCGTAGACGGTGTGGTTGTCGATTGCGCTGACGAGCAGTTTTCCGCCTGCGGCTACGGGGTGACTTAGCTTGTTGGCGAGTTTCAGGCTCCAGGCTTGTTTTAGTTCGGTCGGCACGTCGGTGCGCGAGTATCCGCTGCGAGTGTTGTCACCTCGGAAAACGGGCCAGTCGGCGCCGGAGAGTTTCACAGCATCGCACTTGCCAAACGCATGCCCCTTGACCAGTCGCTTGTCTGACGCCCGGACCGTTGCGTCCTGGGCCTTGGGCGCCAGGGCGTTAAAGCCGTTCAACTTCGACTGATAATAGCACGCGCAAGCATGCGGACCGGCGTAAACCAGGCCGTTTGCGGGCATCACGCCGTAAACGCAAACCCCTCGCACCCAGTGATTGTTAACCCAGGTGTCCTTCTTCATGTCGTAAACCGTCATGCCCATAACCGGTGGGAGTTGGTAGTTCACAGTTGCGCGGCCGGGGTAGCATCGCTGGTGAATGTAGAACGATTTGATCGGGTTGGCGTGCACTTCCAGTTGCTCGCCGGTGGCCAGACTGTAAGTGGTGTAGGCTCCGCTGTTGCGACGCTGGAGGGCCCATATTTTATCGCCTACTACGAAGAAGTCTTCGAGGCTGAAATGGCCCGATTTGGGCTTGCCCTTAATCGACCAGAGAATCTCGCCGGTCTTGTTGGACAATGCGAAGATGCTGCCCATAGGCGAGAGCAGCACGCGGTCTTTGCATATCACCAGGCGCGGACCGCCGTAACCGGTGGTGATAAGTTTCGGCTTGGCGACTTCGGTTTTCCAGAGCTGCTTGCCCGTGGTTTTGTCCATCGCGACAAGGGCGGCTCCGTCGTAGAAGCAGACCATGGTGTCGTTTGCCGACAGCGTCATCGGCGCTACGGGCCCTCGGTGTTTCCAGAGAAGCTTTCCGCTTTCGGCGTTTATGGCTTTGACAACTCGCGTGCCGTTTTCGCGTGACCATCCCCATTTCCTGTTGGCCCGGCCGCTTTCTTTCCAGCAGTTCGCCGCTTCCTGTTTGTAGTCCACGGGCTTTGCGTCGGGCTCTAACGCAGCGAAGATTATCCCGTCCGATACGATCAGTTCAAATGCGCTTGGCGTGTCTTTGTATTCCCTGAGGACCTTGCCCGTGGCGCCGTCGAGGCAGAGCATGTTCTGCCCGAGCCCTGGTGCGATGTATACTCGGTCACCGATGGCGACCAGGCGCCTCGGCAGCCACGTGGGGCCTGCCTTCAAGGGGAACAGTGCGTTGAACCAGCCTGTCAGCGGGCGTTTCCAGAGGACCACGCCGTTGAATGCGTCGCGTGCGGTGAGGAATGTTTCTGCGGGCAGTTGGATCGAATCGGTGGGGCCTTCGTCCATCACGTAGAACATTCGCCCACCGGCTGAGACCAGGGCGTTCATGCTGTTTGTATGTTCATGGCTTCGTGCCCAGTACGGCCCGCCGGTCCATCGCATTCCTCGCGGATGACCGGCCAGGGTGTCTTGCGATACGGAAGTTCCGGCTGGGTCGTGCATGAAATGCGTCCAGTCGTCAATCGTTTTGGGGCGCGGTTTGGTGAAGTTTTTTGCGTTTTCTGAGGCAAACACAGCATGTCCGCCGGGGACTAAAACGCGTTCGATCTCGGCCCGCGTGAGTTTTCCGGCGTCGCGTATCACTATCAGATTGACCACTTCGTTTACGTATGGCAGATGTTCGCCGTCGAACAGGTTGATCGAAACCTTTCCGCACTGACCGACGGATTTCAGGTGTTCCCTTGCGGTTGTCACATCGTCGGGGTTGGTGGTCAGGCCCTGGACCACAGCATTGTCGCCGGCAAGAGCGACGGTTGCTTTTCCATCAGTGGCGCCCACGTGAACGATCAGCCCGCCGTTTGAATCCGCGGCGTATCCGACGGCTGCGAACGTAAGGAGCAATGACAGTGCGATTGAGATTTGCTTGTTCATTTCTTTTTCTTCTTCCGTATTTTGGGTTTAGCGTGTTTGAATGGGACCGCGGGCATTCCGTCTGCGAGCATTTGTCGCCCCAGTGGGTCTTTGTGTTTCTCCGCAAACGCCAGCAGCAGGTTGCGGTGGGTTTCGATGATTTTTTTATTGGCTGGATCGGTTGCGATGTTCTTGGTTTCCAGCGGATCGTTTTTCATGTCGACCAGCGATTCTCGCTGCGTTCCGTGGTCGTAGACGCAATATTTATACTGCTCGGTGCGAACCATTCGGCCCTGGGCGGTGGCGCGGATGCCGTCGACCGCGACGGTTTGGCTCAGATGGTTCTGTATTACCAGGTGATCGGGCCAATCGGCGGGGGGCTTGCCGGCGACGATGGGGCGGAGGCTCCGGCCGGGGAGTTTCTTCGGGACCGCGATCCCCGCGTAATCGAGCATCGTCGGCAGGATATCGACCCCGGTGTTAACGAGTTTATCGCACTGGCGTTTTTTCGTTTCGCCTTTGCGCCGGATAATCAGCGGCACGCGCGCCGATTCGTCGTAGAAAACGGTTTTCTGATTGAAGCGGTGTGCGCCCGCGCAATCGCCATGGTCGCTGGTGAAGATGATCACGGTGTTCTCGTCGCGTCCGGATTTGGCAAGCGCAGCGAGAACCTTTGCGATCTCGGCGTCCACTTTTTCGATCAGCCTGTAGTATCCCCATCGCAACTGGCGCCACTGACCATCGGTGAAGTCGCCGACGGGGAACAGGCTGCCCTTGCCCTGGTAGCCCTTCCGCAGCGTTGTCATTGTGTCGGTTTCGTTGATCGGCGGGGCGAGGTTTTGCGGGACCGGCGGGCAGTTTTCGGGCTTGGGCGGTTTCCCGATGGGTCCGCTGGGGAGTTTTTGGAAGCGGCTTAGTTGGCAGATGTCGTGTGGGTTGCTCAGGCTTACGACGGTCATGAGCGGTTTGGGTTGGTTGGTGTTTTTGCTGGCGAGATATTCAGCCGACAAGTCGCCGACCTCGCTGTCGTGTCCGTTGCCATAGAGACATTTTGCGATCTGGAAACCGTGCGATTTCGAATCCTTCGAATTGAAGCAAAGATGCCACTTGCCAAAATACGCGGTCTCGTATCCGGCGCGGAGGAAGTAGTTTCCCATATTCAGGAACTCTTCAGGATCGATCTTCGCTCGCCCGTTCCTTGTCACGCCGGTTTCGTGCGGATATCGACCAGTGAAAATTGAGTTCCGTGCCGGCATGCATAGCGGGTTGGGGCTGTAGGCACGCGAGAATAACGTTCCGCTGTCAGCCAGGGAGTCCATCGCGGGAGTCTTGAGCCACCTGGCGCCCATAGCGCAGCTCATGGCGTCGGCGAACTGCTGATCGGTCATGATGAACAGGATGTCAGGGCGATCGCGTTTGTCGGGCGCTGCGGCCAGGACAGACGGCGCGCCAAACACCGCGGCGGCAAGACAACTGTTTTTCAGAAATGTTCTTCGTGTGTCCATAATGTGCTCCACTGTGAATAACTCGCGAGTTGGGAGATTATTCTATCGAGTTTTTCTGTAAGTCGCCAGAGTTTGCTGTTTTGGCGGATTCTGGAGGTGTGAGATAAAAGGTGCCCGTTACGGCAACGGCAACGGCGAACGGCTTTTTTAACCACGGATAACACTGATATCACGGATGGTTACGTCAACGTCAACGTCAACGGCATATGCTACGGATTCCCACGGATGGTTATGTCAAGCGGTTTGATGGCCTGGAAAGGCGACGCTGCATTTGGGGGACTGAGGCGCAAGCTCTTGCAGTTGCCCCTCATCAGTCGTTATCCGTACCATATCGGCCGTTTGCCGTTTGCTGTAGCCGTAGTCGTATCTAAATCCGTGATATCAGTGCTATCCGTGGTGGAAAAGCCGTTGTCGTTACCACTTTTTACTGTCGGCACGATTCTGGAGGCGAATACCGTTGATTTTTTGCGGAATTAAAGTAGAATAATCCGAAAGATCTGTTAAGACAGGTCAGAATCAATCCGATGATCCCGCTAAGCCGTTTATTATTCGCAAGATACGGTGGCTACTCCAGTGGGATACACTGTTTTTATCTACTACTTTTGATCGATGGAATTGCTTGTATTGGATTTCGCAAGGGTTTGATTAGCAATGGCAAGAGCAGCTTTTATACATTCAGACGAGTTAGAGAAATATCACTACCCGACCGAGTGCCCGTTCAAAACCGAACGGGCCGGAATGCTTTTCAGGAAACTGAAATCGATGGGCATGCTGGGCGGGATCGATCAGAAAATCGTCGAGCCGACAATGGCCCAGCGAACAGACCTCGAACTTTTCCACACGCCCGAATACCTCGACGTGCTCCAGCGAGCCTCGCAGGGACATTGGGATGTAGACGTGCTGCACGCCGGGCTCGCAACGCCCGACACGCCGGTGTTCCTGGGCATGTACGAATATGCAGCACTCGCCGCCGGCGCCAGCCTCAAAGGCGCCGAGATGATACTCTCAGGCGATGTGGACATCGCGTTCAATCCTTCAGGCGGATACCATCACGCTCATTCAACGCACGCGGCGGGCTTTTGCTATATAAACGATGTGGTCCTGGCGTGTTTGGCGTTGGCGGCTGCGGGAAAACGAGTGCTGCTGCTGGATATCGACGCGCACCATTGCGACGGTGTGCAGGAGGCGTTCTACGAGCGTTCTGACATTCTGACCATGTCGTTCCACGAGCACGGACCTGACTTCTACCCGGGCACCGGCGCTGTCGACGAAGTAGGCTTGTCGGCCGGTCGCGGGTTCAGCGTGAACGTACCGCTGCCTGAAGATACTGACGACGAATCGTTCGCCCGGGCGTTCAAGGCGATCACAACCCCGGTGATCGAGAAGTTCGCACCTGACGTTATTGTCATGGAGCTGGGCATGGACTGCCTGGCTGGCGACCCGCTGACGCACCTGCAACTTACCAATAACGCATACGCCGACGCGCTGGAGCATATAATGGGCTTTGATCTCCCGATCCTCGCAGTGGGCGGGGGCGGATACAATCCCGAAAATTCCGTCCGCGGATGGGCGCTGACCTGGGGCGTGATGATCGGCGACGCAGGCGATTCAGACGATCTGTCACTCGGGATGGGCGGGGTGATGCTCGAAAGCCTCGATTGGAAAGGCGGGTTGCGTGACCGTACAATTGTAGGTGACGAGGCGCGTCTGAAAGAAGTCGCATCCGCTTTGGATGCAACCGTAGAAAACATTAAAACGAGCGTGTTTCCGCTTATTGGATTACCGTCATGAGTTTAGATCTGTTTTTTGATCCGAAATCCGTAGCCGTTGTCGGCGCATCGCGTCAAAAGGGCAAAGTCGGACACGAAGTAGTCGCCGGCCTGCTTGCGGGCGAATTTGAAGGCGATATTTTCCCGGTGAACCCCAACGCCGATGAAGTCGAGGGGCTTACCTGCCACCCGACCCTGAAGGACATCGGAACGACGCCTGACCTGGTGGTGATAGTGGTCCCGGCGAAGCTCGTGCCCGATGTGATGAACGAATGCTCGAAGCTGCGAGTCAAGGCGGTCATCATAATTACCGCCGGGTTCAAGGAAATTGGCGACGAAGGCAAACGCCTCGAAGAACAAATCGTCAGGATTGCAACTCGCAGCGGTATCCAGGTTGTCGGGCCTAACTGCCTGGGCATTATGGTTCCCGACAAAAAGCTAAACGCCAGTTTCGGAGGCGACCTTCCCGCGACGGGCGCAGTTGGATACGTGTCGCAGTCCGGCGCGCTGATGACCGCGATTCTCGATATGGCTCGGGCCAACGATATCGGGTTCTCAAAGATGGTCAGTATCGGTAACAAGTCCGATGTCGACGAACTTGACGTCATGGTCGCATTCGGCGCCGATGACAATACAAAAGTGATAGCAGGTTACCTCGAGAGCATCACCGACGGCGACAGATTCGTCCGCCAGATGGAGATGATCTCACAGGACAAGCCCGTTTTGCTGATTAAGTCAGGCGGAACCGGAGCCGGAGCCAAAGCCGCCTCCTCACACACAGGCTCACTGGCGGGAAACGAAACCGCCTACGAAGTTATATTTGATCGGGCGGGGATTATCCGCTGCCCGTCGGTAAGAACTCAGTTCGATTACGCACAGGCGTTCGTTCACCAACCGCTCCCGCCTGGAGACCGAGTGGCGGTGATAACCAACGCAGGCGGACCGGGTATCATGACCGCCGACGCTATCGAGCGAAAAGGCCTGACGTTCGCCGAACTGTCGGAAGATACAATCGCCAAGTTGACTGAGGCTCTCCCGGCGGCAGCCAATGTTCAAAATCCAATCGACGTGCTCGGCGACGCACTGCCCGACCGCTACGAGGTTGCGATGGATGTTGTGCTCGCCGACCCCGGTGTGGATTCAGTTATCGTGGTGCTCACGCCCCAGGCGATGACCGATTGCGATGAGACTGCCCGCGCAATTTTGCGAGCGGCGGAAAAGGCGCCGGGCAAAACGATTCTGGCGTCTTTCCTGGGCGGGGCGAAAATCGACGATGCTATCGGGCTTCTGCGTCGCGGTGGTGTTCCGCAATACGATTCGCCCGAAAGTGCTGTGACTACACTTCGCGTGATGAACGATTACGTCGCGTGGAGGCAACGTCCCAAACGCGTGGTCAAACTGTTCCCCGTGAACCGGCGCAAAGTTGAGCAGATCGTAGAACGCCACATCAGACGCAACGTTCGCGAGATTGGCGAGCGCGAGTCCAAGGAGATGCTCGAAGCTTACGGGTTCGCTACGCCCAAGGACATGATCGCCACTTCGGTGGATCAAGCCGCCAATATCGCCGAGCAGTTGGGCTATCCGCTGGTGATGAAAATCTGGTCGCCCGACATTATACACAAGTCCGATATCGGCGGTGTGCGGGTGGGGCTGAATAATTCACAGCAGGTCGTAGACGCATACGAACTGATGATGCACCGCGTCTCGAAAAAGATGCCCGACGCCGAGATACACGGAGTGCTGCTGCAGGAAATGTGCAAAGACGGAATGGAAGTTATTCTGGGCATGCATCGCGACCCGAATTTCGGGCCGATGCTCATGTTTGGGATGGGCGGAGTTACCGTTGAAGTGTTGAAGGACGTATCGTTTTGCCTGGCGCCGGTCACCTCGCAGGAGGCCTATGATATGCTCGCCAGAACCAAGGCGTATCAGCTTCTTGAAGGCGTAAGAGGCAGAGAAGGCGTTGATATCGGCGCGATCGCCGAGGGCATACAACGCCTGAGCCAGTTGGTCACCGCATTCCCTGACATTCAGGAAATGGACATTAATCCATTCGTGGTCGGTCCGGAAGGGACGATCCCGGTGGCTGTTGACGCGAGAATCAGCGTAGAAAAGAAATAATCGAGGACTAAAATGGCCGACTTTAACTGGAAAGAAAAATACGCTGATCGAATCGGTTCGGCAAGAGAAGCGCTGAAGTTCATTAAGCCTGGAAACAGCGTTTTCATCGGGACAGGTTGCGGTCAGCCGCAGCATCTCGTCGACGCGATGACAATCCACTCGAAAGACGTGCACGATGTCAAGATCATACACATGCTCACGATGGGCTCGGCGCCGTACGTTGAATACGAGTTCAACGATCGCTTCAAGACCAATACGTTCTTCGTAGCCGATAATGTTCGCGAAGCACTGGCAGACGGTATCGGCGACTACACGCCGATTTTCCTGTCGGATATTCCGCGAGAATTCGAGTCGGGACGCATTCCGCTGGACGTGGCGCTAGTGTCGGTCTCACCGCCGGACCGCAGCGGTTTGTGCAGTCTCGGCGTAGCCGTCGATATCGTAAAGGCAGCGGTCGCCAACTCGAAATACGTGATCGCCCAGGTCAACGCCAACATGCCGCGAACCATGGGCAACTCGTTCGTTCATGTTGACAGCATCGACATGCTCGTCCCGTTCGACGAGCCCATGATCGCCGTCGAACCGACCGAACTGGACGACACCCTCCGCCGGATCGGGCGGAACATCGCCCGACTCGTCGAAGACGGAAGCACGATAGAATGCGGGATCGGACGCATTCCGCAGGCGATGGCTGAGTATCTGTGCGGTAAGAAAGAGCTCGGTGTGCATACTGAAATGTTCGGCGACTGGATTATCGATCTGATCGAATGCGGTGCGATCACCTGCTCGAAGAAAACGATTAACCGGGGCAAGGTCGTCGCTAGTTTCGCCATGGGTTCGCAAAAACTTTACGACTATATCCACGAAAACCCGATGTTCGACTTCCGCCCGACAGAGTATGTTAACGACCCGTTTATCATCGCTCAGCACGATAAAATGGTCGGAATCAACGTCGCGTTGGAAGTTGATCTTACCGGGCAGGTTTGCTCGGACTCGCTGGGATACCAGTTCTACAGCGGAATCGGCGGGCAGGTTGACTTCATCCGCGGAGCTGCGCGAAGCCGCGGCGGAAAAGCCATCATCGCAATCCCCTCCACCGCACGCAACGGCGAGGTTTCACGAATCGTAAGCACCCTCACAGAGGGCGCGGGCGTCGTGACCACGCGCGGCGACGTGCACTATGTTGTAACCGAATACGGTATCGCGTATCTGCACGGAAAGACCATCCGTCAGCGTGTGCTTTCGCTTGTGAACATAGCGCACCCGAAGTTCAGAAACGATCTGATCCAGGCCGCCAAGGCCAACCAGTACATAGACGAAGACCAGATCGAACTGGCATGGGAGCACGTACGATATCCAGAGGAACTCGAGCGTCACGACACGCTGAAAGACGGGACCGAGATATTCTTCCGCCCGGTAAAACCGACCGACGAACCGGCGCTGGCTGAGATGCTCTACTCGCTCAGTTCGCAATCGGTTCAGACGCGATACTTCACCCACACAATGACGTTCCCGCACAAGGACGTCCAGAAGCTCACCAATATCGACTACGATAACGAACTGGCGATTGTTGGCGTGGTGCCCGGTTTGTCTGGAGACGAGATCGTCGCGATCGCACAATACTTCCTCGACCCCAAAACGCTCGCAGCCGAGGTCGCCTTCATCGTACACGAAGAGTGGCAGGCCAAGGGCATGGGCCATTACCTGCTGGCCCACATCATGCAGGTGGCGATCAAGCGCGGCGTCCAGTCGTTCTACGCCAAGGTCCTGCCGAGGAACAAACCGATGCTCTCGGTTTTCCAGAACTCACACTGCAAAGTGACCACCGAATTCGACGGCGACGTATTCAGCATAACCTGCGACCTGACCACCAGCGAATAGGGCGCCCCGATGATGTGGGGTCAGAGCGTCATTAGTCATTAGGATAGAACGCCATTTGTTCTAATGACTAATGACGCTCTGACCCCATATGTTTTAATTTTTGTGCGATTTTTTCAGCAGTTTGTTTGATATCGGTTTCGTCTGACTCGATTCGGGCGATAGCATTTGATACTCCGCTGTGGCTTCGATACCCCAGCATGGTGGCGACTTGGCTGGCTTGGTATCCGAAACAACGTCTGGCCAGGTATGCCGCTACTGCGCGGCTGGCGTCGTCAACTCGTCGGCCTGATCGCCAGTCGGATGGGTCGTGTTTAAAATAAGCGGCAACTTCTTCGACAATTTTTGCCAATTCCGGTCTGTACTGTAGGTTTTTTAATTGTGGTGTTGCGGCATCTTCAGGGTGATTCTGTAGGACTTGCTGCATTTTTGCGACGAACGCTGCCGATCCGACAAGCAGTCCGCCTACAGGTTTTGCCAGGGGCGAAGGTAGTGGGCTGTCTATCCCTGCTTGCACAAAGCGTATGTAGGCTCGTCTCGCGTCGTGCGTATCGCGGCCAAACTCGGTCAGTACGCGATCATAATTTATCCACGCAACTGCCCGTCTGGCTTGTGCGTATCCAGAATAGCTGGTCCATTGATAATCTTGGGGGCGTGTTACTATTCCGGCCCGCACGGGGTTGAGATGAATGTATCGGCTGACTTGGCGAAAGTACCCTTCAGTCTGAACGAGAAGGGCTTTGAATCGTCCTTGAAAGAGGTGCCCGCTTCGTTTGTGGCGCCAGTTGAAATAGCTTGTGTAGCTTCCACCAAGGTATTGCATACCTGCCGAAAGATTTGGCTCGGGTGTTTCAACAAATAAATGCTCGTGATTGTTCATCAGTGCGAATGCGTGCAGGCGCCAGCCGTAGATATCCACTGTTCGACGTAACCAGTCAATGCGTTTGGCCCGATCTATATCGTCGCGCACAATAGCTCGTTTCTCGTTGCCCCGTGACATTACGTGGTACAGGGCACCGGCAAATTGAATTCGCAGCGGTCTGGCCATGCCAGAAACCTAACAAATCCGCCTGACAACGTCAATCGCTATCCCGTATGGGGTCAGAGCGTCATTAGTCATTAGGATGAATGATGTTTCATCCTAATGACTAATGACGCTCTGACCCCATATGTGACCCCATATGCAATAAACTGGCGTTTGCAGCGTCTATCACGATATCATGGCCGCTTATTGGCTTAAAGGAGACTCCTGATGACCATACGAAGAATTGTGCTGGCGGTCTGCCTGCTGGCGATTTGCGCCTTGGCGCCCGGTTCGAAGGCTGAAACCGCCGAGCCGAAGAAAGGACCTGTCAGAGTTTTTCTGCTGCTTGGGCAGTCGAATATGAACGGGCGGGGAAATGTTAAGGTTCTCGATGAGAAACTGACTCAGGATCTGCCCGATAAGTATCCGCCTTCGCTGATGAAAATACGCCCCGACGTGTGGATCACCGGGGCCAACGGGAACGGAATATCTCACCAGATGAGCAATGTTCGCCTCGAACCGGGGTTCGGGCAGTTTGATTATTTCGGACCGGAGCTGGGGTTCGGGCATCGCATGGGCGATCATTACGATGACGATGTCCTGCTGGTAAAATGCATCGCCGGAGGCACTCCGCTGGCGACGCACTGGACATCGCCAAGTGCGGCTAAACGTAACGGACGCCAATGCCCGCTCAAAGGCCGCCGCGCAGGCTTCCAGACCGCGTTCTACAAACTCAAGAAGGCCCTCGATAATCTGCCGGAGCTCATCAAAGGCTACGATCCAAAACGAGGCTACCAGATCATGGGAGTTGTCTGGGTCCACGGGAATGCCGATGGGGGCAAATACGCAAAAGAGTACGAAGACAACCTGACCGATTTCATTACTGATGTCAGGGCGATGCTCGGTCTGCCGAAGCTTCCGTTCATCGCCGTGGAGAGTCTTTCGAGCCGCGCGCCGGGTTTGGCGTTCCAGAATGCAGTCGATCGTGTGAACAAGAAGTGCGCCAACAAACAGGCTGCTGCGGTTCTCTCAAAGTCGAAGATCAACCTCAAGGGCGACAAGGCGTATTCGGTTTACAACGCTTCGGGCGACGGGGCTCACTGGAAGCATAACGGCCGGGCGTATCTCGACGTTGGATACTGGTCGGCAGACTTGATGAAACCGATGCTCGCCAAGACAGCAAATCACGCGACGGACGCAAAAGTACAAGCGGCGATCAAGAAGTACGACAAACTGTTTCAGCAGGGAAACAAGGCCCATAAGGACCCAATATACGAAGCGCATCAGAAACGATGGGGCGGACGCCCCCCAATGAAAACCGCCGGTGGAAATAACATTAAAAAGGAAAAGTGATATGCTTAAAAACGCAGCAAAAATCGTGTTGGTTGTATCCTTAGCGGCAAGCTGTTTTGCGTTTGCGACAATCGGCAGAGCGATCGGGGCGAAAACGGACGCAGCGGCGTCTAAGGAATGGGTGGTCTACCAGGGCGGTAAGGGTCCCGGCGCCGGTAAGCATATCGTCCTGGTCTCCGGTGATGAAGAATATCGTTCCGAAGAATGCCTGCCGCAACTCGGCAAGATTCTCGCAAAGAGGCACGGGTTCAAGTGCACGGTTCTGTTCTCGACGACCAACGGACTGATCGATCCGAACAATACGAAAAATATCCCCGGGCTCGAAGCCCTTAAAACCGCTGACCTGATGATGATCGCCACGCGGTTCCGCGACCTGCCCGACGATCAGATGAAACATGTGGCTGACTATATCGACGCAGGCAAACCGGTTATCGGGATGCGGGCGGGGCTGGTGGCGTTTTGGCTGAAGAGCAGCAAGACCTACGAACGATTCTGCTGGAAGGGTAAGGTCTGGAAGGGCGGTTTCGGGCGTCATATTCTCGGCCAGACCTGGATGGGGCATCATGGGCGACACGGTAAGCAGTCTACCCGCGGCGTTTTGGTCCCCGAAGCCAAGGACCATCCGATAGTCCAGGGCTGCACCGATATCTGGGGGCCTACCGACGTTTACGTTTCCCCCAGGAAGATGCCCGAAAGCAGTACGGTTCTGTTCAAGGGGCAGGTGATCGACGGTATGAAGCCGACTGACAAACCGGCTGAGGGTAAGAAGAACAATCCGATGATGTCGATGGCGTGGACAAAAACGTACAAGGGCAAGAATGGCCAAACCGGCCGGGTGTTCTTCACGACCATGGGCGACGCACAAGACGTAGCCAACGAAGGCCTGCGACGAATGCTGGTGAACGCATCGTACTGGTGTGTCGGCTTGGAGAAGAAGATCCCCGCAAAGTCAAACGTGGACATCGTAGGCGAATACAAACCAAGCCGCTTCGGTTTCAATAAATTCAAAAAGGGCGTAAAACCCTCCGATCACGAGATGAAATAGGCTGCAAAGGAATGTGATTTATGCGACGGTTTGGAATCTTTATTTGTGTGGTTGTGTGCTTGTTGGCTTCTCAGGTTCAGGCGGCTGGGCCGATTCGTGTGGCGAATAAGCACATTCGGGCGGATTTTAAATCGGTAAATGGCGTGTGGGTTAATAACGCCTTGGCCCGGGCTGACGGGTCCGATGCGATCGTGCTGGACAGTGACGAGTTTGAGATCCTGCTGTTTGACGATACTCGCCTGACGGCCCGGGATTATCTGGCGGGCGATCCGAAGCATATCATCGGAAACGATGGCTCCCAGGCGTTGGTTATCAACTACAAGCATCGTGGCGCGACGCGGCCCGGGGCTCCGGGCGAGGTGACGGTCGAATACACTCTGGGCAAGGGGCCGTATCTGCGCAAGGTTGTACGGCTGGGGATGAAAAAGGGCGACAAGATCGATCGCCTGAGCGTGCTGCGATTCTCCACGCCGACCAAGACCTCACGCGGCGGGCGGGGCGAGGCGGTGTTTGTGGGCAATTGGTTCGTTGGGGCTGACTACCCGTGCTTCTACAGCCGCCACAGCAACGAATTCGCCAATCCAGACTACTTCTACCGATGGGATTATATGATCGATCTCGCCGGGCGTGACAAGCTTCTGGCGCCGCGAAAAGGGCTTGTTTCGGTGTTCCATTTTCCCGGAAATGCTCGGGAGCAGGGCTCGGGGCGTTGGGGGATCGTCTCGAAACGCGCCGTTATCGGCCTGAGCAAAACCAAGGGCGATAACGCCGAATTGGGTTTGTTCGATTACATAAACGAAACGCGAAAGCCCCCTCGCAGCCATTTTCACTACAACAACTGGTATTCCCCCAAGGGCAAGAATCTCGGTGTCGATCACTTCATCCCGAACGTTTACAAGCCGATCAACGATAAGCTCAAAAAGTACGGCGCCAAACTCGACGCGATCGTGCCCGACCACGGGTGGCAGCAGACTAAATCGTTCGAGTATATATTCCAGCCGCAAGTGAGCCCCACCCACTCGCCGCTGCCGGAACTTGCCAAGGCGCTCAAGAAACATGATGATACGCACCTGGGCATCTGGATGGCGCTGGACGGTACGAACAACTCCACCTCCCGTGGACTGAAAATAGGTTACAAGTCCGCCTATGCGAAAGATTTCAAACGTGAATTCAGGTGGATGCAGGGCAAGAACTATTTCGATATTCTCGATCCGAAATACCAGAAAGATCTCCGCAAGGCGCTTAAGTTCCTGATCGTCGATGCGGGTGTGGACTACATTAAGCACGATTTCAACCACAACTTCACCAGCAATGGCATGACTCAGCGGCACGCTCGGGAGGCTTGCCTGGACGTAACGCTCGGGCTACTGGAATACGAGCGATCTCTGAACCCGAAGGTCTACCAGAATTACACAAACGGTTCGTGGTTCTCGCCCTGGTGGTTGCAGCATGTTGATGCGTTGTGGATGATGTCCGGCGACTCGGGCAACTCTCGCAAGTATCCACACTTGGCGCACCGCGATCGATCGACATCATACCGCGACGAGTACTTCTTCCAGAACTTCAACAATCCGCAGCGATGCGCCCGGCCGATCATTCCGATCGCCAATTTCATGACCCACGGGATTATCTCCGCCGGTAAGAAACCGTTCACCGACGGACGCGACCTGCCCGAAAACTGGTCGAATCACGTCGTGATGTACTACGCACGCGGAACGATGGTCAAGGAACTGTACCTTACGCTCGATTTGATTACCGAGGAGATGTGGGAAGTGCTCGGGCGGGCGTCCGGCTGGGCGCAGCGTAATCAGCAGCGTCT
>JABGPF010000089.1 GCA_018645065.1 Phycisphaerales bacterium
ATAAATCATACCAAAACCACCCGGTGGGACATATGTCAAGATGCTAGGGGCTCTGGCTCAAAGGGAGCAGAATACCGGGCCCTTCCGGACCCGGCTAAGATCGCAACGGGCCTTCGGCCCTCCAGGCAACGGCAAAAGAACCAGAGGCAGTACCTCTTGTTTACTCGCCCGCCTCGGAAAACCGAAAAACCGGGGACAGTCACCTATTTCTGAAAACCGGGGACAGTCACCTATTTCTCAGCTTCGAAAACCGGGGACAGTCACCTATTTCTCATCTTCGAAAACCGGGGACAGTCACCTATTTCTCAGCTTCAATTAATAGGTGACTGTCCCTATTAATTACTCGTCTGCGTCGAAATTGGCGTTTTCTATTGCTGCTGCGATTTGGGTGTAGCGTGGGTCGTCTTTCTTGATGAGGCTGTCGAGGATTCTGCCCAGGAACAGGCGTGATATTTGCGGTACGTCGCCGGCGAGGCCGGTTGCGAAAAACTCTCTGGCCTGGGCTACGATGTCCGCCGCCGGAGCCAACACGTACTTCTTGTTGTACTCAACGCTGTACCCGATCTCGGCGTGGTCCACCAATCGCCCTTCCATTCGCGAGACAGCAAGGCGAATTATGTCGCGTTCGACTGCTTCTGCCTGGGCGGCGGTGGCGGACATTTCGTTGTCCAGGTCCGTTCGCTCAGCGGCCACCTGGAAGCCCGAGGTCGCACGGGCGCTGACCTTCCCACTGGCGCCGATAAGCTTGCCCATCCGCAGAATCGTCTCAGACAACATTGCGATCCATTTGCGTTTTTCCTGCACGTGCTCAACGGCAGGATGAATGTGCTGGATCTGCGCGCCGTCGGGCAGGCCCAACCAGCACATCGGAGCCATCTCCTTCGGCAGGCGGTCTGCATCTACGCCGATTGCGGCGAGAACACCGATGGCCATATAAATATCGAGCTGCCCCTGGCTGACGAGGTTCAGCAACGCCCTCGCAACCGGCGCTATCCTGGTGAGCAGCGAAAGCGGAACGCCTCGATAGTCCGGGCGCACCGACTGGCGGTAGTAAAAACTTATCACCGGCGGTAGACCAAGTCGCATCGGGCCTGAACTGAACTGCACCGGTTCGTCACCGTCTTCGGACACCTGATACAGGCGCCACTGGTCGGCGGTCAGCGTCAGATAGCGTCTGTCGCCGGGCGAGGCGTCTTCAGCAGCGGGCGGTTGGCTGCCGAGATCGTATCGCACCCACTTGTATCCGCCCGCGTGATCGCACGCCCAGTCGACCCGCTCAAGCGGACTGAAAGCCGCCAGGTACGGGCGCCTTCCGAGTTGGGCTTCCTGGTCTCGCGTCTCGGGGGCGGCGCCCTCGGGCGTTCGGGTTTTGTCGACTACAATGTCGACTCCGCTAATGTAATACTGCCTCAACGCGCGGGCCATGAACGCGTCGAGATGCGTCCCGCCGCCGTCAACGTCTTCGACGAACCGCCCGATGAACTCAGACCACTTTCCGCCCTGGAACGTTCGCACGGGGGCTGTGCGGAACAGATTGCCCACCCGCAGATCGATCAGGTCGGCGCAATAGTCCATGGCGAAACCGGCTTGGGTTCGCCATCCGTACTGACTCGCCGGTTCCAGCGCACCAGTCCCGGCGCCAAACCGATCGAGATATTCTCCGCTGCGCAGGACATGCTCGTGCATTTCAGCGAAATCCCTGCACATCCGCCAGGCCGGTGCAAACAGATCGTAAACACCGTTTGTCTGTGAAGGGTCAAAGTCAGTTGCGACATTTTCTTGTGTCATTCGATAACTCCATGTTCGGGTTAATTGATAAAGCTGCTAAACCGCAAGCGGCGGAACAGAACCGCTTGCGGTTTAGCACGTATTCAAACCGCACCGTAGGCGATTACGTCAACGTTGCGACTTTGGGTGCGGTTCACGAAAAAGTATCTCAGGGCGTCGGGGATGTGCTCGAACTCCTGGGGGTCCTGGGGTTGGTCGATCCATATCCCGTTGACCCGCCGGTTGCGATAACTCTGCATCGCACGGGCGAACATCCTGTTCCCGTCGCCTGCGAGGTATCTAAGCGTTGGCGGGCCAGCAGCAGGCGCCAACGCCGCCCGCACCAGCGCCAAACCGTTCTGCACGTTCCGCAACTTCGGCGAGGTCACGCTGGTGCAGGGAATACCCCAGCGGCGGAACTCTTCGATGTTCGATCGCCCGGTCTGATCGTTCCTGCTGCGTCCGGCGGGGTCGCAGTACGTGCCAGCTATTCGCTGATAGCGATGGGCCAAAATGTACTCCGCGTGGGTTTTGAGCGTTCCGTACTCGGCGCGATACGTGTCCAGCAGGTACGTTCGCCCAGCGGCGTCCTGACCGATCCAGAGACACACGAAAACGCCCAGCCCCCAGTCGATCGCCCGGTATATCTTCAAATCGCGAGGTACATCGCGCGGCTGGATCGCATGGACCAGCGGGTCGAACTCGCCGAACACCAACCCATCAGCACTGGGACGCTGACACAAAAACTCAGCCTCCCATGTTCGCTGGCTGACCTTGCGATAGGCCTTGGTCGCATCGTCGATCTGGTAAAATCCGTATGCGTCGGCGGCGATTCCCACGGCGCGAGAGTCATCGGAGTAATACTGGCGGGCCTTGCCCCGGCACGCCGGCTCGAACGGGCAAGTCTCGCAGCCGCGTCCCTCGTCGTGACGATCAACCGGGCAGCGTTCGATCGCCTCCCACAAATTCCACCGATGCAACGTGACGCCATTTTCCGGGCAGGCGTCGACCAGACGACTCATAGGCCCGTCGCTGCGATGCCACGTCGATGTGTAAATCGTTCGGCCGGGCAGACCGTCGCGCGAGGCGATCATACCTACCGCGGCGCTGTCGATGTCCGGGTCGATCTCGTCGAACTCGTCTTCGTACAGGCGATGAACTTTTCCGCCTCGAACCTTTCTCTGCGAGGCTGCGAGTATCTCGAACTTCCCACCGCCGATATTCGTCAGCAGACGCTTTACCGTTCCGTCGAGCCGATCGGCCAGCGGTCCGTTGCACCAGTTGCGCCAATATTCGTACAGGTTCATCGCCTGGTCCTGGCTGCCGGACAAGACGCGGGCCTGGAGCCCGTCGGTGTCCAGGAACTCAAGTGCTGCGATGATAGACGCCGAAAGCGTTTTACCGCCCGATCGGGAAGACCACGCCGCCACGTCCTTGTGCGGATTGAAAAACGCGTCGGCTACAAAGTCGAACGGTGTGGAGTGATCGGGCGCGAACCTCTTGCGCGGCAGATCCAGACCGAATCCTGTTCGAATGCGAAGGTGGAGTTCATCCTTGGGTGTCAGGGTAAGTGTTTGCATAATGCTAATCCCCACATCCGGTGTTAGGTCGCGACAGGTCCAGTTCGTCGATCATTTGGGTCTTTAGGTTCGGTGACAGGCTCGGCAGGTTATGGAAAATTCGACGGACCCTGGGCCCAACGGGAATGGCGGGGGCAGGCTCATCGGCCGGCGGGACATCCACCATGAACAGCTTCATCATGAATTCTCGGCATCTCCGTGCGATCTCGCTTTCTCCCTCCATCCCGACTTCCATATGCTTGTCGGCAAGCTTTTTGAGCCTGCTGAGCACGTGGAGGCGAAGCTCGCGAATGTACCCGCGAATTGCATCGTTGATCCGCTCCTGTAGATCCGCCCGCGACTGCCCGTGCCTGATGCGCCAGACCATGCTGGTGCTGATATTCAGCTGCCGCCCGATTTCCGCATCATTAAGATCGCTGGCGGCGATTAGGTGAACCATTTTGTCGTCATTGTACTTCCGGCCTTTTGAACGCGTCATTTTCTAGTGCTCCATCTAAATAGTTCAACACGTGCTGCTGGGCCCCAAATCGAGCGTAGCAACTCAGATAGTTATTTCCTGCCTTCATAGCCATACTTACTCACCCAAAAGCGATATCCTGGGACATTGGGTTTTTATTTTTTTCACCAGGCGACCGCCCCATCCTGTAACCTGTTACAGCCAAAGGCTTTCTGTGTTTTGATTTCGGAAACCTTTTTTCGTTTTCGCCCTTATTTTCCCAACACACCGCAACAAACGCGCAATTTTCGCCAAATACGTCAATGACGTTTTGCGGTTTCCAGACCTCCAATTGGGATTACGGGGGCAAACCAACGGGCCTGTCGCTATTTTGAAGACAAGATTTCCTGTAATACCATTGACAAGTCGCCTGACTGTTTGTATAGTTTTCGTTTCGATGGGTTTAATTCCATCCTAATGGAACGTCTCGAAGAGCTTGTTTTAGAGTTATTTGGGAGTGGACTGGCTAACGTCGCGGCCGCCAGTTCAGGTTTCGGGGGTGGTCCGCAGCCGCGATTCTAAATTTGAACAGATAACAAAACGCCTTGATTTTAAGGCTTTTTACGCTTTTTTAGCTGTACGCGCCACGGACACCGACTACCGGCTTTCCCAGCGCGCCTTGCTCTTGGCGAGATGCTACGAGCTATAACCCGATGGTGTAATAGGCAACACAGGAGTTTTTGGTACTCCCGTTCCAGGTTCGAGTCCTGGTCGGGTTGATTTTTTCAACGAGAATTAACATGACAATGCAACGCTACAATGATACTTGCCGCCTGGAGATAAGATGAGCATGGCGAATCTGAGATTATTCTCCGGCCGCACCAACAGACCGCTTGCTGAGAAGATCAGCGAGTATCTTGGTATCGAGCTGGGCAATGTCAGGATCGAACCGTTCCCCGACGGGGAACTGATGATCAAACTCGAAGAAGACGTTCGCGGAAAAGACGTGTTCATCGTCCAATCGACCTGTAGCCCGGTCAATCGGAGCGTGATGGAACTGCTGATTTTCATCGATTGCGCCCGCCGCGCCTCGGCAGAGCGGATAACTGCGGTAATCCCCTACTTTGGGTACGCCCGCCAGGATCGCAAAGATGAAGGTCGCACCCCGATAACGGCTAAGTTGGTTGCTAATCTGATAGCGACCGCCGGCGCCGACCGGGTGTTAACGATGGACCTGCACGCAGCACAGATTCAGGGTTTCTTCGATATCCCTGTCGATAACCTGCTTGCTGAGCCCGTGTTAAGCCACCACTTCATGAACGAAAACATTGAGAATCTCGTTCTCGTGAGCCCCGACGTGGGCAATGTTAAGCGATCGCGAATTTACTCTGGTCGCATGAACGGAGAATTGGCGATCATCGACAAACGTCGCGTAAGCGGACACGAAGTCGAAGTCGGACACATAATCGGCGACGTCAAAGGACGCACAGTTTTGATGATCGACGACATGATCTCGACCGCCGGTACGATTTGCGAAGCGGCGAAGCTTTGCAAAGCCAACGGCGCCGAACGAATTTTGGTAGGTACAACGCACGCGGTGCTTTGCGGACCGGCGATTCAGCGGCTCCGTGACGCCCCGATAGACGAAGTAATCGTGACTGACACAATACCCGTAAGCGACGAGAAGCTTCAGGACTTAGTAAAAGGCAAAGTCCTGTCTGTATCGAGACTTATGGGCGAAGCGATACATCGTATCCACAATGACGAATCAGTCAGCAGCTTGTTTCACATGGACATAGACCGTTAACCGGTAAAAGAAACCGGTTCTGGAGAACGACGATGACAGAAGCACTGAAGGCAACTACACGCACCGACGCTGGAACTCGCAAGGCTCGCGCCCTGCGAAAAGAAGGCCTGCTCCCTGGCGTACTGTACGGACACGGTGAAGGCACCCAATCACTTACACTGAACGCGCACGCCCTGCAGCTTGCACTCAGGAACGGTGAACAACTCCTGGATATCGAACTTGACGGAAAGCATCAGAACGTTCTGATCAAAGCCATCCAGTACGATACCTGGGGAAAAGGTATCCTGCACATTGACCTGACGCGAGTCAACATGGACGAACTGGTCACCGTAACCATCCAGATTCATCTGGTTGGAACGCCCGCAGGCGTCGAAGCCGGTGGATCGCTCCAGCAGGCCCTGACGTCGGTGGATATCGAATGCCGCGTCGACTCAATACCCGAAGAAATTCGCCTACAGGTCAACGACCTGCAGATCGACGATTCTATCCACCTGTCAGACCTTGAATTGCCTGAAGGAGCCAAGCTGCTTGGCGACCCGGCGGCACTGGTCTGCAACGTGATTACGATCGCTGAAGAAGTCGAAGGCGAAGAAGGCGAAGAAGGCGAAGGCGGAAACGAACCGGAAGTTATCGGCGCCAAGCCAGACGAAGACGAAGAAGAAGCATAACCCTACCGATCAAACCAGCCTACAAGAGATCAACTGAAAACCGATACCGTGCAGGAGCAACAAAACAGTTCGGTGAAGTTGGTTATAGGGCTGGGGAATCCGGGCAGGAAATATGCTCGGACGCGGCATAACATAGGGTTTGAAGTTGTCGAAGAAGCGGCAAGACGCTGGTTGGCGACCGGGCCAAAAGCCGCATTCGGCGGAATGGCCTATGACGCACGCCCGACTTTGGGCGACGGCAGAACCGCCAGAGTAGTGCTATTACAACCGCATACGTTTATGAACTGTTCGGGACGGGCAGTCAGGGACATCGCAGGGTTTTACAAAACAAAGCTCGACGATATCCTGATCGTACTGGACGATCTGGCGTTACCGACTGGACAGCTTCGTCTCCGAGTTAACGGATCGGCCGGCGGACACAACGGTCTGAGCGATATTATCAGGCTGTTCGGGTCCAACTGCGTACCGAGACTGAGAATCGGAATCGGAGCGGCTCCGGAGTTCATGGACACAGCAGACTACGTATTACAGCGTTTCGGTGATAATGAAACCGAGACGATGCGACAAGCAGTACTGCGGGCCTCACAGGCCGTTGAAGATTGGGTTTTCAACGGCGCGACCCGCACGATGGATATTTACAATCAAAGGCCCGGGCAAGACTCGGACTAACGCAAGCAGTAGAATCCAACCAGGCTAGATAGCAAGAACGGAACCTGAATATGAACAAAATCAAAACTTACGAAGGCATGTTCCTGGTCCAATCGGGCTCGGACTTCCATTCAGCAAGCGAACCGGTAAAGACGGTGCTCGGAAGATCAGACGCTGAGATCCTCTCGATGCACCCGTGGGAAGAGCGACGTTTGGCCTACGAAATCAAGGGTTTCAAACGCGGTCTCTACATCCTGGCATACTTCAAGATGGACCCGGCGAAGCTTACCGAACTGAACCGCGACGCAGAACTGAACGAAGGCGTCCTGCGTATGATGATCCTGCGCCGCGATAAGCTTTCCGACGCGGAAGTTGCCGCACAAACACCCGCAGAAATCAGCATGGCACAGGCAGAAGCAAGCGAAGCAGCCGCAGCGGCCGCAGCGGCCGCAGCAGCAGCAGCCGAAACCACAAGCGAAGAAGCTGCCGCCGCCGTAACTGAAGAAGCCCCGGCAGTTGAAGAAGCTCCGGCAGTGGAAGAAACTCCGGTAGCTGAAGAAGCACCGGCAGTGGAAGAAGCCCCGGCATCTGAAGAAGCTCCGGCAGCTGAAGAAGCTCCGGCAGCTGAAGAAGCTCCGGCAGCTGAAGAAGCACCGGCAGTGGAAGAAGCCCCGGCAGCTGAAGAAGCCCCGGCCGATGAAGAAGCTTCCGACGAAGCCTAAGCGATGCTATCCGTATCGCAACACAAGGAATAGAACATGCCCAACTACAATAAAGTCATACTGGCCGGCAACATGACCCGTGACCCGCAGTTGAGCTATACCCCCGCCCAGAAGCCTGTTGTGGATTTTGGGATGGCGATCAATCGCAAGTGGCGTGGGCAAGACGGTCAGCAGCACGAAGAGACCTGCTTCGTCGACTGCCGAGCGTTCGCACGAACCGCCGAAGTGATCAATCAGTACTTCTCAAAGGGCAGGCCTATACTTGTTGAAGGCCGGCTGCATTTTTCGTCCTGGGAGAAAGACGGTCGCAAACACAGCAAACTCCGAGTTACCGTCGATAGTTTCGAATTCCTCGGTAGCGGACCAGGCGGTCAGGGCGGTGGTGGTCAAGGCGGTGGTTCATACGCACCGCAGCAGCAACAGCAGCAGCAGCAGCCGTATCAGGCCCCGCAGCAGCAACAGCCACAGGCTCCTCCGCAGCAGCAGTCGAACTACAATAACGAACCCGCCCCACCGCCGATGGACGTCGGTGGTGAGGATATCCCGTTCTGACCACGTCCATCGTCTCGGAGCAAACAGTTCCGGACCGATGAGCTATCAGATAACAGTAGATAAACCAGAACTAACACGAGGTAAGAGATTCGATGGCTAAAAAAAGGAAGCTTCCCGAAGGGCGCTCCAAGTCGAATAAGAAACGACGATTCCGCGAGCAAGCAAAATGCCGCTTCTGCCGTGACAAGATCAAAGAAGTGGACTACAAGGATATTGCAACCCTGTTGAAATTGACGACTAATCAGGGCAAAATGTTCTCCAGGAAACGAAGCGGAAATTGCGCCAAGCATCAGAGATCGACTAAGCGTGCGGTAAAACGCGCTCGGTTCCTTGGGCTCATGCCCTACGTCGGTTAAAGGTTCCCTCACCAGCGTCACCACGCACGCCGTTGCGGCTTGATGACGGACGCATGGAATGGAAAATCGGAAAACCAGAAGCACGGAACAAGCGATTTAAGCACGATCACGAAACTACGAACCACTGAATATCAGCAACGAGGTGCAGACATGCAAGTGCTGCTTCGACAGAATGTAAAGAAACTCGGGATTGTCGGCGACTTAGTCGACGTAAAACCCGGATACGCACGTAACTTCCTCCTACCCCAGGGACTGGCCATCGCTCCGACGGCTGCGAACTTGAAGATAGTAGAGGCCGACAGGAAACGCCATCTCGAGGAACTCGCGAAAATGCGCGAAGAACTCGAAGCCAAGGCAACCCTGGTCAAGGGCAAAGAGCTCACGATCTCGGCTCGCGCAAACGCAGAAGGTCATCTGTATGGTTCTATCGGACCGGCACAGATCGAAGCGGCGTTGGCGAGCGAAGATATCTTCATCGACGCCAAATATATCGACCTGGATGTTCCGATCAGGCAACTGGACAAGTACGACGTCCAAATATCCTTCACACCGGAAATCACAGCGACGATCCACATTTGGGTTCTCCCGTCACAGGATTCGGACAAGGCGGAAACTCCCGATCCGGACGCTGACGACGATAATAATGATGGTGATGACGACCTCTAATAACGCAAAAGAAGCCATAGCTTCTTTGCAATATTAGCTCGCTGATTGTATAACACCGCTCAGGACTGACCAACAGGTCGCCTGAGCGGTGTCAACATGGAAAGGCCGATGATGACAGACCTTCCGGTCAACTCTGCAACAGCAGGAGCCCCGCAGCGGGTTCCGCCTCAGTCGATACCGGCTGAGGCGTGCGTACTCGGTTCGATGATACTCGACTCAACGTGCGTCGATATTATCGTCCAGATGATTAGCGACGAACACTTCTACCGCCCTGCTCACCAGTTGATCTACAAAGTCCTGACCGAAATGAAGGACCTCGGCGCCCCAATAGATCTGGTGACCGTCAAGGAAGAACTCCTTAAGCGAAAGCAACTCGAACAGATCGGAGGGGTCGAATACCTCGCAGATCTGGTCACCGGCGTGCCAAACGCCGCCAGCGCCGAATACTACACCATGATCGTGCGAAACAAAGCACTGCTCAGAATGTTAATCGCCGCCGGTACCGAAATAGTAAACAACGCCTACGACTCACGCGAAGAAGCTATCGATATTATCGATCGGGCCGAACAAACCGTCTTCGAGATTTCCTCCGATAACGTCGCCGCGGAAATCACCGGAATGAAGGAGCTTCTGCAGCACACCTTCGAAATGCTCGAACAGGCCGACGGTAGAGAAATCACAGGTGTACCCACGGGATACCACAGGTTCGACGATATGACTTGCGGGCTGCATGGCGGTGAAATGATCATCCTTGCCGCCAGACCGTCGATGGGTAAAACATCCCTCCTCCTGAATATCGCAGAACACATGGGCGCAACCGAGCAAGCCCCAATAGCACTGTTCTCTTTGGAAATGTCAAAAGAGCAACTGGCACAAAGGCTACTGGCGTCACGAGCACAGTTCGATCTGCAACAAATGCGACGCGGAAACATCCAAGCCGAGGACTGGACCCAACTGCAACGAGCGGCCGCTGAACTCGAAAACGCACCCATATTCATTGACGACTCACCGGAACTCACCGTAATGCAACTGCGGGCCAAGGCCCGACGACTCAAAGCCGCGCACGATATCAAGTGCGTCCTGATCGACTACCTCCAGCTAATGTCGTACCACGGGCGAGCGGAAAATCGCCAGGCCCAGGTCGGTGAAATGTCGCGAGGCCTGAAAGCCCTTGCACGCGAGTTGGACGTACCGGTAATCGTAGCCGCTCAGCTAAACCGCGGACCGGCCGACCGTCCTTCGCACACTCCACGAATGAGCGACCTGCGTGAATCCGGTTCGATCGAGCAGGACGCCGACGTAGTGTCCCTGCTCCATCTGGAAGACTACTACCACCGCGGTGAACCGGACTACATCAACACTAACATCACCCAGCTTATTATCGCCAAACAGCGAAACGGACCGACAGGAATAGTTGACCTGACGTTCATACCGCAATGCACGCGATTCGTAACCGCTGCGCCGGCGTATTAGATCGGCGACTATACAGGCCCTTATGTTCAAAGTTACAAAATACGGACTCAAAATTATCGTCATCGCGACGTTCCTGGCGATCATCTGGTGCGTGGCGCCGCTGGTGTTCCTACGAGAATTACTGCCCTGGTGGGCGCTGGCTTTGATCATTGCCCCCGACGCACTGCTGTACTTCTGGGTGCTCTGGTTCTTCCGTGACCCCGAACGCGACACACCGCAAGACCAGGGCCTTTTCATATCACCGGCCGACGGTCGAATCGCCGATATAACCAATATCGGGCCTGATAGCGAACTAGGTCGCGATGGTGTCCGAGTCGGTATCTTTATGAACGTTTTCAACGTACATCTAAGCCGCAGCCCCATCGACGCGGTCGTCGAATCGGTGGAACATCGACCGGGCCTGTTCCTGGACGTTCGAGATCCGCACGCCTCGGAACGAAATGAATCGACAACAATACGCCTGAAATATCAGCATCAAGGGCAGGAATACCCAGTAGTCGTCCGCCAGATTGCCGGACTTGTCGCAAGACGAATCGTGACGGATCTAACTGAAGGCCAAACCATAACTCGCGGCCAGCGAATTGGGATGATCAGGTTCGGATCACGCCTGGAACTACTGGCTCCAGTCGAATTGATCTCGAAAATCTGCGTGGAAATCGGGCAGATCAGCCGCGGAGCCGAAACCGTGCTGATCGAATCGATCCAGGGAGAATCAAAGTGAATCCGACAGAAGATCAGGCAAGCGATACCCCCACCAAGGCCCAGCGCCGCGAAAAACGGGCCGCTCGACGACGCAAACGAATGGTCGCCAGCATCGCGGTCCTGCCAAGCTTGCTGACACTGTCAAACGGACTGCTCGGTTTTGCCGCCATTGCCGTAGCGACAAGACATGAGCTCGAATTTGCGACCGCGCTGTCAAATCAGGCCCTGGCGATCTGGTTGATCGTCGGCGGGATGCTCTGCGACATGCTCGACGGGCGAGTGGCCCGCATGACGCATCTTACCAGCGACTTCGGCGGACAGCTCGACAGCATGTGCGATATCATCAGCTTCGGAGTGGCGCCGGCGATAATCATGCTCAAAACAGCGGTGCTCACGATGCACGAAACTGCCATAAACGCAGAGTTGCATCGGACCTTCGAGCGAGCAATCTGGTGTTGCGCCGCGACATACGTCGCATGTGCGGTTGTAAGGCTCGCACGATTCAACGTGGAAAACGAACCGGACGAGTCGGCTCACATGGACTTCAAAGGCCTGCCCTCGCCTGGAGCGGCGGCCGGGCTGCTGTCGCTGATCCTGCTGTTCGTGCATTTCCGGAACAAGTCAGACGGTGGATGGATGGCGAATTCACTACTGAAAGCCGACTGGTTCGACGGACAGTGGCTGCTCGTGACGGTATGGATGGCGCTGCCCATCGCCGGGGCGGTTATCGGGTTGTTGATGGTTTCGCGACTCCCCTACGCACATCTGGTCAACAAATACATGCGAGGCAAGAAACCGGTCGGGTATCTGGTCAAACTCGTATTGATCATCATGGCCGTCGTGGTAATGCCCCTGGTAACGCTGACAATCGCAACGCAGGCATTCGTATTCACACCACCGATCAAGGCGCTCATCGCCAAAATCAAAGGGAAGGCCCTGCCCGACGAAGCCTCAGACGAAACCGACGCAGCGGTTAGCGAGTAAAGTCAATCCCAGCGAACGTCGCGGAGCATCGCCTGCACGGTGGTGTTGCCCCTGAACGTATTGAGTTGCGGTTCAAACGCCACATCAACTGTGTTAACACCCACCAGAGCTTCGGTTAGATCGCCCATCCCAAATCCAATAGCACGCAGATTCACGCCATCCTGCCCTAGCGTCATGCTGACAGTAGTTCCGCTGGCTCCGATTCTTTTGGGGGCAACAAGCACGCGACAGCCCTTAACCACGACAACCGGCGCGGGATTACCCTGCCCGAACGGAGCCATCTTCGTCAAGCTGCGAACCGTATCGTAATTGATATCCGCCAGCGTCGCTGTCGCGTCGATCTTGAGGACCGGGACCAGTTGCTGGTCGGTTATGTGCGCCGAAGCGTAGGCGACAAACGCCTCTGAAAACGCTTCGAGGTTGTTGCGGTCGAGCGTGACTCCGGCAGCCATTGCGTGTCCACCGAACCCTTCGAGATGCTCTGAGCAGGCGGTAAGGGCGGTGTGCATATTGAATCCGTCGATGCTTCGTCCTGAGCCTCTGGAAACTTCATCGCCCAGGGATATCACAATCGCAGGCCTTCCGAATCGCGATACTAATCGCGCCGCGACGATGCCAATCACCCCACCGTGCCAGTTGTCCCCGCCGACGACTATCGCTCGTCGATCGGGCGAATCGAACCCCTGTGCCTGAACCATTTCGACGGCCTGGGCGGTGATATCGTCCTGTACTTTGCGTCGTTCGGTGTTCTGTGTGTCGAGGTATTCGGCGATTTCACAGCTCCGCTGGCGTGAAGCGCCGGTGAGCATTTCCACCGCGAGTCGCGCGTGGCCCATCCGTCCGGCAGCGTTAAGTCGCGGTCCGAGAACAAACCCCACATGATACGAATCCAGCTTTTCGCCCGTCAGCCCCGCCGACTCCAGAAGCGCCCGCAGCCCAGTGTGCTCGGTGCCCTTCAGCCCGTCGAGCCCAAACTTGGCTAGCAGGCGATTCTCGCCCAGCAGCGGGACGACGTCGGCGATTGTGCCCAGTGCTGCAAAACATGTCGCGTCCAGCAGGAACTGGCGCATTTTGGCGTCAACGCGATTCGATCCGCAGATCGCCCGGGCCACCTGCCAGGCGAGTTTAAACGCGACTCCCGCACCGGCGAGATTCACGTTGGGATATTTACTATCAGGCAGCGAGGGGTGCACGATAGCAGAAGCTGGCGGGAGTTCATCGCCCAGCGTGTGATGGTCGGTCACGATAACTTCCAGGCCCGCAGCCGTCGCGTGCGCCACAGCCTCAACGGCCGACACTCCGCAGTCAACAGTGATCAGCATCTCAGCGCCATCGGCGACAAGCTTATCAATCGCTTCGACATTCAGCCCGTACCCCTCCTCCATGCGGTGCGGCACGTAGTAATCCACGTTCGCATCGACCAACCGCAACACCGCGTGCAGAATCGCCGTCGCGGTAATCCCGTCGACATCGTAGTCACCGTAAATAACGATTTTTCGCTTATCGGCTACAGCTTTTGCGATCAGTTCAGCCGCTTCAACCGCCCCGCTGAGCAGTTCCGGGTCATGCAGATCGTTCAGTTTGGGGTCGAGGAATTTCCCTGCCGTCAGCGGATCGTCCAGCCCGCGATTATGCAAAACTTGCGCGATCATAGGCCCCAGGCGCAGAGAGCTCATCAGCGTCTCGGCGCCGTCGAAAGGTTCCGCGAATTCCCATCGCAAGCGATTTGGACTCCAACCGACTCTAGCCATTATCTCGTCCTGTCAGCGTTTGCGTAAGATTATTATTTCCCGCCCGATTCACCGGACGACTTGGCCCGATCGATTTCCTTGCCCTTCTTTTTTCGTTCCGCGGCAAGGGCGAAGTTATACTGCACCGCCATGCTGAACAACCACAATCCACCGGCAACATACAGCGGTATCATCAATCCTGACCATGCTTTAGGCCATCGCGCCGAATCAGCTTGAACCATCGCAGCCACAGCACCTGATGTCGCCAAAACCGCGCCTATAAACGCCGTAGTCACGATCGTTACCAAACGCGGGCGCCAGAACCCTATTAGCATCGGGATGATTCCCGCAGGAGCCATAGCGATCACCAGCACACCGGCCCGTTTCTTCCATATTTGACCGCTGAAGTCTTCAGCCGTTTTCATGATCCAGTCGGCCCACATTTCCGGACTGGCGCCTGCCTGCAACGGCGCCAACTTGAGTTCCGGATCGGCAAGGAAATCTGCGGCTACGAACCCGCCAGCAACCAGCGCGCACACTCCCCCTGCAAATATCGCCCAGAAGAAAGGAGCCGCCACAAAACCCAGCACGCCAAGTATTGATCCGGCGGCCGATCTACCGATCATCGGGTCGACTTTCATCCAACCGGCAAGCGGAGCACCGAACAAAGCGCCCGCTCCCGCGCCTGCCGCACCGACGATCAGGCGACTCAGCAACCATCCCCAACCCAACATAATCAGGCCGAGAACTATCGCGCCACCCGATGACATGTAAACAATATTGTCCGCAAATTTGTGCATTAACGGAAACGGTATATCGATCATAATAAGCCTCCCTGCGTTATTGAGTCAGCTTCCTTGTTGCGACTCGTTTTTTAATTTCGCCAGTTCACTGCGTCCCAACTCCGCCTGCTGCGGATCGTTAAGTCGCGCAATCGCTCGTTCGAGCATTTCGACACCACGATCTTTCTGGTTAAGATATCGGCCATAAAGCAGCCCCAGCAGCAGATAGATCTCGCCCATTCGCTCGTAGGATCCGTTATATTTGCAAAATCGCTCGTACGCCGCCGCTGCCTCGGCATGTCGCCCACTGTGCATCAACTGATTAGACACATCCAACTGCTCCTGACGCGTAAGCGTGGCGTCGCTGTTAATCGCAAGCAGATCGAGATATTTGAGCACTGCGGTGTCCAAATTGTGGGCCTTGCACGCCTCGGATATTTCCGTGCGTAACTCAAGTTCACGCGTCTCTGCGTCGCTCAGCACGGGCGGTGCGATATTGCGTTTTTTGACCCATTGCTTGCTACCGGGTGCACCAGTAGCGCCAAGTTGACTGAAGGGATCATAACCCTGTGCAGCCATTCTCCGATACCGCCCGCGACGATGCGCCGAACGGATCAGGTTCAGCAAATCAAATGAATCTCGCTGTAGAATTCTCGTCGCCAGCAAAATCGTAGCAACGCCAATCCCGAATATGTACCCGCTGAGGTGAGCGGCGTAGGCGACGTTATCCGTACCGTTAAACGACATATAGGCGTCTTTAGCGAAGGAGAACAGCAGGAAGTAGATGCTTGATATATGAAACGTTGTGATCAGGTAGAACCATAACACCATCGTCAGACGCACCATGGGAAACAGCACCAGGTAGGCGCCCGTGACCGCCGATATCGCGCCGGAAGCGCCCAGGACATGGGCATTGGAGAACATCATATGCCCCAGCCCGGCGAGAACACCGCCAGCCAGGTAAAACGCTCCATACCCCACATGCCCAAGACGATCATTAATCGCATTCCCGAAAACCCACAGGAACAGCATGTTCCCGCCCAGATGCATAATATCGGCGTGCAGGAACATCGAAGTGAAAAACTGATACAACTGGGGCGCCTCCGGGTTCAGAAGCAACTCGGCGCTGTACAGGCGAGCGTAACCGGCGCTCAGCCTGTTCTCCAAATTGTAGCCAATCACGAAAATAACAACGTTGATCGCTATCAGCGCGTAGTTAACCACCGGGCGGCATCTCATCCTATAGTCGCTGCCTACAGGTATAGGTATCATATCTAAACGGCCTCGTGTTTCGGTAAGTTAAACCCTGGCGCAATCGCCTCGACACAACAGTGTACGAACTTGACGCCAAACAGTAAACCCATACCCGCACTTGAATCGCAGGCGCACAAACTTATAGTGTACGGTTAGCACTAAATAAGTCGCTGGAGAATCGCTACTAATGTTAGCTCTTTCGCTGATTCCGCAAGGCATCCCTGATACTACGCTTTTCCTGATCGTCGGTTCACTATCGGCGATGGTTTTTGGTATGTCAAAAACAGGATTCGGAAGCGGGATCAGTATTTTGGCTATTCCGATGATGATCTACGCATGCAGCGACAAAGCCGCACTGGCCGTCGGGATAATGCTTCCGATACTAATTGTCGCAGACTATGTAGCGGTAATTACCTGGTGGAAAAAGTGGAACGTTAAAACTGCATTATCGCTGCTGCCAGCCTCTCTCTGCGGAATAGCACTTGGCTGGGGCGCGCTGGAGATGTTCCATCGGATGGAAATCGATCCGAAGACATCGGCTGCCAATGCATGGTTGATGCTCGGTATTGGGCTGATCGCACTTGGTTTTGTCGCACTGCACATCATTAAAAAAATCAAAGGGCAAAACAAGGCGTTCAAACCGCAACGCAAGCACACAGTGATAACCGGACTGGCTGCGGGCTTCACCTCAACTCTGGCCCACGCCGCCGGACCAGTGATCACCATGTACCTGCTCCCGCAGCAAAAATCGAAAGCGTCGTTCGTAGCCACCACCGCGTTTTTCTTCTGGATGGCCAACCAAATCAAACTGATCCCCTACCTCCACCAGAATATGATCAACACCGAAACGCTGGGCGCCGGACTGGTCCTGCTGCCCGGAATTGTGGCCGGGGCGATACTGGGACGATTCCTGCATAATCGCGTCGGCGCCGCGCAGTTCGTCGCGATAGTCTACACCCTGCTGGCGGTCGCAGGCGGACACATGTGCTACAAAGCGACCTGCCAACTTGCCGCCTGAGCCCCAAGCCGACCGACTAATTTGGCGACAAGATGTTTTTCCGTTGGCCCGGCATGTGCGATGCGAATATCATGGAGATACGCCTATGGTTCAGAATCGACGCGTAAACTGAAAGGATCGAGCATGAATTCCTCACTTCGGATAAAGATCGCCCCGCTGCTCATGGCTCTGATCGCAATAACCGCTATGAGCGGATGCACCAGGGATCTCCATATCGTTAAGTACCCGATTTTCTGGGACCATTCGCTCAGGAACATCGCTGTTACACCATTCCAAAACGCCACGCAAATGCCGTATATCGGAACGCAGGTCAGCAGCGACCTGGCGACGCAACTTCAGATCAGCGGGAGCTACGACGCGGTTTACGACAGGGCGCAACTCGCACAACACCTCAGCGAGCAGGAACTGCAGATCGCCTGCGGGGGCGATCCGAACCAAGCCGCTGCTGCGATGAGCAAAGTACCGCGGGTGCAGGCGATTCTCTCCGGCGTTGTAACCACGTGCAACTGGCCGCACACGCGCAGAGACACAACTGTCACGACAGAACGCGTCCGAGGCAGACGCGGAAGGATACACATCCGACATATCGAACACCACGTCTACACCAACGAAGCCGAGATAAAAGCCAACGCCTCACTGGTGCGCATCACACCATCAGGCCCGCAAACAGTGCATGCAGCGCCGGTGCACGCATACGTAAAATCAGAGGGCGAAATCCCCGAACTCACCCGAGACGCATGCCTCACCGCAGCACGCGAACAAATCCTGCAAGCCCTGCTTAACGAGTTCGCAATCACCCCAATGACTATCAGGGTCGAACCGTCAGAAACGTTCTTCACCGCCGCAGGCCAGCCCTACGCGGGCAAATGGCCAAAGAGCAAAAAGTTCTCGATATCACAAGACCGGGACATTGTCCTGACGCTCATTCTCCCGAAAATTTGCGAACGCAACAAGTTCACCATAACCGTAAGCCGCAAGGACGCCCTCTCAGACCTTATCAATTACGAAGTGTTTTGGACCAACGAGATGACAACCAGCCCCGCCGGCAAGCAGTTCGTTTTCAACCCCGCCGAGTTGGCGAAAACGGGCGGTGGACCGGGCGATTATGTTTTCAGACTATACACAAGCCGCCCAACGCCTGACATCGAGCACAAAATCAAGATCGAGCCTTGATACGAAAAGAATGCGCATATTCCGCCCCAGCCCCTTGACAGCCCCCCTCGCGGTGACTATTATACTGTCACAGACCGCGGGGTAGAGCAGTCTGGTAGCTCGTCGGGCTCATAACCCGGAGGTC
>JABGPF010000090.1 GCA_018645065.1 Phycisphaerales bacterium
GAGAACTGATAACATCCCGGCGACCCATCCCAACGCAGCGATCGGTCCGGCGAAGCCAACGCAGTAACCGGCTCCGATCATGATCAGCGGGTCTGAGAGGCGATCGGGGAAATCGTTGAAAATCTCGCCCGAAGACGTTTTGAGCCCGCACTCGACGGCAACCATACCGTCGAACAGATTGCAGAACAGTCGCAGACAAACACACGCGATCCCGGCGACAAGGAGCGTTATTTGCAGCCAAAGGACGCTGGCGAACTGCAACGCTGCAAAGCACCCACCCCCAGCCAAAGCTGAAGGGACGCTGGCCAGAGAAAGCCAATTGGGCTTGATCCCTTTACGTGCGAGCATCGCCGCGGTGGCAGAAGCCCATCCGGCTTTGCGAGTATCCATCGGACGCCGATTCATCTATAACTCTCCTATTCGAGATATCCGCATAAACTGCTGACAGCATAATACACAACCGACGCAGCATAAGCGACATACTCTCGAAAAAGGCGATGCGTTATTCGATGATCGTTATCAGGCCGCTGTCGGATATCGCTTCGATGAATGGCGAGTACATTGCCTCACCGGCCGTCGGGAGCACTCGGAATGTGCCCGGTTGTTCGCAGCGGAGCTTGTAGCTGATCGACCGCTTGCCCTCGGGCATCCACGATGCGAAGAAGACCACTCGCGTGTCGCGCAGCTCCATGTTCGCGTAGGTCCCCCCGCCGTACGTCCCGCCGCTCCTCAGACGGTGCGGTTCGCAGCCGGACGGCTTGGGATCCTCAAACATCATGTACTCGAAATTATGATCGCAGGTGATGTTCAACTGCACTTCGATCAACTCACCGCTGGCGATTTCGTCGCCGAACTTCATCGGAGTTTTCTTGTACCGCATGTCGGGGAACTTCTCAGTCACATGCTTACCGCCCCGCCACACTCTCCGCGTGTTGGTGAACTTTTCGCGGGTGAGCTTGAAATACTTACGCTCGATAGCGAGCTGATTCCCACCGCCCTTGATCCGCGCCGCGGTGTCTACATATCGCAGGTGGGCGCCCCAATACAGCACGCCCTTGCCCTTGCGGGTGATCTTTACGGTGTGCTTGCCTGGCGGAAGCGCCTCGGCGTCCAGCACGATGCGATCGTCGAAGGTGAACACGTTTTTACGCGTGACTCGCATAGTGCGGGTGACCTGGCCGTCTACTGATATCTCGTAGGTCTGGTCGCAGTCGAGTTCGCCTGTTTGCTTGGCGTATCTCGCCAACGCCAGGACCGCCATTGCGGTGCTCTTGGTGTTTCGCCAGTAGAGCCCGCGGCGGCTTCGGACCAGGTAGTTCACCGCCAGCGGTACGTATTTGCTTTTGGGATTTACCGTGAGCATTGCCTGCAGCACCCATGATGTGGACTCATCAGCCCCGTGCCACCAGTACCACCATCCGCTGGTCCGGCCCCAGTGGGCGTCGTTGTGCTTGGCGTTGAAGTTTGCGGTGTTGTCGAAGTTCTCGACTACAATCCGCGCTTCCTTCTTCCGTCCGGCCGCGTGCAACGCCATCGCCAGATACGCCCGCCCGTAATCGGTAAGCTCGTCGCGACCTTCCCAGATCCGGTCGAGATGCCCAGCCAGAGCCTTCTGCTTCAAAGCAGCCGGATTGATCCGCCCGATAACGAACAGCGAGTAAATCCGCGAGTTATCGTTATCGAGGTGACGATACCACCAGCTAACCTTGTCGTCGTCCAGCTTGGGCTTGGACGCCTGACGCTCAAGATACGCCACGCCCTTTTCGATCATACCGGCCGGAATCTTAACATCGCACGTCCGGGCCGTATGCAGGCCGTACAGCACGTACGCGGTCATATACCCGTTACCGCTGTCATTACGCCACCAGCCCCAACTGCCGTCTCCATGCTGGAAGCTCTTGAGGCGTTTCAGACCGGCTGCGATCATCTTGGCGACTTCGGCGTCGGAATAGACCGGGCTGCGACCCATCCGCTGACGAATGAATTTGTATCGAGCAGCCAGTTTGGGATCCTTGGCGGTTTCGTTGTCGATAAACTTGCGGACCTCATCGAGGTTCACCCCGGCGTCCTGCAGCGTTTTCTTCATGACCACAAGCGGCAGGAAGCGGGACATGGTTTGCTCAACACAGCCGTACGGATACGCCGCGAGATACGGCAGGGAGTCCATCGCAACTGCTGCGATAGACGGGTTCATCGTGATGGTAAGCGATTGCGAACCGGCCTTGATGGCCTTGGGAACGTTCACCTGGAACTGCCTTGATTGCGTCGAGGCGTTCTTGGGATTCTTGCCTCGCAGGGCTCCGGAGTTGGAGACTATTTTCCCGGCGCCCCATGGAACGATCGGCTTGGTGAGTTGGATCGCATCTGACTCGCGGACTCCGCGCGCCCGGGCGGTCATAGTTACGTCGCCTGGGGTTCGGGCGGTGGCCTTGAAGTCGATTCGCACCTCGCCGGCCGCCGGAACTTTCACCTTGAGCCCCTGGCCGGATTTGTAGTCAATCCACTTACCGCCGACCTTGGCTTTGCGAAGCTTCAGTCCGCCTTTAACGGCGAGGTCAACGGTGAGGTCTTGTGCCTGCTTGAAGTAGTTGTGGGCGATTACCGTTACGTATGAGTGGTCGCCCTCGGTGAAGAACCGCCCTGATTCGAGGCGGCAGATTATGCGCTTGGCGGTGATGATGTCTGCTCGGGCCTGCCCGACGCGGGTTTCCTTGTCGATCGCAATCGCGTGAAGTGCGAATGTCGTGAGCTGGTCGGGCATGGTCACGTCAACTTTGGCGCGTCCGTCTGCGTCAGTGGTCACCATTCCGGTCCAGAGCACCGTGTCGCGGAACTTGCTTCGGACGATAGTCTCGGCGAGTTTGGCTTTCCCGCCAACGGCGCGCTCCATCTCCTTGCTGTCCTTTTTCAAGACAACGCTCTTGAAGGCCATATCGGCGGAGCTTTCTGCAAGCACGGGCGATGGCATGCCTCCTTTTGCGTAACGTCCGCGGTATCCGTAGTCGGATCCGTAGTAGTGCGACCAGGGCGTGAGATACGCCGGGCCGTGATAACTATTAGTAGTCGAGACACGCTGATAGCGTGAGAATCCGTAGAAATCTTTCTCGATCGCCTGGCGGAACTCCGGCTGGATGTAGTAGACGCTGGAGTCTACGAGCATCAGGGCGACCTGTCCTGAGATCGGCTTCTTGGGGTGCATATCGGTTATTTTGACCTTCAGGGTGGTCTTCTCGCGCGGCTGATATGTGTTATCCTGCCCACCGCCCATCGAACCTTTCTCTGCTGTAACCTCAACCTTCAGGAACCGGTGCGTCGGAGGTACTATGATCTTCTTAACGTCCGTGAGTATCTTATTATCGCGGATCTGCGTGGTGGTCAGGAAGAAGTTGGGGCTGTGTGCGTCGGTGATCGGGATTTTCACCAGCTTGGAGTTCTTCTCGACGTAAACCACGCGATGGAAGATCAGCCCGTCGGCCTCGCCTGTGAGCAGCACGCGGGTGTTTGGCTTGTTGGTGTTGATCAGCACGCTGAGAGTTTCGTCGACTTCGTACTGGTCCTTGTCCGGTACGATCTGCAGTTCGTTATATGCGTAATGCGCCTCGGCCCCGGTTTTCGAAGCGATCCAGAGCGTGCAGGTCCCTTCTACGGGCTTGACCTTGTCGTCTTCGAGAATCTGGCGCACGATGATCTTGATGTTCCCGGTGACGTCGGGAATGAACCGCACCACGCCCCGCCCGGTGGCTCCGATATCAATAGGCTTGTCGTACAGCTTCTGTGCGAGCGTTTCTTCGAGCTTGCCGTCAGCCTTTCTGACCCGCTGGATCCGCCAGGCCTGGACGTTGAACTTACCAGCCACCGGTTGCTTGTTGGGGTTCTCAGTTTTAATGTTGATCTCTACGCTGTCTCCAGGCCCGTAGACCGCCAGTGCGGGCTTGGGGTAGATGAAGAACGGCGAGTGAGTAACCTTCACCTCGCCGCTGCCCTTGATAACGCGGCGGGACGAATCGGTGACGGTGGTCGCGACGGTGAACTTCAGGTCGAGCTTCTCGTGGCCTTTAAACGGTGAGGCTTTGACTACAACGAACGCCTCTCCGCGGGCGTCGGTTTTCACCGTCCCGGACGAGACGGCTTCGTTGAATCGCGGCCCCCACCAGGGGCGATAGTGCCTGCGATAGTAACCATATCGGTGCGGTCCGCCGTAACCGTGGTAAACGCTGGTGTAATACCACTCCCAGGGCCTGGGCCAGTGGAAGCGATGGCGATAGTCCTGCTTGCGGATCTCGTATTTAACTTCGGCGCCTGCTACGGGCTGGCCGTAGTAGTATTTGGCGGTGATCTTGATCTTCATCTCGTCGCCAACGCGATAGTCGGGCTTGGCGGCGGTGACTGCGACCTTGAACTCGGGCTTCTTGTACTCCTCAACGCGGAATTGATTGCCCGGGCAGTACGAGCTTGTGTACCTCCCGCCACCTGCGTCGACCTGTATAGTGTAGACGCCCAGCGGCGGTTCGTCTTTAAGTTTGAAGTCGCCTTCTACGCTTCCGAACTCGTCAGTCACCAGGTCCTTGGAATAGATCGTCACGCCCTTGGGATCGCGGACGACCACGCCAACCTTCATATTCGGATAGTTGGCGTACTTACCGTTATTGTTCCTGCGAATGGTCTGCTTGAAGTGTACGGTCTGGCCCGGGCGATAGACCGGACGCTCAGTGAAACCGTAGATTTTGTACGAATGGCGATAACCCCACCATGACCAGGAGTAATGCCCCGCAGTGCAAAGAGCCTGCTGGTCGCCTTTGCGTACAGCAGCAACCCACTGGCTCGAATTGCGATGCGTCAACTTGTCCATATTGATCAGGCCGGCGTCGTTAGTCTTGCCTGATGCGTGGTCAGTATTGCTACGACTGCCCCAATAACGGGCCACTGCGGCGTCGGCGCCGCCAATCGACTCACCGCTCCTGGCGTCGGCAACGAAAACAACGCTCCGGTCGGCGTCAGTCTTGGCGACGGCTGCGATCTTCGAGATTACCACCAGGCAGTGCGATGTGGCGGCCTGACCGTCAGGATTTGAGCCGGTGGCGGTTACTACAAAGGCGCCATGTTTCTTCAACGGAACCGGAATCGCCAGTGTCGTCTGTTTCTGCTGGCCCGGTGCGTGCTGACGGTAGATGTGCTTTTTCTCGTCGGGCGTGCTGAACTTCCATTCCGCAGCCAGTTTGGCGCTTGCGGAGGTTGCGACAATATGCGATAGCAGCGTACTGGGGCGATTGATTTTCTTGACCGCTTTGACCAGATCAACCGGGCGAGCGGTCAAGTGAAGCGTCTTGATGTTCCTCGACCGCCAGAATATTTGCGGCTTTTCGCCGGGCAGGAACCCCTTGGTAATAAAAAGATTAACTCGTGGAGCCTTAATCGCGCTGATCCGATCCTTGGCGGGTTTGACCATGTCCGATCTGGGGAATTTTTCAAAGACGAGTTGATACTCTTTAACCGCCTGAACGAACTTTGAGAATCGCCCATAGGTCTCACCGAGTTGGTATTGCGCCTTGGGCGCATGAGGTTGTTTGGGGAATTCCTTAACGCAGCGACGGTACAGGGCGATGCCCAGTTCGACGCGGTCCCACTGGCCTTGCTGACATGCTTTAGCTCCGCCGAGGTACAACGCTCTGGATTTGCGAGCGGCGTCGATCTTCATCGTGGCGATATGCTCGTAGATTTTCAGGACGCCGAGCAGATTAACCTTCTGGCGATTCGACCAGTCTTTGGGCCAATCGACCATCTTGTCGCTGACCGCTCCACGTTGCTCAGCCGATACCATCACGCGGGGCGCAGTTCCGTAAGAGTTTCCAAGCATTTCGGCGGCTTTGAACCAGGCGTCTGCGGCGGTGGTGATCTTTTTCGCCCGCTCGTACAGCGTTGCGGCTTTGAAGTAGCCTTCGTAGGCCTGCTGTCGGCTGTAGCGTTGCTGGCGGTCGTATCCGATGGCGTGCCACAGATCAGCATCAACCTTAAACGGTGCGTGCTCGCCCATTATTTGCTTGGCGTACGTCACGCCGTCGACGCGTTTGTACATGCACATCGCCATGGCTTTTGCACGTTGTGCGGTGCGCAGGGCGTCGCCTTTGGGGGCGTCTTTTAGCAGCGTATCGATATATTCGATCGCCTGCTTGTAGTTGTGTCGCTCGTAAGCCCGGTCAGCAAGCCTCTGAAGTTCTTTAGCCGACGGAGCGGCCAGGATCGCCGTGGTGGCGATAAAAGCGCCAACCAACAACACCGAAATCCACACTCGTGAGTAATTGCGAATCGTTTTCATTGGATCAGTCTCCGTGTAACATTCGATCAGGACCGCTGCCCTGCCAGCAGGTTAGACGTCCCAATCGCCAAAGAGTTCCCCACAAACCCAACTCCCCGCAAAATTCCCCACTGGCGCTATGAGCCAGTTTCAGTGCTGCTGTTCATTCAGCCTTCTGATTTGCGCCCTCGCCGAAAAAATCACTTCGCTTTCTTCGGTTTGGCTTTCTGTTGCTCGGCTTGAAGTTTCAACATTGCCTGGGCGTATCGCTTGCCCAGCAGTTTCATGCTCTTTGCGTCGAAGTGCCAGCGGTCCTTTGTTTTCAGGCCCTCGCCGCTGGCGAAAGCGGTGTGTTTTACAGCCTTGGGCAGTTGTTTGATCTGCTCGTTGATCAGCTTAACATCTTTAACCTCACCAGCAACGAACGGGAGGTTCGGGGCGCCGAGATCTTTCCTGAGATCAGCGATCAGAGTTTTCAATTTGTCGAGGTACTTATCGTCCTTCGCATCGGATTCGCCCTGATGCCACAAAATGCCTTTCAGCACGCCGGTTTTCATCGCGATTTTCGTTCGCGCCAGGGCGTCTTTATAGAACTTCGTGCCCTTGGCCCATTGTTTTATGCTAGTACCGCCCTTGGCGTTGACAACCAGGCCGATGGAAACCGCGGGCTGCTTCTCCAGCATCGTAAGCGCAAAAGTGTAGCCCGGGTTCATCTTCTGCATGCCAAGTCCTTTCCGGATCGTCGAGTAACGATTCAGAGGATTCTTTGCAGGCTCCCATTTGCCTTCCTTATTCAGCAAGCTGCAGCGCGGAATCTCAGCGGCTTCGGCCGGAGTAAACGGAGCCCGCCCCGCCATATTCGACTGCCCAATCAGCAGATAGACATGCATAGGCCCGCTGGAGGGTTTGGGTTTGGATGCAGCGGGCTTATCGTCAACTTTCGCGCCAGCGGCAACAACCACACAAGCAACCAACACCATCACAATAGCTGAAGCCCACCTGACGGCACGAGTGTTCATCTGACGTCGACTCATATCTACCTCTCCTCTATCCGAGACAATCGCACACCCGGATGCGGTTTCTATTTCGGCTGGCTCGTCGCCGGTTTGGTGCTTGTTGTCGGCTGGGTGGTCGCCGCTTCCCCACCGCCGGGCATGCTGTAGTATCGCGAGATAATTTTCAGCGAACGCTTTTTGTACGGTACGTACGACAGATCGACCTTCTCGCTGTGATCCTGCCCCAAGCTTTTTCGCCATTCCCAGACCATGAACCCGGCGACTTTTGGTTCGTTGATCCATGCGTCGAAAAACGCCTCGAAGCAGTTGGCCTGTGCCTGCGGATCGGTACGCTTACTTTCGTAATAGTTCCATGGCGCCTCGGCGCAGGTGTCCTGGTTAGGCCAACCCAGCTCGGTGAAGAGTATCGGCTTGCCAATAGTCGCCTGCCAGTTAAGTATCTCTTTTTTCAACGGTTTCCACGCATTTTTGAGGCGTCGCAGCGTCGGTTTCTCACCGTCGGTCAGATTGTAGTAGGCGGTCATCCCGATCATATCGAGGTCGCCCCAGAACTGCGGTACGCGATAGTGGTCCCAATTCGAGGAATAGCTCAAGAGCCCGTCGAACACTTTTCGCACCTTCCCAATAAGCGTGCGCCAGCGATCGGTGTGCGTCTCGGTCGACAGCAGTTCCGAGCCCACCTGGAAGGCCTCGACCTTCTCCTCGTTGCACAGATAGGCGTAGCGGAGGATGTAACTTGTGTACTGCTCCCACCACGTGTCCCAGTCTTTCGGTTTGATCTTGCCCCGCCACTCACCGTCCTGGGGGTTCATGAGCAGCACGATCGGCATGAAGATAACCCGGAGCTTGCGCGACTTGGCGTGCCTGATGATCTTGCGAAGGCGTTCGCGCGTGGGAGTTTTGCGCTGATCGATGAAAATCGAAGCCGCAGACCCGTTCTCCTGATAGGCCGGGATCACCAGGCATACGGTGTTGGCGCCGGTGGCTGCGATCTCGTCAATAAATTTTTCATACGGGTGATTTTCGTCACCGGGATTATGCATTTGCATCGCGATACCGCGGAACTGACCCGCCAGCGAACGCGCCGAAATACTGCCCGCGGGTGTCGACTGCGGAGTCCCGCCGCCAAGATATCGAAATCCGACAACGCCCAGAACGGCGATCAGGAACAGCGTCATTATCGTCCATTTACCTTTTTCCATCGAATCATCAGTCCTTATGTCTGAGTCCAAGGCGCACTGCCCGGCGCCTGAGGACGAATCTTTTTCTGTCATTCAGCGTATCCATTTCTTTCTGATCACCGCGCAATTGTTGACGCCGGGGCGATCACCAATATAATAACGTCATGTCGTCGATCTTTCCCGTAAGAATCTCAATTGTATAACAGGAGTTCAACGATGAACCAAGACAATGACAGTATTTCTTTCGATGACGAACCCATCAGTATCGAGGGTAATGACGACCCGATCGTTATCAAGCACGCCCCCGAACCGATCAGCATCGCGCCAGTCGAAGAAGAACCGCTGACAATCGCCGAAGGCGGTTCAGGCAGATCCATCTCGCACACGCGCGGTGGAACTACGCTCGGAGCCAAAGGCCACAAATTCTCCAGACCAATGCAGCAGTCTGGAAAAGGCGCCACGCGATGCCGAATCTTCCGATCGAAAATCTCAGTGCCCGCAGTCGAAAGTCTCGAAGAGCATATCAACGAATGGCTCGACTCAGACGATATCGACGTTAAAGATGTCGGACACATGATCGGAACAATGCACGGTAAATCCGACGAAGACAATATAATCATAACGGTCTGGTACTAAACAACCGGAAGATCAGATACCATTACCGGCCAATGAATCCTTCTGCGCCTGCGCTCCGTCGGGCGGGAGGAACACGGTGAACTCTGCGCCATGACCGGGCGAGCTCTTGCAGATCAGACGCCCGCGGATCAGACCGGTGAGTTCCTTGGCGATCGCCAACCCCAAACCCGTTCCCGAAGCCGCTTTGGTCAGCGACGCCTCAACCTGGTAGAACTTCTCGAATATTCGGGACTGTTCAGCCTCGGGTATTCCAGGTCCGGTATCGGACACCGAAATCACAACACCAGGCACCGCCGACGCGCCGGAATGTGATGCGTCCGAACAGGCCATCAGCTTAACCGTCCCGCCGATCGGCGTGAACTTCATCGCGTTTGACAGCAAATTGAATAGAATCTGCTGAAGCTTGCTCGCGTCAGTAACCACCATCGGAAGATTACCGGCAACTGACGATTCGACCGTTATCTGATTCTTATCAGCCACCGGGGCCATCAACGCCAGCAGTGTGCGGCATATATCCGAAACGCTTGTCTTCTCGAATCGCACTTCGGCTTTACCGGCTTCGATTTTGGCGATATCGAGCAGATCGTTGATCATGCCCAGAAGATTCTTAGCCGCCAATGTAATATTCCCACCGTATCGCCCTATTCGCTCATCGCCCGACTCACGCAGCAGACCGGCGAAACCGAGTATGCTGTTCAGCGGGGTGCGAAGTTCGTGCGACACGTTTGCCAGGAATTCGTTTTTCACCACGTTGGCGCGATGCAGCGTAACGTTCACTTCCGCCAGTTCGCTGAGTTTGATATCCAACGCCTCGTTTGCTGAGGTGAGTTTACCGTGCTGTTCGGCGATGGCGGCCAGCATTTGGTTGAAGCTGTCGCTGAGGCGTTCCAACTCGTCACCGCTGGACAGGTGGCTTCGAACTTCCAGCGAGCCTTCTGCGGCACGATCGCTGACCTTTCGCAAATGACCGATCGGCCGGAGAATAATTCTCTGCGCGATAACTGCGAAAAGGACCGATCCGACGACACCGGCCAGCACTCCGCCAACCAGGAACGAGACCCTGGTCCACCAGGTAAGCCAATCCGCGCCAGTAGGCACACCCACGTCGATCATCCCAACAAGTTGCCCCTGTTGATACTGCTGTTTGATTGGCGCCTCGGGTCCGTGACAACTACCGCAGGTCGGTGTGACGCGAACCGCACGGAAGCATCGATACAACTTGCGCCCCGATTCGTCCTCTGAATCCAGAACCGCCAGATCCTGGTCAACGTTTCGCACAAACGCCTTCAGCGCGTCCTGTGCGGGAAAATCCAACTTAACCGACGGCGTGAGGTCAGTATTCAGTCCAATAAACGAAGGGCCTCTGCGAAGCTGCTTCGTACCACCGGCGCTGTAGATCGCCTCGACCCGGCTCGGCCGAGCCGCTTTGGACGCGTGGTCAACAATAAACTCATTCAAGCGAAGGTGCGTAAGTTCCGCGCCGGCGCGTTGAGCGCCCTGCTGGGCCATTAGCTCCATAAAGTACCAGGGCACGATGAGGGCTACAGCAATAATGCCCAACTCCGCGGTGCCAAACAGTAAACGGAACTTGGTAGCCAAAGAGATTGTTACGGTCTTCTTAGCCATCGGGCGATATTCTAAGCCAAGCGAGCCCAAATCCGAAGCAATTCCCCGTTCGCGACACAGATTTTCCTAACCCGCGGATCGAATCGAATAGTTTACAAGCGAATGATCAGCGTAGATTCAAGCAGGATATCCACCGCTAACTCAGCCGCGGCGTCAGGCGAATCGTCGTTCAATGCCTGCAAATCTTCGGGGTCTCGGGTGGTTCGCTGCAATGACGTCGCAGGCAATGCGGACGTTTGAGGTGAAACAAACAAGCCAGGCGCCGGTGATAATACCGGAGGCCCATCGAGCGGAACATTGTTATCCGCCGGCGACGAGGCGCCCTGGGCTGTGAACTCGGGCAGCAGGTCGGCTTGCGGCGCAAATACCGGCGAGAGCTCCGGTGTCGTCGGCGCTGTAGGAGCCTGAACGACATTATCGAACGATGCTCGCATTATTATGAAGTCAGAAAGATCAACCCGCCCGCTGGCGTCAACGTCCGCACCGAGTTCCCCGAGCGAACCGCTGGCGCCAAATTCGCCTAACAGCGTGCCGAAGTCGTCGGAGTCAACGAGCCCGTCGCCATCGGTGTCGCCTACTGCATTACCGATATAAAACACGTCGTCGGAGCCCAGAGCGGTGTTGGCGCCGGAGAGGACAGTAACTTTGAGCCATCGATTTACAATCGCCCCGTCAGACCAGATAAGCGTCACGCGATCAGAACCGTCGACTCCCCCGCCGCTTTGGACACTGACTGTCGGCGTCGGGGCCTCTATCCAGGTATCCGGCGCGTCGGCGGCGTTGATCATGAAGTTGAAATCGGCGGTTGTCGGCGCGGCGCCCAAAGCGTCAATATCGATCAGTATCCCGTTAATTCCGAGATGATAGTTCGTATAGTTTTCTGGCCCGGCGATTTCGCCGGGAAGCAGAACGCTCTTGCTTGCATCAGGCGTATCGAACGCCGAATTATTGTAGAAAACATGACGCGCTACAACATTCCCCGGCGCCAATATCGTCCCGCTGACAGCAAACGTAAACGGGTTCTCGTCCAGGCCGTCGGGCGACTGGGCGCCGTCGCTGCTGACGATAGTCACATCCCCGCCGAACAGCCCGGCGACGCTGGCGTCGAGCGTAACGCTGAAGAAAGTCGACCCGCCGGCAGCGAGGTCCGTAACCGGCGGAGGAGTTATCGAAAAACCGCTCGGTGCGGTTATTTCGCCCAACGCAAGGGCCTGGGCGCCGTCGTTGCGAATTTCAAATACGATCTCCACATCCGCATCGCCCTGATCGATCTGACCGAAATCGATCGGAGCAGCCTGGCCGCTGACAAGCGACAAACCGTCATGAACAACGGTGATCTCTTCACTCCCAGCCACGTCGAACGAAGCGACGAGTTGAGTGTAAGTTGGACTGTTATCGCCATCACCAGCGTTAATCGTAAAGCTGTGCGGCTGCGGGTCCGGCCCGTTTGAATCGAGCGGGCCGATAATCGCGTAGTAGTCGCCGGCCAGCGCCACAGGCGCCCCGTCAACGAGAAGTTCAACCGGTCCGATCCCGCTGGAGTCAACCAGCCCGGGGTTCTGGACGCCCAGCGTCGAATCGCTGGCGCGAACGAAATCAACGGCAGTGTTATTATCCGAATGGCCCGTTCGTTCGAGAATCGTATTCGGCGGTTCGTACTCGGGGATCAGGCTGACATCGTCCACCGCCAACCCGTGATCTCCACGCGTCTCGTCAGGATCGTGCCATGTGATATAGAACGTCTGCCCGTCTGGTATGGGCGTATCGGGCGTGTAGACACCGCTGATAACTGTTCGGTTCGCCGCGTCGTTCCCGTCAATCGCCCCATTCAGCCCCTTGTTCGACGGAGCGACGAAGCTGAACTGCCCGCCCATCGATTCGAAGCCCGAACCCGGGTCCGTACTGAACCAGACCGTAAGCAACTGCGGCAGCGATGCGTTTGTTTTCACATCCCGCCACTGCTCACCGGTGTAGGTTAGATTCAGTGCGGTTATCTCGGTGCCGGTGTCGTTGGTGACCGCCAGTTGAATCGCCCGATCATCATCTTTGCCCGTCATGTTGCCAAGAGCGCGATCCGACTGGCCGGTTGTTCCGTAGTTGTATGAGTCTGCGCCTCTGTCCGATCCGTCGTCCACCGTCAGCGTTACATCGTTCGGCGCGCTTTCGGGCGATTGGCTGCCCTGCCTGACAGTGTAATCCCCCGTTATCCAGCCTTGCGGCGCCGCGGTCCCGGACGCGCCCATGGAATCAAAATTCTCGACGTACGTTCCGCCGGTGTAAACAATCGCCCCAGCCACCGGCGGAGGAGGCGTTACCGGATCGGCTCCGATCTCAGCCCCATCTCCGGACCATTGGCCCCCAGGCGTAATCCCGGTGAAACCACCGTAGTCGATTGACATCGCGGATATCTCAGCCGACGTGTACCCCCAGGCTACGAAGTCTTTCACCACGCCGCTGTCATCGATCAGCATCACCCAACCGGGCCCGTCGTTTTCCCACTCTATTGCGCCGCCAAGGTAGTTCACGCCAGCGCCGAGGTCTTCGGTTCGATAAAGAACCTCACCCGGAGCCACAGAACCGCCCAGCGTCCAGGCGTTGGAATTCACAGCAGATATATCGGGAGAATCGTTCAGCAGCACCGTCCAACCGAACGTATCGACCGGCTGATCCCAAACGTTTTGTATCTCGACAAAGTTCTCATCGCCAGTCGACACCTCGGTAATCAGCAGGCCGCGAGCGATCGAATCGGTAAGCTCCCACGATATTCGCACCTGCTCGTCGGCTGCGATAATTCCGTCACCGTCGCCGTTGTGCTCGGCGACAACAACGTTGTAAATCTCCGGCCCGTTGGTATCGTCATCTGACACGAAAATCGACTTGTGTGCAGTGTTATTGGTCTCGTCATCCTCTGCGATAGCGTTGTCAGGATCGAGGATCACGTGGATATCGTGCAGCCCTCCCGACCCGGTAGTCCAGGCGATCTGCGCGACGCCTGTCGAAACTCCACCGAGATTCGCAATGACATAGTCGCTTCCGATTTGAACACCGCCGGCGTCTGGGTCGCCATCGTAGAATCTAACCGCCACGTCGCTCAGGTCGGTATTTCCCAGATTGTGAACCGTCGCGGAGATCGTGACGGTGTCATCGTCGCTTGGTGCAGCGATATCAAAGTCAATATCGGCATCGCTCAGGGCGATGTCCGTAACTTCCGACCCGCCGATACTGCCCGAAATCGAGTAGTATCCCAGACTGGCGTAATCGCTGTACCCTGAATCGAGCGGGTCCTTGCCGATCCCTTCCACACCGATATAGTACATTCCCGGCGACAGGACCATGTTGAAACTGGCCTCCAGCGCCGTCAGCGGGTTGCTGCTGGTGACCAGGGCTCCGGTCGAATCGTACAGAGTGGCGCGTATATCGAGATTGGGGCTCACGCCGAACGGATCGACATTAAGGCTGACTTCCCCGGTGACGGTGAAGAATTCAAAGTAATCCAGGTCGGTATTTCGCTCGATGATTCCCTCATCGAAAACGATACCGGTTCCGTCGGCGCTCAGCGAGCTGGCGCTGCCGGTCGCGTTGCCGTGATCGTCGCTGCGGTACCCGAAACCGTTGCTTCCCACGATAATCGCCAGATCATCTTCGCCGTTATTTGCAAACGGATATTCGCCTTTGCTCCACTGAACGAGTTCCTGGTAGTATCCGACGCCCATTATCGGCGCCCATCCGGTCGCTCCGCTTCCGTGCCCGTCGTAATACTCCACGGAGTTCGAACCATCGTGCGACAGGTCCAGCGCGTGCCCGGCTTCGTGCGTGGTCGCTTCTGCTATGTACTTTTCAGCGAGGGCGAGATTCTCTGGGAACACGAACGCCGGAGTATCTGAACCCCATGTGAATGACCCCACAAACGCCACACCGCCTGCGCCCTGGGCGAACCAATCGTTGGAATTACCGCCGATGACCATCCGCACGCCCCACTCGGTGTCCAACACGCCCGAACGCAACAACGCGGCTGATCCCGGGTCTTCGGTGGTTACATCCACATCGAACGGGATATAATCCTCAGCCACTCGCATCCAAATACCCTGAATGCGTTCTTTCTCTGCTTCGGTGAAACTCGAGTCGCCCTGGTAGCTGAACGCCGGCGTGGTGAAATCAGCTCCGCCGGTGAATTGGTTGTTCCACTCGGTGTTCGAGGTGGTGTGCCCGTCGAAGTCGAGATATATCACCTTCGAGGCGCCCGGGGCGCTGTGCAGTAAGAAAGTCTGATCCAGCGGGAAAGGCGCCGCTTCGGCCGTCGCGGATAAGGCGGATTGGGCTTCGGCCTGCAATATCGCCGGATCCGGAGCCGGATCGTAGAAAAGAACATCAGAAGAGAAGTTCGCCCTTACCTCATCGGCGGTCATTACTCCCGCAGAGTTCGCGCTAAGGAGCAATCGCGGCTCGAGGGCCTCGAATATCGATAACCCCTCTCTGCTGCATCTGTCCGCGCACATGAGTATCTACACCTCTCTCTATAAAATCGGCTCGCTCAATCCAGTAAGAGCTTGTCCGCACACCAGTATATCACAAAGATATGGATCAGGTCTAAAAAAGATGGAGAATCTGATTGGTTATGTGTGCGAGATAAAAAAGGGGCCGTTACGGCAAGCGTCTAGGCCTTCGGCTTCGTCGTCTCAAGACGGCAACGGCGAACGGCTTTTTCCCACCACGGATAACACGGATATCACGGATTAGATACGGCAACAGCGACGGCAAACGGCAACGGCATATGCTACGGATTCTCACGGATGGTTATGTCGAGCAGTCTGATGGTTGGAAAGGCGATACGGTGTTTTGGACTGCGGTAAACGCTTTACAAGGCGAAACGCTGCTGGCCTTTATCAGTCGTTATCCGTAGCATATCCGCCGTTTGCCGTTGCCGTAGCCGTATCTAATCCGTGATATCCGTGTTATCCGTGGTGGAAAAAAGCCGTTATCGTTGCCCCTTTTTAATGTCGCACGGCTTTATTATCGCCCTGTGAGATATGTTTCGCGGATATCGCGAAGTGTATAGCCCGATTTGTTCAACTCGCGGATCAGGCGAATGCGTTTGATGAGCCCGTCGTCGAAAAATCGCCCGCTGCTTCCCTCTACGCGCACCGGATCAACCAGACCGAGCATAACGTAATACTCAATAGTTTGTTTACTCACGCCGGCTGCCTCGGCTGCCGCCGATATTCTTACAAGTGATTCGGGCAATGGTTTTTCCTGTGTCATATACATCTTCTCCAAGGATTATCGCCCCGACAGCACAGAAAACTTTAGCTTTCCGTATATAACTCCATATACAATCGATATTCATGGAATCCATACAGACAGCCCTCTTCGAAGAACCACTAACCATTTACATCGTCCTTGGGATCATCGCCATCGTCGGCCTGGTGATCTTCAGGAGACAAAGAACACGCAAATCGGCCCGAACGCTACTATTCGCTCTGGCCTCGGCCGCTGTAGTGTTTGCGATCTCAACGCTGGTGGTGACCGACCGCGAACAAATCCGCGCCGCCGTCGATGAAATCGGCTTGGCGATAAACAGCGACAACGTCCAGGCCGTCGAGCGTTTCATCGACGATGATTTCTCGGCAACCAGCCCATACTCAACCCGGGCAAAGGCCATCCACTGGATCAAACGCAACATCAAACAGTACGAAATAACCAATGTAACGCTCAAAATACTAAGCCTGGACATTACCAACGACCAAGCCGAAATGCAGATCATCAGCGACGTCAACACAAAAACGATCCCCCTGATGCGATTTCCATGGGATGTAAAATGGACTAAACGCTCAGGCCAATGGCGAATTTTGAATGTCAGCGAATCGACCAGCATACTAAAGGTTGGCCAGAAGGCTCCATAATGCACTCGACCGAAAACATCGCTTCTCCCAAACCGCCTCTCAACGCGATGACCCGCTGCATGCTGACCGGTGTGCGAATAGTTGTTGGGTGGCATTTCTTGTACGAAGGACTTGCGAAGCTCTTCACTGCCAATTGGAGTTCAGCAGGTTTCCTGAAGCAGTCAGACTGGCTACTGGCCGACATGTTCCATTGGATCGTCGACAATCCTGCGGTGTTGCAGGCAGTTGACCTCCTGAATATGTGGGGGTTGATCCTGATTGGACTGGCCTTGTTCATCGGCCTGTTCACGCGTATCGCCAGCGTCGCGGGGATAATCCTGCTGGCGTTATACTACATGGCGAGCCCGGCGATCATTGGCGGACCCGGTGAGAACATCGGCGGGGCGCACTTCCTTATCGTCAACGTGAACATTATCGAAATCATGACGCTGGGGCTCTTGCTCTTCATACCCAAGCGAGTGTTCTACAGTATCGACGGGCTGATAGCATGCATCAAAGAACGAAAACGCATCGCCCCTGAATCTCGCAATGAAACTCGCAGGTCATTCCTGAAAGATCTCGCAGCCCTGCCAATCTTAGGCGGATTCGCATACACGCTGACCAGGAAGAAACCGTGGGAGAGTTTTGAAGAAAAGACCCTGGCCGACAAAATCGCCAACGTGTCCGCCGTATCCGGAGCCAGCCCCATCGCCGCAAGCGCACCCACGCTGAAAGACCTCAAAGCCAAAGCGCCCGCAGGGAAGATCGGAAACTTAAACATCTCCCGCCTGATATGCGGGGGCAATCTAATCAGCACTTTCGCGCACTCTCGCGACCTGATCTACGTTTCAGGCCTGCTGAAAACGTACTTCACAGACGAAAAAGTGCTCGAAACGCTATATATGTGCGAAAGCTGCGGGGTCAACACCGCGATACTCCGGGTCGATGAGCACACGCTTCGCATTATTAATAAGTACAAAAAACTCGGCGGGAAAATGCAATGGATCGCACAGTGCAAAATTCACGGGAAAGACGGTAATACTGATTTCAACCGTGCGATCGATAACGGCGCGGTGGGCGCATTTGTTCACGGCGGAGTGGCTGACAGTTTCGTAGCCAAAGGGAAAATCGACAAACTCGGCGCCGCGGTGGCGTACATGAAGAAGAACAATCTCGTCGCGGGCATCGGCGGGCACATGCTGCAAGTGCCAATCGCATGCGAAAAAGCCGGTCTCGACAACGACTTCTACATGAAAACGCTTAACAGTGGAAACTACTGGACCGCCGGACCTCGCCTCATCAAAGACAGCAACTGGAAACCGGACCCGACGAAAATCGTCGAACCGGAACTCGCCAAAAGCGTCAAGGACAACGTCTGGTCAACCACGCCCCAGCAGACCGTAGAGTTCATGAAAACCGTAACCAAACCGTGGATAGCGTACAAAGTTCTGGGGGCCGGGGCGATACACCCGCGGGCCGGATTCCAGTACGCCTTCGAAAGCGGAGCCGACTTCGCCTGCGTAGGAATGTTTGACTTCCAGATAGTCGAAGACTGCAACATATTGAACGAAGTGCTCGCCAAAAAACTGAATCGCACCAGACTCTGGGCCTAAAGACCTTGTCTTTACCCACATTTCGTGACCCGAGAAGTGTTGCCAAGATTAAGTCGTTTAGCCTGAAAGGCTTATATTCAACAGCCCAGGGCAACGCCCTGGGAATGGTGATAAAATAAAACCCAAGCCCTGAAAGGGCGCAACTTCCTATTGAGGCGAATGTTGCGCCCTTTCAGGGCTTCACTGATAA
>JABGPF010000091.1 GCA_018645065.1 Phycisphaerales bacterium
TATTATCTCGAAAATCCGAATCACTCGATAAATACAGGCGAATTTTAAAATCTAAATTTAGATGCATAAGCCCTGCGCCATGGTATAAAAATCATGACAAATTAGTGGGCATTCTCTGTTCGTGTTGCATCACCGTAGATCCCTGTTTGGGCGCCACGCCGCTGAGATTGGGATATGAACCGCCCGTACAGAATCGCCCTGACCGGCAGGTTTACACATCTTCACACCCCCGCGAAGTGTGAAGCTCTAATCCGAACCATTGACGAGCCTGCTGGAAGCGACTCAGACCGGAACATGTGTAACAGTGTCTCCCTAACCGCCTGTGCCGCAATATGTTACATGGAAACTGTTTTTGTGCGACCCATGGCCTGGAAAAGAAGTACCACTTTTGCATGTTATAGGTTCACAACGTATATGTGTGAAGCAATTGTGAACATGGCGGGCGCGGCGGCTTGGGAGATGAGTCCGTCGGGATTACCACAAGGCTATGGCTGAGTTTAGATACGCAGGCCCTGGGGTTGCGGCTTGCAATTATTGATCGGTGCGCTAGAATGGCCATACAGTAAGCGTTCGGAACAGGCGACATGTCTAATATTTAATTCAGGAGTAAATGATGAAGTGCATGAAATGTTTCAAGGTATTCGTTGTTCTGGGAATCCTAGCCGCACTGTCGATACCGGTAGCGAATTTGCTGATGCCCCAACCTCGCAGCGCCAAGCTGGATGCTGCCACCAAGGGCGATCCGCTCTTTGCCAAGGTCGCCGACATACTGCAGAACAAGTGCAGCCACTGCCACACCGAGGACGCCGGACTGCCCTTCTACGCCAAAGCCCCGCTGGTCAGCACGCTGATACAAAAGGATGTCGACAGCGGGTTGAAGCATCTGAACATGACAACCGACCTGGCTCCTGGCGGTAAGACGCTATCCGAGCCTGCGCTGGCGAAAATCGAATATTCGATCGCACAAAACGCCATGCCGCCGATGCAATACGTCGCGATGCACTGGAACACCACCCTGTCAGGCAGCGACGAAACAGCGATCAAAAAATGGATCGGCCTGACGCGAGCCGAGCACTACGCAGACGCAGCATTGCCCGACGATCTGAAGAAAGCCGTAATCCGCCCCCTACCGCTAAAACATTCTCAAAACGCGGTGAAAGCGGCGTTGGGCAAAAAACTATTCAACGACAAACGCCTCTCCAAGGACAACACCATCTCATGCGCCTCGTGTCACGCGATGGACAAAGGCGGCACGGATCAGGAGGCTGTGTCCACCGGCGTGAACAAACAGAAAGGTCCGATCAACTCCCCCACCGTGTTCAACGCAATGTACAACGTTAAACAGTTCTGGGACGGACGCGCCAAAGACTTGCAAGACCAAGCTGCCGGCCCGGTGGAAAACCCCATCGAAATGGCTGAAAAATGGGACAACGTCATCGTTAAACTCAAAGCCGACACCGCCTTCAACGCTGAATTCAAAGTCGCCTACCCCGACGGCCTGAGCAAGAAAAACGTAACCCATGCGATAGCGGTGTTTGAAGAAACGCTGATCACGCCGAACTGCAAATTTGACAAGTTCCTCGCTGGCGACACCAAAAGCCTGAACCAGGCCGAACAGGCCGGATGGCGACTCTTCCAACTCAATGCTTGCGCTACATGCCATTGCGGTGCGGCGATGGGCGGACAGTCGTTTGAGTTGATGGGACGCAAGAAAAACTATTTCACCCAGTCCGGCAGAGAGCTTACAAAGGAGGACAACGGTCTGTCCAACTTCACCAAGAACGAGTCGGACAAGCACAAGTTCAAGGTGCCAACGCTGAGAAACATCGCGATAACCTTCCCGTATTTCCACGATGCTGGCGCGAAGGATCTGGAGACAGCGGTAAAGGTGATGGCCGATGTGCAGTCGGGTCGCTCACTTTCACAACCGCAGATCGACAACGTAGTTGCGTTCCTTAAAACACTAACCGGTGAGCTGGAAGGCAAAACTCTGGTCCCGACGACCAAACCCGCGGAGTAACTCACTCGTCGGTAAGATCAAGATTTCATAGGCCCCGGGCGCTGAGCGTCGGGGGCCTATTGTATTAACAAGTAAATAATAGATAAGGATTACCTACTTGTCCCATGCGGGTCGATGACATTATGATAGACCCTATGGCAACACATACAAACACTGTGGCGGTTCTTGTCGCGTTGGCGATGATCTGGGTTGGCGGGTGCGGGCGGAGTGAACAGGCCGCCGAAGACGCAGCATCGCTCATCAAGCAACTGGCCTCCGACGACGAAGATACGCATCTGCGTGCGGCGTGGAAGCTGACGAAACTTGAGGGTAGCGCTCTGGCTCCGCTGGGTGAGGCGATCCAAAGCAAAAACAGAACCCTTGCGCTTCGTGCTGGCGACGTGCTGCGAAACATCGGGCAACCGGCTGTCGATACGCTAACCCAGGCAATGGGCGATGCAAATGCCAATTGGCCTTACATTGCAGCGGCCGCCCTGGCGCAAATCGAACCGAAGGCATCGGCCGCCGTCGACACCCTTATCGTCACGCTGAAAAAAGGCGACGCCGAAGCCAGAGCACTGGCCGCCGACACCCTGGGGCGACTCCAGATCGATCCAAAAACCATCATTAACGCCCTGCTGAAAACACTACGCGACGACGACGAGAACGTCTGCAAAAACGCGGCTCAATCACTTGTCGCGATCGGAAAACCGGCGCTCGATTCGTTGATCTCGGCGATGTCGGATTCGCAAATTAAACATAAGCATCATGTCGCCCTGGCGATTGCGAGATTCGGGGCTGACGCCAGCAAGGCCGGTGAGGCAATCCTCACAATGCTGAACCCCGACGACGCCGAATCCCGGGCGCTTGTGGTGTTCACGTTGGGCAAAATTCGAGCCAAATCTGACCAGGTGATCTCGGCGCTTATTAAAATGTTTGATGACGCTGAGAACAGAGTAGCCGATACTGCGGCCCAGAATGTCGGGCGAATGGGAGCGGTTGCGATTGATCCGCTGCTGAAAGTGTTCGAGAACAAGGAAACCGCCAAGTATAGGCGAGCGGCGTTTGCCCTGTCGATAATAGGGCATGAGGCGTCCAAGGCCACCGACGCCCTGCTGGCGTTGTTGACCCAAGGCGATAAGGAGACTCGGGGGATGGCTGCGTTCGCACTGAGTAAGATAAGCCACGGAGACAAGAAAGTCGTATCCGCACTGGTGGACGTGGTGACAAACGGGCCAGGCCCGTCGGATGTGCAAATGTACGCAGCCGAGGCGTTGGGCAGGATCACCCCACCGGCGACGGATGCGATCCCCGCACTTACCGAGGCGATGAAACACGCCGACCAGACGGTTCGTCAGGCGGCGGCTGAGGCGATCAAAAACATCAAATCACCACCTGCAACACAACCTCATTCGGGGTGTAGTTCAGGCTGTGTTCACTAACAGGAGACCACCAGATGAAACGTCGCGACTTTATGAAGACCGCAGCCGTCGGTTCACTGGGCGTATTGAGCGTGAGTTTGACCGCTCGAGCAGCCCAGGCCGAAAAGCGTCCCAATATTGTGTTTGCACTTGCCGACGATTGGGGCTGGCCTCACGCCGGAGCCTACGGTGACCCGGTGGTCAAGACGCCCAACTTCGACAATATCGCCAAAGAAGGCGTTCTGTTCACCAATGCGTATATCTCGTCGCCGTCATGCACGCCCTGCCGCAATGCTCTGCTCACCGGTCAGTATCACTGGCGCCTGGGGCCTGGCGCCAGTTTGTGGTCCACGCTCGACCCGAAAACGCCGACGTACCCACTGCAGCTAAAAGCCGCAGGTTACGAGATAGGATCCTGGCGAAAAAGCTGGGGGCCCGGCAGGCTGAGCGGATGGAAGGATCACCCCGCAGGCACGCCGCATAAAAAGGGTTTTAATGGGTTCCTGGCCGACAGGGATAAGAACAAACCGTTCTGCTTCTTCTTCGGGACAAGCGATCCGCACCGCGGGTACGCCAAGGGCTCCGGCGCCAAAAGCGGGATGGATCTGAGCAAGATCAAACTGTTCGAATGCTTCCCCGACAGCCCGGAAGTTCGGGGCGACGTGGCGGACTATTACTACGAAGTGCAACGATGGGACCGCGACGTGGGCAAAGCTATCGCCAAGCTGAAAGAGATCGGCGAGTTGGAAAATACGATAATCGTGATGACCGGTGATCACGGCATGCCGTTCCCGCGCTGCAAAGCCAACCTGTACGATTCGGGCGCCCGCGTGCCGCTTGCGATTCGCTGGGGAGCCAACATCAAAAAGCCCGGTAGAACAGTCGACGACTTCGTGAGCTTCTGCGACATCGGCCCGACGTTCCTGGACGCCGCCGGGGCCGAGATACCCAAGGTGATGACAGGCAAGAGCCTGGTCAGCCTACTGGAAAGCGAGAAGGAAGGGATCCTCGAACCGAAGAAACGCGAGTTCACCATGTTCGGTAAGGAACGCCACTGCCCCGGGCAGGAAGGAGACCTGAGCGGATATCCATGCCGCGCGATCCGAATACACGGGTATCTTTATATACGTAACTTCAAACCGGACCTCTGGCCCAGCGGTACGCCGAATTGGGAAAAAGCTGGAAAATACGGCGCATGGTTGGCCGATTGTGACAACGGACCCACCAAATCGTACATTTGCGATAACAAGGACAAAGACGCCGCGGTCAAAAAGTCCTGGGATTTGTGCTTCGCCAAACGCCCAGCGGAAGAATTGTACGACTGCAAGAAGGATCCCGAGCAGTTAAACAACGTTGCCGCCGACCCCAAATACGCCGAGATCAAAAAGACGCTCGCCGCGAAGTTGATGGAGAACTTGAAGCTCACCGGAGATCCGCGAGTGATCGGCGGAGGCGACAAGTTTGATGAATATCCGTACTTGGGCGGTTTTCCGTCGCACCCCGACGCCCGCAAGAAGAAAAAGAAAAAGTAGCGAGCAACGACCGCACCAGATTCACAAAGGACATTCCATGAACAAAATGTTTGTTATTGTAGCCCTCGTTCTGATACTTGGCGTTTGCCAGGCACTCTCCCTTTTTGGCGGTGATGACGAAATTCACATCGGCCCTGAACTCAGCGCATCGCTTGAGATGGCCGGTAAAGAGGAACGGAAACTCAACATCTGTCTTCAACAGTATTTCGAGAAGAAGAAAGTCGACGTTGACGCTATGAGAGGCCAGCGAGATCAAATGGCGAAAAGTCTACAGTTCGCTTTTGATCATCTCGATCAAATGACGGGACCCGACACCGAGGTATGGGATGAGTTCAAAGCCAATACTGCAGCGTGCGTTACCCATTCACTGAAAGTCGCTGACAAGAACAAGGACATGATCGATCACATATCCAAGCACAATCCCGGTACGGATGCTGATTTCAAGATACTGAACGAACTCATGGGCGACCTGGTCAGTACCTCTAAGAAGCTCAGTGCAGCGCTGGCGAACAGTCGGGCTAAATTGAAAACACAACTCAAATCGAACAAGTAGCCTCTCACGCCGGCAGATTCAACCAACACCGTAAGTCAATTGTTGCATAGGCGCAATTGGATGCGTAGAATAACTTGTTCGTACAGAAAGGAATCTGATGGACGTACGTATGGAATTATCGCGGGTGATTATCACCGAGCTGGGTGATCAGCAGGTGATCTTTCTACGCGAAGTTGGTGGGGACCGCGGTTTTCCGATTATGATCGGAACGACCGAGGCGATCGCTATCGATCGACGCCTTAAGGATATCCAAACCCCGCGCCCGATGACTCATGACCTGCTGGCCAATGTGATCGAAAAGCTCGGCGCCCAACTTACGAAGATAGTTATCAGCGAGTTGCGTAATCACACGTTTATAGCGACGCTGCATTTAATGACGACCTCTGGGGCAGTGGAGATCGATTCTCGACCTTCGGATGCAATCGCCGTCGGCGTGGCGTCCGAGACGCCGATCTACGTAGCCCAGGATGTGCTCGATACGGTTCTGAACCCCCCTGCCAATAAAAGCGACCGCCTGGAACTGCTGCGTCAGCGGTTGGAAATGCTCGACGAGCAAATCGCGGTCCTGAGCGAGCGCATGAACGACGAGGACTTCCTGTCGCAAATGCCCGATGAAATAATCGATCGCCATCACCAGCAACTCGAAGAAATGCGTAATGAATACGATGCGATCCAGCGAGTCCTGCGGAAGTTGGGGTAATCACTGCGAATCGCCAACTGTCCATCGGCTTGGGGGGGCTAAGTCCTGAAAAGTTGCGGTATTTGAGCGGCAGTACTTGCCCCGCGAAATTCAATGTATATAATGCAGCCTGAACGAACACGTGCCCGATATCTTTGACCGCCGCTGCGTTTTATGGCGTAGCATGGTGGATTTGGGGAGAAGTTATGAAAGTCTTTATGCTTGGATGGGAGTTTCCGCCTCATATCAGCGGCGGGCTCGGAACAGCCTGCCATGGTCTGACTAAGGGCCTGGACGAGATCGGTGTCGACGTAGTTTTCGTCGTTCCGACCGCGGTGCCCGTCGATACCGACAGCCACGTTAAGCTCCAAAGCCCGGCAACTCTTCCGCTCCTTAACCGACCGGCGGTTCAGGCAGTCGAATCGCAAACCCAGCAAACCCAAGCCCCGGGTGAACAAACCGTATCGCACGTGGACCTTCGGCAGGTCGATGCTCGCCTCGAACCGTATCGGCAACCCCAACCTACGGGCCAACGCCCTGTCCGGTCGCTTCAGGACGCGCCGCAAGAGGCGTCGGGGAACATCCAGTCGTTGGGACAGAGTTTGCCCGGCCTGGGTGGGACAGACGATTCCCACAACAATGTGGAGCCCAATAGTAGCGGTGAGCATTACGGTGGAGATTTGATGACCGAGGTTCAGAAATACGCTCGCCTGGCGTTGGAACTAGCGGCGCATGAAGAGTTTGACGTAATTCACGCACACGATTGGATGACATTTTCCGCCGGTCAGGCCGTGGCGGCAGCTACCGGTAAACCGCTGATTGTGCACGTCCACAGCACGGAATTTGATCGCGCGGGCGAGCACGTTAATCAGCAGATATACGAGATAGAACGAACCGGGATGCACGCGGCGCGGCGTGTGATCTGCGTTAGCTACCTGACTCGCGAGACCGCGATTTCCCGCTACCAGGTCGATCCGGGGAAGGTCAGCGTGGTTTACAACGCGGTGGCCGCTGCGAACAATCATGTCTCGAACGTTCCAGCCCCGATCAGGCAGGACGAGAAGATAGTCCTGTTCCTCGGGCGTCTTACGCTCCAGAAGGGACCGAGATATTTCCTGGAGGCGGCTACTAAAGTTGTTAGCAGGTTTGAAAATGTTCGTTTCATTATCGCCGGCGGCGGCGACATGATCGACGCGTGCGTAAAACTCGCTGCCGACATGGGCATCGGGCGGTTTGTAACGTTCACCGGCTTCCTGCGTGGCGATGATGTTGCCCGCGTGTTCAAAATGGCTGATCTGTACGTAATGCCAAGCGTTTCCGAGCCGTTCGGGATCGCGCCGCTGGAGGCGATCTCGCACGACGTGCCGGTAATAATCTCCAAACAGTCAGGTGTTTCTGAGATATTGACTCACGCGTTGAAGGTCGATTTCTGGGACACCGACGACATGGCCAACAAGATCCTGGCCGTTCTGCGCCACGACCCTCTTCAGCGTACTCTGCGTCAGCACGGGCAGATAGAAGTGCAGAAGTTGTCTTGGCTGGATAGTGCAAAAGAATTGGGCAATATTTATCAAGAGGTGGCGTCGGGCGGCTGAGGGTGATAAAGTAGGGTATGGCGTCAGTAGTTTTTTATTTTCAGGTGCACCAACCGTTCCGCCTCAGGCGGTACACGATTTTTGATACCGACACCAACTACTTCGACGACCAGGCCAATCAGGAGATATGCTCCAAGGTCGCCGACAAATGCTACCTGCCCGCCAATCAGGCGATTCTCGACCTGATCGAACAGTTCAAAGGCGAGTTCCGAGTTAGCTATTCGATTACCGGGACAATTATCGAGCAGTTGCAGAAATGGCGCCCCGATGTTATCGACAGCTTCAAACGCCTTGCCGACACCGGATGCGTCGAGTTCATCGCCGAAACTTACTACCACAGCCTGATATTTCTCTACAATCGCCCGGAATTTATCTCGCAGACCCAAAAGCACCACCGCCTGATATCCGAACTGTTCGGGCAGGAGCCAAAAGTATTCCGCAACACCGAACTGACGTACAACAACGATGTCGCTCGCGTCGTGCAGGACATGGGTTATGAAACTATTCTGACCGAAGGCGCCGATCACATTCTGGGTTATCGGAGCCCTAACTACCTGTACCATCCGCCAAACTGCCCCGATATGCACATCCTGCTGAAAAACTATCGGCTTAGCGACGATATCGCGTTTCGTTTTTCCAACCGAACCTGGCCTGAGTGGCCTTTGACGGCGGAGAAATTCGCCAGTTGGATCAGCCGGGGAAACGGAAACGGGTACGTCTGCAACCTGTTCATGGACTACGAAACGTTCGGTGAACACCAGTGGGCCGATACTGGAATATTCGACTTCCTGCGCGCCCTGCCTGGCGAAATTAAAAAAGCGGGCGATAACGACTTCCTCACGATATCCCAAGCCGTCCAGCGATACCCGTCGGCCGGTGAGATGGACGTACCGCACATGATCTCATGGGCGGACACCGAACGCGATATTTCCGCATGGCTCGGAAACAGCATGCAGGCCAACGCCCTGCACGACATCAACGCGATGTCTGGAGAAATACTCGACAGCGGCGACGAAGAACTAATCCACCAGTGGCGCCTGCTGCAGTCGTCGGACCATTTCTACTACATGTGCACCAAATGTTTCGACGACGGAGACGTACACAAATATTTTAACCCGTATGAATCGCCCTACGAGGCCTACATCAACTACATGAACATTCTCGACAGCGTGCGAGCGCGAATAGACAATCAATAATGAGCACATACGAAGTCAGCGTTTCAGTAAATTTCTCAGCCGCCCACGCCCTGCCGCTCGGCGAGGGGAAGTTCGAGGATCCTCACCAGCACACATGGCGGGCGGAAGCGGCGTTTCGGAGCGATAATATCGACAATGAAATGGGGGTCGTAATCGATTTCCTGGAAGTTCAGGACGCGATGGACGCAATCGCCGCACAACTTAACGACCAGGACCTGAACCTGCTGGACGCATTTAACGACGCCACGACGTCGGCTGAGAATGTAGCGGCATGGATCGCCTGCCAACTCTGGATGAAATTAGCGGGCCAGGGAACACTATACCGCGTCTCAGTAACCGAAGCACCCGGATGCACAGCATCATATTATCCGTAACGGCTTGGCAATTGGCAGTTGGCAACTGGCAACTGGCAACGGCGAAAAACAACGGCATAACGACGAAAAGCAACGACGTGGTGACATCTGACTTCCGCCGTTCGTCGTTGTTTCCCGCCGTTCATCGTTGCTTTTAGCCGTTGACGTTCGCCAATTGCCAGTTGCCAATTGCCAATTGCCACGCCGTTATGCACTTGACCCTGAGGATGCGGACGCATAGTATGTCTTAGCGAGAATTATGAACTTCAAATGTGACAAGTGCGGTAAGCCCGCGACGATACATCTTACAGAGATCGTCGACGGTGATAAGATCGAGAAGCATTTCTGCCAGAATTGCGCCTCGACCGACGGAATAACTATCCAGTCAGAGGTCCCTATCGGGCAACTGCTGGAAGACTTCGTGCTCCAGTCTGGTGTCGCCGAACCGACCTCTGAACTGCAATGCGATGTCTGCGGAATGACGTTTTCCGACTTCAGGGAAGACGGACTACTGGGCTGCCCTAACGATTACGACGTTTTCGAAGATGGCCTGGCCAGCGTGATAGAACGCGCTCAGGAAGGCGCGACACAGCATATCGGAAAAGTGCCCTACAGAGCCGACGAAGCCCAAAAACGCCAAGCGGCAATATTGCGACTCCGGGCCGAACTCAAAGGCGCCGTTGCGGCTGAAGACTACGAACACGCCGCTGCGATCAGAGATCAGATCAAGGAGATTGAAAACTCATGAACCTTGAGGATATGGCAAAACGCCCCACTGAATGGCTTAGGGGTAATGGGCACATGAGCGATGTGGTTATCTCGTCGCGAGTACGACTGGCGAGAAACCTGGCGGGCATGCCCTTCCTCAGCCGCTGTAGTGACGAACAAAAAAACGATATTCAGCAGCGGCTCAGAGACTGCATTATTCAATCGGACGTCGCGGATGACACGCATTATCTCGATATCGCCAACTGTAGCGAAATCGATCGCAGCCTGCTGGTCGAGAGGCACCTTATCTCGCGTCAACACGCCCGCGGAGCCCATCCGCGCGGTGTGGCGTTCAGCCCGAGCGAAACACTGGCGATTATGGTCAACGAAGAAGACCACCTCCGCCTGCAAGTGCTTCGCAGCGGACTGGCGGTCGAACAGGCGGTCGAGGAAACTATCCGAGCCGATAACACACTGGAGGAAAAGCTCAATTTTGCTTTCCACCGAAAATACGGATACCTGACCGCATGCCCTACAAACGTGGGCACCGGACTACGAATCAGCGTTATGCTGCACCTGCCGGCGTTGAAAATGACGGGCGAGATCGAAAAAGTATTCCGCGCCGCACACGATATGCGGCTGGCTATCAGGGGGCTTTACGGTGAAGGCACAGAAGCCACCGGCGACTTCTTCCAGATATCCAATCAGACAACGCTCGGAAAAGCCGAAGACCAAATCGTACAGGAATTCTGCGTCGACACCCTCCCGCATATCATTGACTATGAACGCCGCGCACGCGACGTACTGCTGACAAAACGCCCCATCGCCATCGACGATCGAGTTCAGCGGTCGCTGGCGGTTCTGAAGGCGGCGATGCTTATCAGTTCCGATGAAACAATGTACCTCCTGTCACTCATTAGGATGGGCGTGACGATGGGTCGATGCGACGAACTGGACATCGCGACAGTGAACGAACTGCTCTTGATGACCCAACCGGCACACCTGCAAAAAATGCTTGGGCGAGAATTAGAGCCTCTCGATCGCGCAGAAGCACGCGCGACATATATCCGACAACGCATAGAAGCGGCGTCTAAATAAAACAGCAATACGCCAAACCACGATTAAAGCCCGCAGATCGATGTCTGCGGGCTTTAATATATTAGTCGCAATGTGACGGGAGGTTATTCGCCGGACACATCCATCAGGCTATGGGTCGCAACGCCCAGAGCTTCGAGTTTGGCTCGTCCGGGCAGGAAACTCAATTCGACCACAAAGACCGCGCCGACAATATCGCCCTGTAGTTTCTGGACGAGTTTACAAGCCGCTTCAACCGTACCGCCTGTGGCGATAAGATCGTCGCACATCAGGACCTTCTGTCCCGGTGCGATCGCGTCGGCGTGAATTTCTACTGTATCGGTCCCGTATTCCAACTCGTAACTCTCTGAGATGGTCTCTGCCGGCAGCTTGCCCGGTTTTCTGATCGGTACAAACCCGACGTTCAGTTCGTCGGCCAGCATGGACCCGAAAATGAATCCTCTGGCCTCTACTCCGACGACAACTTCAACACCGCTGTCGCGATACGGATCGGCCAGTTGCTTAATGCACTGTCGCAGCGCGTCGATATTTCCGAGCAGCGGCGTGATGTCCTTGAAAGCGATTCCCGGCTTGGGAAAGTCCGGGATGTCACGAATAAATTCCTCTATGCCCAATTCAATTTCCTTTCTTTTTTACGTTCAGGTATTGCTGTAGTGCAATGGTGTAAAGCGACAGCATATCGCGTCGCATGTCTTCGGTTTCACCGGCGTCGAGTTGTTCACTCGGTATCGGGAGCATATCGTAATCATTTACGTCAAACATTTCAGGTACGCTTCTCGGTTTTCTTCTTCTATTAATCGGGCCGGTGACAATCGCTCGCCCCGATCTGAGGAAAGCAAGGTGCCTGTCCTCATGCAGTAGAGCAAATCCGTCGCCAGATTTCACGCGTAGAATATCCCGTCCGATAAAGCTGTGTTCGTACGTTCCGCCCATAACTCCCAGCAAAGTCGGCGCTATGTCGGTTTGCGAAGCGATCGTTGAAATTCGTCTGGGCGATATGATGCCCGGCGCATAGAATACGCACGGAAGCCTGTAACCCGGAACGTCTATCGCCCTGCTGGCCTGGAGGAGTTCACCGTGTCCGTGATCTGCGACCAGAATAAACAGCGTGTTCTTGAAATACGGAGCCTGGCGTGCCTGGCGGAAGAAATCACCGATCGCCCAGTCGGCATAGCGATAGGCGTTCAGCATTTTGTTTCTTGAGGAGTCGTTGGGCAGCATTTCCGTTCGCCCTTGCGGGATTTTATACGCAGTGTGGTTTGAGACGGTGAGGATCGCGGCGAAGAATTTCTCCTCGCCCATAGCCATAAACATATCGTGCGCCTTGGCGAAGATCATCTCATCGGGCACGCCCCATGTTCCGGCGTATTGCAAACCGATCTCTTCCTGCCCGACAATGGTCTCCGTCCCGGCTGCGGTCAGGAAGTTTTTCATGTTATCGAAATTCGGATCGCCTCCATTTATGAACATGGTGCGATATCCGCGAGCGGCGAATGTTCCGGGCAGCGTCTGGAACTCGCCCAAGGCGTCTTGGCGTTCAAGAAGCGTTCTTCCGCCCAGGTCGGGGTGCCCAACCAACACGCCGGTAAGTCCGCGTGAGGTTCTGGCGCCTGTGGCGTACAACTGTGAGAAAAACATACCGCTGGCGCAGATTTCGTCCAGTTCCGGGGTATGGGTTTCGCTGTTGCCCAGTGCTCCGACCGGATCGTTGGCTTGGCCTTCCATGATTATGATAACCACGTTCAGGTCACGCATCTTCCGCCCGGTGGTCACTCGTCGCCGCAGAGGTCTGCCCGGTGTTGGAGCGGGGATATCGCCTTCCTGGAACAACATCGCCGCGACCGTCTGCTGGGCGTCTTCGGCTTGCGGTAAGTCGTAGAACTTCCGCTCGTCCAGGCCGTCCTCAAGAAGCGACTTGCCTGCGTGGTAGAGCGAAAAAATCGTGTTTGTGGAGTTCTGGTTGACCAGATTGTTGGACGAATGCTCCTCCGATCCGGGACGAAGCGGAAAACGCCCTAATGTGGGGCGGCAGGCAAGGATGCATACCCCTGCCATCGCCAGTGTCAGGACAATGCGTTTTGTTTGCGAATTGAGCGTCAATCTTCCATACCAGCAATAGCGTATCAATATGCGATACACCTGATAACCGCCCCCGGTGACTAACGGTACGAGCAGGAACAACCAGATGTTATACTGCTCCCATACGTGTCGGGCGACTTCTCGCGGATGGGTGGAATAGCTGATGGACGCCCAGTTCATCCGGCGTCGGAATTCTGTCATGAACACCACGTTTACAATTTCCAGCACCAGCACCAGAGTCATAACAACCAGTACATAGATAGTTACTGTACGCCGAAACGCCTTGTTGTAAAAGGAAGTCGCCCGCGCCAGCCCCAGTGTCAGGACCAACGGGAGCAAGGTGTATCCGACTATGATGGCGTCGAACTGGAAACCATAAGCGAAACAGACCCCGATCTCCCAGACCGTGGTGTGCTGAACCGCCTCCCGGCTGAACAGAAACACCGCAACTCGGAATATGGGAAATATTAGAAAACAATAAATAGAAAGAATTATGAGCGGGCGCAGGCGTCGGCTTAGAAGTACATTGGTCAACGGTGAGAAAAATCCCTTCCCGTTTGTGGACCCATCGCCCCGCTCACTGATTTCACCATCGTTCATAATCTGCTCCGTCCGTACCGAGAAGCCCTGGCCGAGAGACGCCCAGCACCCTTATATGGTAGCAGTTGTTCGGTGAAGTTCAAGTACTCAACTCCGAATTTCCGCATCGATGGCGCCACAACCGCCCCTCTGCTACTGTCGCATGCTACACTGAATGATGCTCTATGCTGCGCCGCTGTCGCACATTGCGGCGCAGCATGCGACACGCGTCGGGAGGACGCTACGGAGGCGGAATTATCCTGCAAGTCATAACTCTATATCACATAGACGGATATAAAAAACATTGTTTTTATTTGTGTATACAGTCCGTTTTGGCGCCACGATTGCTATATACATACCGTGTAGGGACGTGAAATTGAGGCGAGTGTCTTATTTGGAGACCGATGTTCAGTTTTATTTGCCGGAGGTTGGCAAATTCTGGAATGTGTTTTGCGGTGGATGTTTTCTTCCGTACAACATGCTTCAATTAGTCTGCGTTAGCGATTTTGTACAGGCGAGGGGTTGTCTGTAGAAGTTGCGGCGCGATGACGTCGATACGCAGTTGAACCGAGTGAGCCTTAAAGGGAATTTGACCGAGGAGCCTGTTGTGGACATGAGGGTGTCTAAAAAATGGTCGGCCTACGGGCCGCGCAAAGGCGAAAGTCCGCGCATTGTAGCAGTATGTGCGAACTTGAGCGACGCGACGCCGATAGCGGCGGAGTTGGAAAAACTTAATACAGGTAGTCTGCTTACGTACAATAGTCAGACTGAACTGAGGCTCAATCCGCCGGCTGGCGAGATAGACTTGTTCATTTTGATTGACCGTGCGTTCTCGGAACCGATTACCGATACGCTGTGCTGGTTGGAGAGATATCAACCGCGTGCAGCAAAAGCGGTTGTTGGTGAATTCGGGGCGGGCAGACATGAACTAGCAGCCAGGGTTGGCGGAGCGTTTTACTTCGTCCACCAGGCTTATAGCGGACAGTGTTCAGATTTGGTTCAAATCGCAGTTTTGCGATCGGACCGGACTGACAGTCCGGCAGCTTGAGTTTTTGAGCGGTCGGAAATGGATGGGACATTGATTTTTCCAGTGGATACCGGAGGGTTTTCGCTGGGAATGGCAGGGCGATGTAGCGAAAAGCAGGAGCCCCTCCAAGGGCGATGTGACGCGGAGTTAATAGCCTGCGTTAAACTGATCCCTCCAGACGTTTAGATCAGTATCGCTTGGTGCTTCTGGGAGTGTAGAGGTATTTGGTTACCAACTGCGTGTTGACGGAGGTCATAGCCCGTCGACGGGTTTTGAATGATTCGTCGTTCAAAATCCAGCAGAGGAGTGGAAAGTCTCTCGAGGGTATCTCTACAAAAGGCGAAGGGCGATGAGGCAACTGTGAGCTGGTTGCCTCTCGCTCCCCCTTACTAACGAACCCGATCTAATCGGGATAACGATAGATGACGTACAATGCCGAAAATGCTTGTCGATTAAGAGTGATGAAAAAGTAGATGGCTCGATGTGCTCCGATGCTTGATGTTTGCTCGGCATGTGGATCATGCAAGCCATCCCTAAAACGAGAGTCTTGTGTAGGCGTATGGAAATTCCTCCTCCTTCTTCCAACGCCGAAATACACAACTCTCTATCGACGGAAGTTTTTTGTTGTTGGTTGAGCCTGCGGAGTTGAGCGCCTGCAGGAAGCTTCTTCTCTCCTCCTTTGAAGCGTCTCACCACAGCGGCACTTAGCGGTGAAAATTTCCGTCAAAGGCGAAGGGCGATGACACAAGTCTGAGCAACTTGTGTCTCGCTGCCTTTGATATTAACCCCGGCCGGTCCGGGATAACAATACGACACGACGAAAAATTTAAAACTGAATAACGACACGAAACCTATTGGCGCCGACGCCGGTTTGTGTAAAACACCTGCTTGCTTGTTCGCTTGCGGATATCAAACCGTCTTGCGCCATCTGAAACGGGAGTCTTTCGTGTGTGCGGTTCTTTTCCTCCTTCCAAACCGGCACGCGTATGGAGACTCTCTCTCGTGGTGAAATTTCCAATATGAGATTGGGCCTGCGGAGTTGAGCGCCTGCAGGACAGCTTCTTCTCTCCTCCTTTGAAGCTTCCCACTCATCACGGTCTTGCCTTAGCGGGCGAGGTTTTTCACCACAGGCAAAGGGCGATGACGCAGGTCTGAGCAACTTGCGTCTCGTCTCTTTTTTTTGCGCTCAACGAAACTCCTTCCTTGACCGGGGCGCCGCTTCTGACGACAATTGTCCCGTCCGATTCCTGAATCGTCTCGATCGGACCGGAGAGACCATTATGGCCGGTTTAGGCGTAAATATTGATCACGTAGCGACGGTCAGGCAGGCTCGCATGACCGTAGAACCCGACCCTGTCTGGGCGGCGGCTGAGGCGCAACTCGGCGGCGCAGACTGCATTACCTTCCACCTGCGCAAAGATAGAAGGCACATATGCGATCGCGACGCGAGGCTCCTGAAGCAAACGGTGACTTGCAAGTTGAACATGGAAATGTCGCTTGATCCGGAAATAGTCGCCATCGCGGTGGAATTGGCGCCGACCCAGGCAACGCTCGTACCGGAAAATCGCCAGGAAATTACGACAGAAGGCGGCTTGGACGTGGTGGCGCATGCCGATCGAATCGCAGAAGTCACGCAAGCGCTTCGCCAGGTCGGGGTGGTTGTCAGTGCGTTTGTAGACCCCGTGCCCGAGCAGATAATCGCCTCTCGCGACGCCGGATGCGAAGCGATCGAAATACACACCGGAGCTTATGCAAACGCCTGCATCGGAACAAACGGATCTAATCCTGACCCCACCGAAATCACCGCCGAAATCGAAGCGATCCAAACCGGTCTCCACGCCGGACTCGAAGCCGGGCTGATCGTCCACGCCGGACACGGACTAACCTACACGAACATCGAACCGATAACCGCAATGCAGGGATTCTGCGAGTTCAACATAGGGCATTCGATCATAGCAAGAGCTATGTTCACTGGTATAAAATACGCCGTTTCGGAAATGAAACGACTGGTTTCCTGACCAAGAACGTTGCATTGAGCCCTCTTACGGTGTAGCATTCGACACGATAATTGTTTTTATTCAACACGCAACAGACGAGAGACTTCTCCAATGACTAATACGCAAAACCTGCACGGATCCATGGTCGCCATCGTAACCCCGTTCGCCGACGGGCAAGTTGACTACGAGACAATGGGCAAACTTATAGAATTTCAGATCGAAGGCGGAACCCAGGGCATAGTCCCGTGCGGAACCACCGGTGAATCACCCACGCTAAGCCACATCGAACACGGTGAAGTTATCGAATTCACCATCAAGCAGGTCGCCGGACGCGTCCCCGTTATCGCGGGAACAGGATCGAACTCAACTTCAGAAGCCGTCAGGCTCACCCAGCGAGCCAAAGACGCCGGAGCCGACGCCTGCCTGATAGTAAACCCCTACTATAACAAGCCGACGCAGCACGGGATGATCGAACACATGAAACGCATCGGCGACGTCGATCTGCCGATCGTGCTTTACAATATACCCGGACGAACCAGCATCGAAATGACATGCGAAACAATCGTCACGATGTACAACGATATCGGACCAGTCGTCGCGATCAAGGAAGCTACCGGAAAGCTCGATCTGGCCAGTGAAATCGCCTCCGCGTGCGACATCACCATACTTTCGGGCGACGATTCGCTGACCCTGCCCCTGGCTTCGGTTGGAGCAAAGGGCGTAATAAGCGTGCTGGCGAATATCCTGCCCGGACCGGTTCGCAGCCTGTGCGATGCGATCGCAGCAGATGACTTTACCGTCGCCAGAGAAATGCACCAGAAGCTTTTCCGCCTGTTCAAAGGCATGTTCGCCGAGACAAATCCAATACCCATCAAAGCAGCAATGGCGATGGCCGGAATGATACGCAACGAACTGCGACTGCCAATGACGCCTCTGAGCGAGCCTTGCCGCCAACCACTGGCCAACTTGCTCGAAGAATTCGGCGTGGAATTGAAAGCCTGATAAGCTAAATATGCACCGAGGTTTGATTCGCACACCCAGCCAGTACGCTGTGGTATGCGTCGGAGGTCTGCTTGACCGCCGACCAGGGCCGATGATGCTCGGCGAGATATTTCAAGGCCCCGCCGGCCAGCTCAATCGCCCTTTCGTGATCGTTCAAAAGTTCGCCAAGATGCTGGGCGATATCCTTTGAGTCTCTTGAGCGGAACATGGCGGCGGTCTGACCGTCGATCAGGAAGTCTGAGACATGATCTTCCGGCGCCAAAACCGCGGCGCCAGAGCCCATCGCCAACAATGCGTCCAGATTGATTCCGCTGGCGCCGCGTGGTGATACGTAGATGTCAGCGGCTTTCAAGACACCGGCAAGTTGCCTGCTGTCGAGCCTATCGACGAATGTAAGCGATTCGCAGAGTCCAAGTTTTTCCGCGTGTTTTCTGAGCATTCCCTCAGCCGGTCCGTTTCCAACCGCGAAGAACAGACACTCTGGTCCTGCGGAGTTCAGTTTTGCAAATGCGTCGAGCACCGAAGCGGTGGCGCCGTAGTCGTCGAACACATCACTTGTAACAACAGAGGAGCATCGATCAGGTTGGTTAAAGCAGATCGTATC
>JABGPF010000092.1 GCA_018645065.1 Phycisphaerales bacterium
CGGCGGGCATGCATATTCCGGACCGTAGATTCGCCACAATCGTCCGGGAAACTCAGCGGCCACCTGCTCGGTGCGACGCCACAGAGGACCGGCGAACTTGTCCAGCAGTCTGCGAAAGAGGGACTCCTCCATCATGGCCGTTATCGTATAGTCGGCCATGCTGAACAGCTCAGCGGCTTCGCACAGCGGGTCTGGAAAGTCCACCATAACGATCCCGCGATCGCCGACCTGGTCTTCCGCCTCTCGGAGCCCGGTGATATCGGCGGTGTAATCAAACACCTCGTCGGGCAGTTTCAGGAACGCTTTCAGATCGTCGATGTTCTTCAGCAAATGCTCGACCGTCCAGATGGTGTCGATGTCCGGATCGCGCCGGGTAAGCGAGGTCATTTCGCGCCCGGCGATTTTTAGCGTAGTGCGAACGAATCTCGAACCGTTTTCCAGAGTGGTCTCCCGGCTGAAGAATTCGTCGCGCGGATTGTCGGACGTTGGCGTTAGCACAGGGGGTCGCATTCGGATCAGATCGGTGTGGTCCTCGGCCAGTTGAAGCAGCGGAGCCCACGATGGCGAGTTGTAGATATTGAACTCGTCCGGATCGGTCGGGTCCACATCGAACCCGCCGATTTCATAGAAGTTCACTGCCGGCCGGTCCACAGGCTCACCCCGCAACGTGGCCATAAGTCTTTCTTTACGATTCATTTTCGTCTTATATTCCGGATTATTATTTCGGTTTGTCTACAGCGGTCGGTTGGCGATAGTTAATCCCCGCGGCGTCAAGTCGTTTGAGATGCTTGAGCAAGCGGGCGTGGAACTCGGCGTAGTTGCGTCCCTTGGTTGGTGACCAGGCCACTTCGCTAAGGGCACAAGCGCGAGGGTAGGTCATGTAGAGAATGTGTGGGAAACTCTTCATCCGTTCGCCCCAGAGGTTCGCCTGGACGCCCAGGACGAGTTTGGGGTTGGTCTTTTTAATGTAGTCGGGCATGGGCTCGAGTTCGTAGGTTCGCTTCACGGTGATTATCGATCGCCCGAATCCGGCGGGCTCTGACTTCTTGTCCGGTGATTGAACGTAGTCGAAATAGCAATGTGCCGTCGGGCTCATCACCAGGTACTGCCCGTTGGCCGAGGCCATCTTGACAAACTTGTCGGCCCGTCCGGATCGCCAGTACATTCCGATCGCTCCGGCCTTGGCTCCGCTTTCGAGAATTTCGTCCCAGCCGACGAGCGTGCGTCCTTTGGTCTGGAGATACTTCGACATTCGCCCGACGAAATAACCGTGCAGTTGCGTCACATCGGTCAGGCCTTCGGACTTCATTCGCTTCTGGCAATCGGTGCATTTTCGCCAGTGTCTCTTGCCGCATTCGTCGGCGCCGATGTGGATGTAGCGGCTTGGGAAAATCTCCAGCATTTCGTCCAGCATTCCCTGCAGCACCTGGTAGGTTTTCTCCTTACCGGGGCAGACCTCGCCGCCTCGCATTTGTTTCCCATCGACGCTGCAACCGCACTGGGGGCAACCGCGCAGGAATGCAGCGCTATGGCCGGGCATTTCAAATTCAGGCACGATGTTCACAAAGCGTTTTTTCGCGAAGGCGACCAGCGATTTGAGTTCCTTTTGCGTGTAGTAACGCCTTGCCGGTTTGTGATAGGTCTGATTGGCGATTCGTTTCGGATCGGCTTTGTTGAGCTGCTTTTCGGGCGTTAACGCAGGGTGTTTCATTACCTCGACACACCAGTTCTGGTGGTCGGTCAGATGAATTTGCAGCGAGTTCAATTTGTGCAGGGCCATGTAATCGATATACTGCTTCAACTCGTCAATCGTCCAGAAATGCCTCGCCGGGTCGATCAGCAATCCGCGCCATTGGAACCTGGGTTTATCAATAACGCTACCGCATGGAACGTTCAGCGAACTAACCGGTTTGGCGTTGGGGATGTTCGGTGCATCGCAAGGCCGCGGCGGCTTGACGCTTGGCTTGGCTCCGAGCACTCCTTCGACCATCGCCGGCGCCCGGAAAGCCGCCACCGGGGCGAGTTGCAGCAGCGTGATCCCGCCATAGAACGCACCGGCCGCTTTTGAAGCGCGGATGGTGACACCGCTCTTGGCGATCGTCAGCGAGTAACCCTCGGCTCCGAGTTTCGCATCGGCGCCGGCTGTGGTCAGCAGGATCGCGCCGTCAGGCTTCGTAGCGCCCGCAGCTTGGGCGGCGGTGATCTGTTTACCGAACGCCAGGGACAGACGTCCAGCCAGGTATTCCGCAGCGTCAACCAGGCGCGGGTCGCCTGCGGTATAGTGAACCTTGGTAGCCGGTGTTATAGTAAAATGCCCCTCGGCGATTGTAACCTGAACCGGTTTGGGCATCAGAGTTGGCCTGGCCGGTTCGGCGTGCAGCACCTGGGCGCACGCGCATATCACAACACCAATAATCACCTGGATACGGACATGACAGGAAGGAGCCATCATAGCATTGACCTCATTCTGTTAGAACATTTCGGATAAGTCGCAAACCGCGCACCAACTGGGCTCCGCGCCCGATGCGTTTGCTCACTATAGTCAAAATTGATGGTATAAGAAGTTCAATTGCGATACCAGAAATTATCAGTTTTGAGGTTTGGAGTTGACGGTTGTGTCGTTCGTGATTTGGCGCAACTGCCTACAACGGAAGTGACAGCGCCGATTCAGCGAGGATGTCCGCCAGCAAGTCGTCAGTGTTTGCGTCAGGCGCCGGGTCTTCGCTTAGCGGCCTCTGGTCATAGCCCGCTGTTGCTGCACGCAGCACATTGCCCGTTGATGTCGTCTGGGGGGCTGGGAGATAACCGGTCGGCGATGGCGATTCTGCCAGCAGGTCCGCAACCGATGTCAGTGCGACAAGAGCCAATGGGGCGCCGTTTGCAGCCTTCGCATAATCTGGGCGAGTTTCGTCAACGGTATCGGTTGCCTGGGGCGGCGTTGGCGGCGGGGCGGCGGCTGGGAAAGTCGGCAGCGCGACGGAATTGCCGAAGTGCGTTCGCATTACTACAAAATCAGCCAGATCCGTATGTCCGTCGCCGTTCAGGTCGGTTGCAGGCGAGACGCTTCCTACGCTCTGGGCAAATTCGTCGAGAAGCGTCTGGTAGTCGCTCTGGTCAACATGTCGGTCGCCGTTAGTATCGCCGACGGCGCTGGCGAAGTAGAACACGTCGTCGCTTGCAAGGCCCAATCCACCGCCGTTGGCGTCGGATTTTACAGTGATTTCGGCCCAGCGGTTAACAATGGCTCCGTCCGGCCAGACGAGCGTTACGCGATCAGATCCGCCTGCGCCCTGGCCGCGACGAACATTCACGCTTGCCGCCGGCAGGTTCGCCCACGCGTTGGTGCCGGGCGACTCGTTAATTCGGATATCGAAATCAGAAATCAGGGGCGTGTACGCTGCGTCCAGGCCGTCTATGTCAATCATGATCCCGTTGACACCGCGTGAGTAACTGGAGTAATTCGCAGGCGAAACTGTGCCTTCGGGCAGTAGGACGATTTTGTCGGGAGCAATGGCGGCGTCGTCATTTGAATTCGCCGCAGGATTATTCCCATCCCAAGCCGAGTTGTTGTAGAAGATATGGCGACCGGCGATTTCGACGTCCTGCGGGGTTGCGTCCAGTTTTACGTTTTCGTCGGTGATCGTTATTTGCGTTGACTGCACGCCTTCGAACGCTCCGCCGGAGATCGACACGTTGTAAGTCCCGGCGGGCAATTGCAGTTGATACCCTCCGGCGGACCACGAGGTTGTGCTGTGCGTCGTGGTCCCGACGGTGGTGACGGTAACTCCGCCGAATCCTTCTCCGCCGTCAAATCTTCCGTTTGCGTCGGCGTCGGCCCAGATGGTCCCGACGAGGTATCTGTCGGTCGTCCATGGCCTGGCGAAATCCTGGGTCACCACGTACGGGCCTACATCAGTATTATCGTCGTTTTCGGCGATCGAGGCGATCCCGGTGTGCACCCAGAGTGGGTTCATAATGCTATTGCGATGCCCGGGCGGGTCTTGCATGCCATCTGTGCCGTAGCCCCAATCGACAACGAATCCGGCGTGCCCGTGCAACGCCGATTTCGTGTAGGCGAAGATATTCTCGCCAGCGTTGGAAAAGGAATATCCAGTCGCGAGGATCCGGTCGCCAAGTGTCGGGCTGGGCGGTAGCCAGTGTTCCTGCTTATCTTCGGTGATCATGTTCTGGCTGTGGAACTCAGCGGCGTCGTCAAGCTGCGGGCTCCACGCCAGCGGCGCTACGGTAGTAAGGGCTCCCCAGTCTGATTGGAGCGTGGCGCCGACTACGCCGAAGTAATCCAACGCATTGTGAATATCGGCGTCCGACGAGGCCGCAGGCGTACCGTAACCGGTGATAAAATGGTCCAGGTGGTCGGCCGGTTCGGTTCGCATATCGTTGATCAGCCACAGCATCTCCTGCTCGAAGGGCGATGGGGCGGCCGACAGCAGCATTCGCGGTTCGAGTGGTTCGAGTGCGGGCAATAATGCAGATGCCGAAACACTACCCGGTCTGTTGGATGCTGCCGATGAACTCATGACTGATTCTCTTTCAAGGCGCTCTACCGCCTGAAAACACCGCTTCGGGTCGGCCTTTGCGAGCACTGGGAAATGATTGTACCACAGTTTTGCTCATCTCAAAGTTCTAAAGTGCAATATGCTCATATAGACGTGCGATGGGATTGTTGGCGTTCTTGCCTGCCGGATGCGCGTTTGTACGCCAAGGTGCTCGCAAATTGAAACTGGCGGATAGAAACAGCCCCCGTTTATACTCTGGGGGATGTCCGTTCTGGAGATAATGTTTTGAGACTAGTGAACAAAATGAAAAGAGCATATCGGGCTCTAATCAGAAATAGCAAAAAGATTTACACCACGCCGGTTATTCAGAATGACGGGCATTGTCCCATCTGCGACCAGGACGTAACCTTCACCGCTTATGACCAATGGCTGCGGGATCATTATCGTTGCTCGAAATGCGGCAGTATTCCTCGCCAGCGGGCCTTGATGCTTACTATTCAGCAGTACCTGCCGAACTGGCGCAGCTTGACTATTCACGAATCTTCGCCGAGCAGGCGCGGGGCGAGCAGGCGTATTTCCAAAGAGTGTTCAAATTATATCCCCTCACAATATTTTCCTGACCGGGAGCCCGGCGCCGTGGTGGGGAAGTTTCGCTGCGAGAACCTTGAAGCACTTACGTTTGAGGACGAAAGTATCGACTTACACATCACCCAGGACGTGCTGGAGCATGTTTTTCATCCTTCAAAGGTTTTTAAGGAAATAGCCCGCACCTTAAAACCAGGCGGGATGCATATCTGCACCGTGCCCCTGGTCAACAAAGATGAGCCTTCAAAGGTGCGTGCGCGAATTGAAAACAACGAAATAATCCATTTAGAGCCCGAGCAATATCACGGTAATCCTGTGGGGGATGGAAGGTCGCTGGTTACAGTTGACTGGGGTTTTGACATATGCGATCACATTTTTGAATCGAGCGGTCTGCGTACTCATATTGTCTCTATGGACGATTTGAGCCAGGGCATTGGCGGTGAATATACCGAGGTCCTGGTAACAGTCAAGCCGCATGACTTGGAACTGGAAAACGAAATTCCATAACGACTAAACAACTTTTCGACACAGAGACTCAGAGGCTCAGAGAACGGCAAAGGCAAAGATTGTGTTACGGCAACGGCGAACGGAGGCGGCAACGAGGCAGACTCTCACAGTCCTCTGTTTCTCTGCTTTCTCTGTTGTCGTTTTTTTCGCCGTAACAAAAAAACGCCTTTGCCGTTGCCGTCCTCTGAGCCTCTGTGTCGAAATCAAAACCGCCCGATACCCCGAACAATATGAGAATCTTGCATGCAGGAAAGCTGGTCACACACTGATTAGACGTCATTTTGGGACTTGACAAAATCGGGATTGTGGGATATAATGCTTCGGTCGATAAATGCGCTCGCAGATGCGGGCGTTCCTGTCAATTAGCTTGTTTGGCGAGTTCGAGTCGAAGCAAGGAGCCTGACTATGAACGTATTTCAAATCACCCTCGTGTGTTGTATTGGTATTGTTATGGCGTTGGCTGGGGGTCTGCGGGCTGATGTCTACTCTCAGGATTTTAACGTTGCCGACGGGACGACCGTTCTCGGTGACGGTTCGGATATTCGTTCCAATAACGCCGGTATGGGGCAGGTTGCCGGCGGCCAACTGCAGATGACCGACGATTTGCTCACAGGCACTCGGACGGTTTACCGTATCCCGGCGCTGGCTGATTCGTCGCAGGGTTTCACCGCGACGTTTAATTTCGATTTGAGCGACTCGGCTGGCGGTATGGAGCCGGCCGACGGGTTCAGCTTTGTCTATGGCGATATTCCGGCGTGGGACGGGACTGGGGGCATTAATAAGTCTGGATATGGTGAGGCCGAGGAAGGGATGGGGGCTGACAACGAAATTTCGTTCCAGGCCGATACCTGGAGGGTGGGCGATGCCGAGCACGGATTCAATCTCGGATTGCGTTTGGGCGGCGGGCCGCAGCCCGATCCGTTCTTTCAGAATACCGATGTGCTCGGCGCGGGGCAGTCGATTATTGGCGGGACGATGACGCTGTCGTGGAACCCGACCAGCGGGGCAAGCATGGTGATTGAGCGTGGCGCAGGGCTCGAGACAATATTCACCAACGTAGCCGTTCCCGGATTCACCGGTAGCGACGCGTACAGCTTTGCGTTCACCGCCCGTACCGGCGGAGCCACCGAAACCCTGAACCTCGACAACGTGAACATCACGACGGTTCCCGAACCAGCTACGATGAGCTTGCTGGCTCTGGGTGGACTGGCGATGTTGCGCCGCAGACGCCTCTAGGCGTTGGGGCTCCCACATTCAACGTTTTCGATTTGCTCGGGCTTGTTGTGTTTGGTGCGGGCTTGTGATGTTAATAACCAGGGGATTAGTATGCTGAGAATTACGGCTCCGGCGGTCAGGTAGACTCCCCATTGCAGGCGTACGGAATAGTGCAGCGGCAGGGTTGAGAAGCTCGCGGCTACGAACGCCAGAATCATCACGTCCAGCAGGCACCATTTGGCTACGCTTTCTGTCAGGCCGATCCAGCGTCGCACGGGCTGGCCCTTCTGGAGGCGATCGAACAGCACCAGGAATAACGCCAGTCGAATGAAGGGGAACAACATCGAACCGCACAATATCCCAACGCCCACCACGTAGTTTTCAGAGTCAAAAAGTTCGCGGATCGCCGAGAGGGTCGTCAGCACAATCGGGGGGCGGTCGCTGATGTTTTTGATGTGGGTGTAGATGCTCTGGCCTTCGGGCTGGACACCGACGGCGTCCAGTATCCGGTCGACCTGGCTTCCGAGTTCTTCAATTGCCGCCGCGTCGGCGTTCTCGGTCGGCAGCATTTTCATCGCCGGTGCATTAAGCCCGGCCGCAAGGAGTATGCTGCACACAATGACGAGCCACGGAACCGCCTGGACGATCTTTGGCGTCGTCGGTGTGTCCGGCGGGTCGGTTTTGATGGATTTATTTGGTGTGCCCATAGTTCAATCAGCCCGGCGACGGTTTAGATTCCGTCGGGAATGATACGAATAGTGAAGAGCATCTCGGGGGCGTCGGTCTGCTCGTCGCTGTTGATGCTAATGGATCTCGTCGCGCATGAGGCTCTGTATTCGGTGTATCCCGGTTGTAAGAGGTTCATCGAGAATACGAGGTTTACGATGGTGTCGTTCCTGGCGACGTCACTGTCTATGAAATTCAACGTGATGGGTTTGTTGGCCGCCGGGTCGTAAACAAATACCGCGCCCTCGTTGGCCACTCGCACCCGCCCTGACCACAGGTCGCTGACCGACAGTGATTTGTCCGACCAGTTGGGGATCAGGCAGTCGCTGACCTTTTGCGACTTGTATTGGTTTTCGGGCGTTCGTAGCATGAAGAAGCAATCGGGCAGCCCTGCGTTCATGTCCCACGGTTTGCCCGTCAGCTTCTTGGCAGGCAGGCGAGCCGAAACGATCATCATGCGATACCGCTTGCCCTGAACGAGTTTTATCGATGACGAATCGGCGGCCGAGCCTGTCGGGAGCTTTGGAGTACTGGCGTTATTGGCGCCGGATTGGTTGCCTGCGGGCGGGGGGGAGTCGTTACCGTTGGGCATGAGTTTACCCACGCAGAACATCAGTCCAGCGCCCAGCACGACAGCAGCAAGGATAATCGGCACACTAGATTTCACCGGCGACCTCATTTCATTATTAGGTTAAAATCTGACGTTTCGATTGTCGATTACTGATGAGACTATCGCAAGAGAAAACGGCGTGCGAAACCAATGCCCGTGAATCCCGCCGAGGAAAAAGTGACCGTTATTCTGTATGGTGTCACACTCCACCGCCCAGATAGCGACAAAACTAACGCAACGCCCCTTATCACTACCCAAACTGCAACAAGAGCAACGTCCCTGGGTTAGCGGCAGGACGGTACGTCCGCCTGGTTCCGACGCAGTCGGAATTGTTGTCGTTATGCTTATGAGTCATTAGGCGATATTTTCGGAATCCCCAACCTCAAAACTCGGTGAACGACGAACGACGAAAACCATCGCGACTTCGTCACGACCAGGCGGACGTACCGTCCTGCCGCTAACCCAGGAGCGGTGCTTTTATCGAGATTGGGGCGGTGATGAAAACTTCGGGGCGTGTGGTTGACATCTTCTTTTATTTTGATAAACTATCGTACATTGAAATGTCTTTCAGGATAACCTCATAGGGGTTCGTATGATCATCGCTTATCACATTATTTTCACCACCTACGGAACTTGGCTTCCGAATGATCCTCGGGGTTCTTATTCCAAGGAAGTTTATGACTCTGAGCTCCGGTCGCTGGGCGATCTGCGGTACGGGCGACAGGATCCGCCACCGCAGCCAAATATACTTCGGCGATTTTGGACGGCATCACGCGATAAACTTGCTCGTCCGGCATTCTTTATCGATGATTCCAAGCGTGAGAGTATCGCCTGTGGATTCGCGCGGGTAGTGGAGCGCCTCGATCTGACTGTTCGTGCTTGTGCGATCATGAACGACCACATACATCTACTAACAAGCCGCAGCAGACAGCGAATCGAATACGTGATCGGTCAATTCAAAGGCGCCGGAACCCGCGCCATGGGCCTGTCCCAAACACCTTGGACAAAAGGAGCTTGGAAGGTTTTCATATCAGACTTCGAGACCCTCGCTGCGGCTGCACGTTATATCGAAATGAATCCAATCAAAGCAGGGTTCCAACCCCAACACTGGAGTTTCGTAACGCCCCTATCTCCCACCGACTTTTAGGACGTACAAACTCAGAACCCGCCGAACAGACGATTGAAACCCAACAATATTCATTTCAGATCGCCATCATATAATCTATCGCCCGAACCCTACCACAATAACGCAACGCCCCTTATCACTACCCAAACTGCAACAAGAGCAACGTCCCTTATCACTACCCAAACTGCAACAAGAGCAACGCCCCTGGGTTAGCGGCAGGACGGTACGTCCGCCTGGTTCCGACGCAGTCGGAATTGTTGTCGTTATGCTTATGAGTTATCAGGCGATATTTTCGGAATCCCCAACCTCAAAACTAGGTGAACGAGCAACGACGAACGACGAACGACGAAAACCATCGCGACTTCGTCACGACCAGGCGGACGTGCCGTCCTGCCGCTAACCCAGGGGCGGTGCTTTTGTCGAGATCTGGGCGGTGATGGAAACGAAAGTTCGTGCAGAACCAAGAGAAAAAAATCAGGGCGGTCTGTTTGATCAGACCGCCCCGTGAGACGTTTTTCATATTGACATCTTAATCTAAAACTTAATTTAAAAACGGTTTATTTGCTTTCCAGGGCGATCATGGCCTTGGCGAATCCCGTGCCTGCCTGTGAGAAGAACCACGGGCTGCCGTAGTAGTGGTAGGCTCTATCGTCGCCGAACTGGCGCCACTTGTTGATGTCTTTGGCCCAACCGCCGGGACCGTTATATATCGCTTCGGCTTCCATGTCCCAGAACGGTGCGGTGCGGACAAGTGTTGTGAATCCTTTGATGTCGGCATGTTGCGAGGCTTCCAGTTGCGCTTTGCGAATGGCGCCATTGCCCGACATCACCATCTTACCGGTCTTCTTGTCTTCCTTTTCCTGATACAAGCCTTTCAAGTCACCGCTATGCCCCATCTGCCCAATTACCACTTTCATGTTCGGGGCGTTGAGGTCCTTCTTAACGTCCTTGATGAGCTTGACCAGGTTCTTACCGTAATTGTTACGCGCTTCTTCGGCGAACATATCGTTGAAACCCTGGAACCAGACAAAGCCCTTGATCTCGTAGCCTTGGCCTTTGTAGCCCGGGAAGTTGGTCTTGATGTTGGCAAGGGCCTCTTTGGCTTCTTTTATCATGTTACGGTAATCGCTACCGTAAGATGCTTTATGCTCATCAAAAGTCTGAGCTCCTCGGGGCTTTTGCTTGCTGGGGTCGCGGGGCTCTCTGGGCTTTCTGAGCTTCTTCTTGGAACCGGCTTTTTTGGCTTTTTCGTATTCGGCGAGTTGTGTTTTGTATCTTTCGACCTGTTTGGGGTAGTCGGCGATAGCTTTGGCTTGCTTGGCTTTCCGCTCGGCGACGATCGCGTCCCATTCGGTCTTGAGTTCTGCATCGCTCGGTATGGCTGAGGGAGGACGATATCCTCTATGGATCGATCTTCCGCCCCATGCCGTTTTGATAATCAAAACCTGCTCATCATACTTATTGCCCATCTCATGGCCGAAGTTAACTTCTAGGCCAAACATCCTCTTGGTTTGCAGATAGTCGGCAGACAAGTTTGCGGACTTACCGTGGTTCGACATCCAGACGTCTTTGCGTTCTGAGAAATTGTAGACGGGGTTGTCGGGGTCTTTGGCGATTGAGGCTTTATGGATTTTGGTGAATTCCGCGTAGTCACCGTTCTTGACCAGATGCGTGTATCGGGCTTGATATTTCTTGCTACCGATTTGCCAGGCCAGCGGGCGGAATCCGGCTTTTTCCTCCATGTTCGACTGTCCGGCCAGGAGGTAAACTCTGACTTTCTTGTCGGACGATCCGGCTTCGTTGGCTGCGTAGAGGGGGCTGGTTGCAAATACTACCACCGCTATAGCGATTAGAAACTTGTGCATGTTTTTTTCTCCATCTTTGTTTGGGTGATTAGTGTGGGACGATAATACAATCCCATGCTAACCTTTGTGCTAAGCTAAAACAAGTATACTTTTGCCCCCTTGTGTTCCGCTTGTTTGCGCAAAAAAAAGCGGGGCGGCCTGTTGTCCAAGCCGCCCCTGAGATATTTCTAACCGATTGTATTATCGTCGTTTATGCTTTGCGACGCTTGCGAGCCAAAACGCCCATTCCGCCTACGGCCAGCAGGACCATCGTCGTCGGTTCGGGGGTGCTGTATTCATAGGTCACCATCACCGACCCGTCGGTCATTCCTGGTACCGGATCGATCGGTCCGAATCCGCCGTTGGAGGCAAGGTATGTGTTGGCCTGGGACGAAATTTCCACCTGGAATGTGCCCGGGCCGGTGAAGGCCAACAAGTCAGCAGGCAAGATCGTCTCGTCGAAGTCCGAATCAGAGCCCGAACCGCCAGTAACGGCGAATGCGTCGGTCCCGATGAAGTCTGCGGCTCCGTCGTTGTCAGCGGCTACGCTCGCCGACCCCTCTTGCAGCGGGAGGGCGACGACAACCAGATTCGCCATGGACGTTGCGGTCAGTTCGGCGCCGATGCCCAGATCCACGTCACTTGCGATCGTTGCTTCATTGTCCCAGGAGATTGTGCCCGCATAGGCGCTGGCGTTAAGGGTCAGGGTGACCTTTTCCAGTACGCCAAGGGTTGGATCGAACTTCTGCAGGTCACGCGTCAAACCGCTGAACGCGACTTCCCTTGGTCCGAAGGTTGCGGAATTAGAAATTATGTCCGCGCTTGCCGCCGGGACAGCAACAACCAACGCCAACAATACAACTACGAAAGTGGTGATATTCCTCATGTTCCTCATCTTTAGTCTCCTGGTGACTGTTTTGAGCGATTGGTGTGTTACGCCGTTTCCATACGACGACCCGGGCTGGGGGTCGATAATGTCATAACCGAACAGCGCCACAATTCCGGCCAGGAGCCTGTTTTTACAGATCACCTTGCCGCCTCTATTTCAATACTGAGCTACTCCCAGATATCAATAAGTATGCTACGTTACGATATTGAAACCGGCAAATTGAATGCGTAAATATTTCTCGCGCTACGGTTTTGACAAAAGGAATTTAGAGGCACTTGCCGTATTTTGTCGTAATTGATCTTGTTGGCATTGTTGGACTGGTTTATTCTATGACAATCGGTAGGTGAGTTTTATCACGTTTGACTTGCAGGTGGGCGTTGGGCCCCGGAAAGCGATTGCGATGACGCGGGATTTATATACAGAGTTTCTTGGCGTGCCTGAGGGCCTCAGGCCGCCTGACCACTACACGCTCCTTGGCGTGCAGGTTTTCTCTCGCGATATCGATGCGATTGAAGCCGCAACTCGCCAGCGACTTACGCGCCTCGATGCGTTTGCTCTAAGCCCTGATGTCGAGACGCAAAACGCTGTCGATGACATGATAAACCAAGTGGCTCGCGCACGAGTTGACCTCGCGACGCCCGAGCGGCGAGTGAAATATGACCAACGACTCGCACGCAAACTCGGTGTGGTCCCGCCAGCCGATATTCCCCCGAAGCCAGAAACCCAAACCAGGGTTCCGGGCTCGTCGAAATTGGCCCGGCGGGCGCCTATTGAATCTGATGCGCCGCTGGGAGGCGGGGCGCTTCCGGCGGTGGGGAAAACCCATCGCAAGCCAAAGGAAATCGTCAGCCCGAAAGTGCGGTTTGAAGCGATCGTTTGGGCGCATCTGCAAAAGTGGAAACTAGACGCACACGAGATATCTCTGCTCCTGGTGGAGGCGTTTGTTCTGGGCCTCGACACCGATCAGGCGATGGAGATAATTCATCGAATGGACGCTGAGGCCGAAGTTGTCGCCGGAGCAAGGTACGAACTGTTCGGCGGGGTGATGGCTAAACGATTGGCTGTGTTGACCTGCTGCGTCATTGTCGCTGCGATAATCGGCCTGGTGGTTATTCCGCGATTGATCGACCTGTTGTCGGAGAAGTCGCCCAGCGAAGCCCAGTTGGCCCAGTCGCGCGTAGAGGCGGAAGCTGCCCGCCAAGCCGAACAACTCCGAGAGACCCAGGAGGCAGTCGCCGCAATGGTTCGACAGGCCCAGTCGTTCATGAAGCAAGGGCTCCTGGACCAGGCACAGGATAAACTCGCCAGAGCCCAGATGATTTTGCCCGACGATCTGAGAACCAAAGCCGCATTGAAAGACCTTTCCCAGCGACGCGAGAAAATCGAGAAACAATTTGTCGACGCTCTGGCTCAGGCCTATTCGCTGGTCCGTGCGGGGCGGTTCGAACAGGCCGAAAGGCAAATCGCCGCCGCACGCAAAATTTTGCCCGATGATTCGCGACTTGACGAATTCGGAAAGGAACTGGCCAGTCAGCGCAACGCGAGATTAATCGCACTTCTGGCGCCGCTGCGCGACATGGTTGGCAAGGGCAAATTGGATGAGGCGCTAACTGAACTGCGGCGCATGGACGGGGCGGTGACGCAGCGGCCTGAATATCGCCAACTTCGCAACGAGATTAACGATAAAATCGGCAAGCGAAACTCGAAATTAATGCAACTGATCGCTGAGATGAGATCTGCACTGATGCGTGAAGATATCGCGGGAGCCACGAGCATTCTGGCCCAGGCCGATGCGATCAGCCCTGGCGATTCGCGACTTGACCCGCTGCGCCGGAGACTGGCAGCCAAGAAGGCCGCCGCAGCCCGCGGTCCTAAAAATGCAACTCTCACCGCCCACAGCGCTGCTGTTTACAGCGTGGCGTTCTCGCCGGATGGTAAACGCCTGATCTCCGGAGCCGCTGATAAAACCGTGAAAATATGGGACGTTGAAACCACCGCTTCGCTTGGGAATTTGGTCGGGCATAGTGCTTTGGTGCGATCGGTCGCCTATTCGCCGAACGGGAAAACTATCGCCTCGGTAAGCCACGATATGACCGTGGGGCTGTGGAATGCGGCAACTGGGCGGAAGATTCGCGTGCTCAAAGGGCATGGGGAAAAGGTCAATGCTGTGGCGTTCTCGTCCGACGGTAAACGCCTGGCTTCGGCTGGTTGGGGAGTGGTGAAGCTTTGGGATGTCGCCAGCGGACGCGACCTGTCAACGCTGCGGGCTCACAAGAGCAATATCTGGTCGGTGGCGTTCTCGCATAATGGGAGACGGTTTGCATCCTGTAGCCGCGACAAGACCATAAAAATACGGAGCTCCGGCGCTGGACGCGGGGTGACGATCCTTCAAGGGCACAAGGGCTGGGTTTGTTCGATCGCCTTTTCGCCGGACGATAGGCACATTGCCTCAGGCAGTTACGATATGACCGTTAAGATATGGAACGCCGCGACCGGGCGAGCGGTCCAAACGCTGGTCGGGCACAAGAGCTACGTGTATAGCGTTGCGTACTCGCCTGACGGTAAGCTTATCGCATCGGGTAGTTGGGACAAGACGATTAAAATCTGGAACGCCGCCACCGGTAAGCTGATTGCAACTGTCCAGGGGCACACCGCTCCGGTCAATTCCGTAGTATTCTCACCCGACGGTAAACGCCTGGCGTCGGCCAGCAGCGATAAGACCGTCAAACTGTGGGATGCGACTCAATGGTCCAAGCCCTAGAAGCGACGGTCGGTTCAACCGCCTGAGTCCACGAATTGGGTTCGGTAGAGATGCTTGTACAGCGTGCATCGCTCCAGCAGGTCGGCGTGCGGGCCTACGTCCTGGATCTTTCCGCCGTCGATCACTACTATCCTGTCGGCAGACAGTACGGTGGCGAATCTGTGGGCGATTAGAATCGTGGTGCGCCCTTCGCTGAACTCCTCCATCGCCTTGTGGATGCGGTGTTCCGATTCGGAGTCGACCTGGCTCATCGCTTCGTCGAATATCAGGATCATAGGGTCGCGGAGAATCGCACGCGCGATGGTTATCCGCTGGCGCTGCCCGCCGGAAAGCGTGGCGCCGCGCTGGCCCACCATTGTGTCGTAACCGTCGGGCAGTTCGGAGATGAACTCGTGAATGAACGCCCGTTTTGCCGACGCCACCACGGCGTCCTGATCGGGCGACTGGGCGCCGTAGGCGATATTCTCGCCGATCGTCGCGTTGAACAGGACCGTTTCCTGGGTGACTACGGCGATTTGCTTTCGCAGCGATAGCAGCGAGTGGGTGCAAATGTCCAGGCCGTCGATCGCGACTGTTCCGTCGCTCGGGTCGATCAGGCGCGGAAGCATGGAGGCCAGCGTCGTTTTGCCCGATCCGTTAGGCCCGACTATCGCGATTGTCTCACCGTGATTGATTGTCAGGTTGATGTTATGCAGGGAGTCTTCATCGGCTCCGGGGTAGCGGAAGTTCACGTCGCTGAACTCGATGTTCTTGGCGTGAAGGGGAAGGTCAGGGGCGTCTGTGGCGCATTTTTCCTGCGGTTGGTCCTGGAGTTGGAACACGCGATGGGCCGCTGCGTCGGCACGCTGGAAGATGGTCGCCACCTTGGCGAGTTTGCGGATCGGATCGAACATCGCCATCAGCATCGCCATCCATCCGATGAAAATTTCGGTATCAAGCTGCCCGCTCAGCACGCGGTATCCAGCCAGGGCGACCGCAGCCATCGCGGTGGTTATTCCCATCGACTCGATCGACGGGGCGATGACAGCTTCGGCCCGCGCGATGCGTTTCTGCTGCTTGAGCAGGCGATGGTTCACGGTGTGGAACCGTTTTCGCTCGACGTCCTCCATGGTGTAGGCCTTTACCACGCGAATGCCCGACAGCGTTTCTTCAAGCACCGCAAGCATCGCCGACCAACCTTCAAGCGCACGCCGGGTGGCTTTCTTCATCGTCTTGCCCAACTTGCGAATCAGAACGTACGCCACCGGTCCGACCACCATCGCCATCAGCGTCATTTCCCACGAGAGGATCATCGCCATTGTCAGCGTCGCGAGCGCCTTTGCAGGTTCGACCAGCGTTTTACCGAACAGCGTTGACATGCCTCTTGCCACCTCGCCGGTGTCCTGGATGAAGCGGCTTGTCGTGTCGCTTGTGCCCTCACGCGCGAAGAAAGTGGATGGGAGGCGGAGTGCGACGTCGTAATTTTCGCAGCGCAGGTCCACTATCGATTCGAGCACTACCGAGCGAACGAGGTATTCCTGGCAGAATCGCAGGAAGTTACGCATCACCGTCATCAGCGCGACTATCAGCAGCGCCCAGATGAGGATTGGGAATCTCTCGGCGCGGGTTTTGGGTTGCGGTATCATCCGGGCGACCTGGCCCAGGAGGTTTGTTCCGAATGATATGTCACCGGCGGGCAGCGTTACGGTTCGCGAGGTTTGCCCTTGCTTACCGGGCGTGAATATTTCCAGCGTGAGGTCCTGGTCGGCGACCATCAGCATGCCCATGCATTCGTTGGCGTTTTCGACCGATAAGCGTTTGGGCGTCTCGTCGCCTACGCCGATACCTATGATCCAGTCGCGTTTGAGGATTCCGGTTGTGGCGGCCAGCGAGTTTTTTTCGACTCGCACAATATCGACGAGCATAGTCACCGGTTTACCGTCGACTATCGTTTCGGCCGTCGGGAAGTCCAGGTCTACCGTCGCCTGCACGCGATCTTCCGCCACAGAGTTCCACGCCCATCCGTGCAGGCCTTCGGGGCTTATAAGCACCTTCATCGCCGGTACGATCATACCGATACCGCTTGCCCACAGCATTGCGATAAGCACTACGCAAACGATCGATATCGACAGGCGTTTGCGGTGCGGTTTCAAATATTTAAGGGATCTAACGAAATCCTTCATAGAGCGTTTCCAAAATCAAAATATTAAAGGAGCCCTTTGGACTCATTTTATCCGCATGTCAGTACGACGTTGTCCCAGACGATTTTTGAATTCACGTTCCGCCAGAGCAGTTGCTCGTACTGCGACAACTTTTCGATGACGCCGGCCAGTTGTCGGATCGTTTTCCTTTGCGCCAGCGATTCGATGACGCTACGCTGGTCGGCGTTTGCAAGCGGGCGGTCTGAACCGGTCGCCAGCGAGATCGCATCTCCGAACGCAGCGGCGATAAGTTCAAGCATCGTGCCTGTGGCGCGGCGGGTGGCGAGGGATTTCGAGAGTTCAGCTTTGTCTTGCGATTTTGCGGCTTTGACAGCGGCGGTCGCCTGCGAATCGGTAACCTTCTGCAACCGTTCGCCCAATGATGCGTCGCCGCCGGGTCCCATCGCCGCGATGTCGCGGAGCATATCGCATTTTACCTGGTACATTTCGCTGCGAGCCAGTGACAGCGACCGTCCGACCGATCCGTTAGTGAACATTGCCCAGAAGTTGGCTTCGGACTCGTCGAACTCTTCCCGCGTGAGGCTTTCGGCTACGAAATCGAACGGGAGCGGTCCGAACTGCACGGCGTGGCATCGGCTTATGGTTGTCGGCAGCATTTGTTCGCTGCGTTTGCAGAGTAGTATAATCGTAACACCGCTGGGTGGTTCTTCGAGCGTTTTGAGCAGTGCGTTTTGCGCCGCTCCGGTCATCAGCTCAGCCTCTCGCACGATGAAAACTTTACCCTTCCCACCGCTGGGCGCCAGGTAGGCTCCTTTGATCAGGAAGTGTTTTATCACGTCGATGCCGAGGTTTTGCATCTTGCGGCTTCGCACTTGCGGGTCGGGGTGGAAGGCGGCCATTTCTTTTGAGATCACCGTGAGGTCCGGGTTGCTTCCGGCTTGCAGTGTTCTGCACGAGTTGCATTGTCCGCAGGCGTCGGTGAGTTCGAACCCGTCGTCGAGTTCGGCGAATTCACCTTGGTTCTGCGTGGTTACGGGTTTTGCGCACAGCAGGGTCGCCGCCAACGCCATAGCGGTGGTGCGTCTGCCCACACCGTGGGCGCCAGTGAACATGAGCGCATGTCCCATGCGATCGGCGGCCATTCGTCGCTGCAATAGAGCAACGGCGGAGTCTTGTCCAACAATGTCCAGCAATTTAACCATTGGCCGAGATTATAGCAGGGATGCCCCGGGCTTGCGACTGATCGATTGATTTTTGTCTTTAGCGGGTTGATATTCGACACAGAGACTCAGAGGTTCAGAGGACGGCGAACGGCAAACGGCAAACGGCTTTGCCACAGAGATCACAGAGAACGGCGAACGGCAACGGCGGGGAAGATGTTTACGGCAACGGCAAACGACCGACGGCGAGAACACAGAGGACGGCGAACAGCAACGGCAACGGCAACGGCTTTTTTTTAACCACGGAAAACACGGAAGACACGGA
>JABGPF010000468.1 GCA_018645065.1 Phycisphaerales bacterium
CACGCGGCGAAATTTCGGGTCGTCAAATTGAGCGATAGATTTAAGAAAATCTGAGACAATCATTCATGAAGCCATTGGGTGAGTGCGGTAACATCAGGGCGCGGACGGTCAGGCATCTGGGCCGGTCCGGTGCCAATGTGAACAATACCGGCGACAGTTTCATGCGGTGCAAGGGCCAGGGCTTCGGTGCAAAAATCCCGGTTGTGCGAGGCCCAACCCGAAAGCCAGTTGGCCCCCCAACCGCTGGCCAAAGCCGCGCCGATGTCCGCGCTGCGGAGAGACATAAAAAAAATGATCGTGGAAATGGACCTGAAACCAAAGATACCGTCTGAGAGGGCATCGTGAATAATCATACCCATAGCCATAACGGTTCTACCGGTGGAACCGTAACGATTCTTCCCGTCATTCAGCAGGTCAAGGCGAATGTTCATCGGCGATTGCTCGAGACGCTGGATTTAGCGGCCGCTCGGCAAATGTCACCTGAGGCGCTGCACAATGAATGCTCACGACGCGTCGATATCCTTCTGAACGAACAGCATTGCCCGTTGTCTGGCCCGGAAAAACAACAACTGCTCCATGACCTGATGGACGATATTTTCGGACTCGGACCGCTGGAGGAATTCCTGCGAGACCCGACTGTCAGCGATATACTGGTGAACGGACCGAACCTGATCTACATTGAACGCAACGGTATGCTCCGAGCTACAGACGCTTCTTTCCGCGATTCAGAACATCTCATGCAAGTGATCCAGCGTATCGCAGCGCTGGTTGGGCGGAGGATTGATGAGTCCAGCCCCATGCTCGATGCACGACTGCTGGACGGATCACGCGTCAACGCAATTATTCCGCCTCTGGCGCTGGACGGGCCCGCCGTTAGCATCAGGCGATTCGGGACCTGCCCAATTCACATCGACGGATTGATCGAGTACAAAACGCTGACTAATGAGATGGCGATGTTCCTGGAAGCCTGCGTTCTGGCCAGGGTCAACATCCTTATTTCAGGTGGGACCGGAGCCGGAAAAACCACGCTGCTTAACGCTCTGTCGCAGTGGATTCCAGACGAACATCGCGTCGTGACGATAGAGGACACCGCCGAACTCCAATTGCAGAGGGATCATGTGGTGCGATTGGAAACCAGACCGGCCAATATCGAAGACAAGGGGCGGGTGACCCAGCGAGATCTGCTTCGAAACTCGCTGCGAATGCGACCTGACAGAATAGTTATCGGTGAGGTGCGAGGCGATGAAGCGTTCGATATGCTGCAGGCGATGAACACCGGGCACGAAGGGTCGATGACAACCGTTCACGCAAACGGACCGAGGGACGCGCTACGCCGAGTCGAAAATATGGTCAGCATGGCCGGGCTGAACTACCCCATCCAAGCCATCCGGCAGCAAACCACTTCGGCGCTGAATCTGCTGATTCACCTCGATCGTATGACAGGAGGAGCCAGGAAAGTTATGCATATCGCCGAAGTCGTCGGAATGGAATCAGACGTAATCAGCCTGCACGACTTGTTCGTTTTCAAGCAGACGGGCGTTAGTGAGGACGGCTTGGCCGAAGGGCACTTCGAATGCTGCGGCGTGCTGCCAAGGCTCCTGCCGAGACTGAAGGCCGAGGGCAGAGACCTGCCCGACGGAATGTTCCGCCGCAGAAATCTCAGCTAAAATCATCAACAGCCAATCGTTTTCATACTTCAGTCCGGGCAGTTTTTTAGTTGGATCGTGTTAATACTTCAGTTTGGGCAATTTCTTGAGTTGGATCGCTTTCTTGCCGTCGCCCTTCGGGGTGAACATGTCTTGCGGTGTCAGACCGCATTCATCGATCATCTTTATGCAGTATTCGAGCTTGCCCAGTTCTCTGTCGCCGTTGTTCGTTCCGAAGGCGAACTTGGCGCCGGCGGCTTTGGCTTTCTTGATGAACGCTGCCTTGGGCAGTTTGAATCTGGAGTTTATTTCGATTGCGATGTTGTTCTTGACCGCAGCGTCGATAAAACGCTTCATTCGCGCATCGGTCCAGAGGGCGTCGTATTCAGGCGCGAGCACTTTCGGAAGGAGCGTGGGGTTTACGAAGATGTCTATCGGTTCGTTATCGAGAATCCATACGATGCGGTCGACGTACATGTCCATGAACTGCTGCTTGTCGTCAATGAAAACCTCTTTCGGTATCCACAGACGCATGCGTCTGTTTTTGTGATCTCGCCATGTCAGTGCGTCTGAAAATATGTAGTCGAATTCTGCGATGGCTTCCGGGGAGAACAGAGTTACCCATTCGCGTCCTTCGGCCTGCATCGCAACGTAGGCGCCCTTGCCCTTAACACTTGCGACGTAAGCCCTCAGGCCCTTGTCGTCTGTCACGGGAAACTTTAGTCCGCAGTTGGCTGCGATACCGTACTGGATACCGTTGACCTTCGACATGGCGACCGCTTCGGGCAGCGTCAGTCCGCCTTTTAGGTGAACGTGATAGTCGACAAGCTTGATACCGTTGTTCTTGGCGGTGCATCCGCAAAAAGCCAGCGAGAGGGCGATAACCGCCAGTGAATATTTCGTTAGCATAATAAGAGTCCTTTCAATGGCGAATATCATAGTGCATTTCGGCGCTCGAAGCACGATTGCCTATCCTTGTTTTCTCTCATTAAATGCGTCGGGGCCAGTCCTTGATGTAAGGACTGGCCCCGATTGTCGTAACAGTTTTTTACTGTGCTTCGGATGGGCGGGTTATTTCTTGTCGGCCTTGATCAGGTCGGCCATCGCCTTG
>JABGPF010000093.1:0-3277 GCA_018645065.1 Phycisphaerales bacterium
ATTTTGTGTCCAGAGCAACTTGCAGGGTGATCGGAATTACTTCTTCCTTGATGACCTTGTCGGTGATTCCCCATCGGCCCGGGAATGCAGGAACGGGCTTGCAGATGAAGATTTTCGGTTTGGCGGGCAGTTTGCGAAGTTGGGCGATCATGTCTTTGTAATCGGCTGCGAACTCGCCTTTTTTCTTCCAGTTGCGCGGTTTGGAGTCGTTCGTACCGAGTTTGATCACAACGATATTAGGATTGAAATCCATCGCCGCTTTCCACTGACGCTGCTTCCAGAAAGGCTTGTCGCCGTTTTTGAGCATCGTCGATCCGCTGTTCCCACAGTTGATCACTTTGTATCCATCGCCCAGAATAACTCCGAGTTGTGTGGGGTAGTGCATTTTCCGGTTGCGGATGCCCGCCCCGGCGGTAATGCTGTCGCCGATGCACGCAACGCGCACGGGCTCAGCGGCCAGCACCGAACCAGCAAGTACCGAAAGCGTTAAAGCCACGAATAAGATTGATCGTTTAAGCATGATTCATTCCTTCTGTTTGATGTACGGAGTGTTTTTTTCAGTGTTTTTGGATTCTTTGAGATTATCGAACAATCCTAACAGCATAACGAAAGCAGGAACAGCTTATTTCCGCCGAAGTGTGCATGCACGCAGAGCAGGAGAGCAGGTAAAACGGCAACGGCTCTTTAACCACGGATAACACGGATAGCACGGATTTGATACGGCAACGGCAAACGGCAACGGCGGATATGGTACGGATTACACGGATATGGATAGGTACGGGAAACGGTCCTATGGTTTGCAAAGGCGGTACGGCATTTTGGTCTACGGCAAGCTCTCAGAGGGCGCCTCGAAGAACCCCGATGCACATCAGAAACTTTCACTTGCGGCGGCACGCTAGTTTTACCGCATACCGTTATAAGTTGCTATTCGTGGTGGAAAAACCCGTTGCCGTTATCCGTCGTTATCCGTACCATATCCGCCGTTTGCCGTTTGCCGTATCAAATCCGTGCTATCCGTGTTATCCGTGGTTAAAAATGCCGTTGCCGTTCTCTGAGCCTCTGAGGCTCTGTGTCGAAACCCAAACCGCCAAACCGCATATACAAACACGGATATAAAACCCGTGAGCAGGTTTTATATCCGTGTTGTCAGCGCCCATCAGTGTGGACGGTTATTTATTTCTGGTGCGGTACGATGATTTTCAGGTCGAGTTCAGCTAGTTGGTCATCGTCAACCTCAGCCGGCGCCCCGGTAAGCGGGCACGTGCCGCGCTGTGTTTTGGGGAACGCAATTACATCACGCAGCGACGGAGCAGAAACCATCTCCATAACGATCCGGTCCAACCCTAACGCCAACCCGCCGTGCGGAGGGGCGCCGAACCGCAGTGCGTCCAGCAGGAATCCGAACTTTTCTTCTGCCTCTTCGGTTCCGATGCCCAACAGCTCGAAGACCTTCTCCTGGATTTTCCGGTCGTGGATACGAATCGAACCACCGCCCATTTCAGTTCCGTTGCAGACGACATCGTACGCCAGCGACTTGGCGGCTCCGGGGTCGGCCATCAGTGCGTCCAGATCGTCGCAACTGGGCATGGTGAACGGGTGGTGCAGCGAGTCCCAGCGTTTCTGCTGGGCGTTGTAGGCTACCAGCGGGAACTCGGTGACCCAGCACCAGGCGTATGAGTTCGGCTCGTACAGGCCGATATCGCCAGCCACCTTCACTCGCAATGGAGCAAGCACTTTGTTAACCGAATCGGTGTCAGCGGCTGCGAAGAACAGGATATCGCCGTCGTTGGCTCCCACCGCATCGCGCAACTGCTGCTGCACGTCGGCGTTGAGGAACTTCGATACTCCGCCTGCGAACGCGCCGTCTTCCAGCTTGGCCCACGCCAGGCCCTTGGCGCCGTAATCGGCTACGAATGAAGTATACGCGTCGATCTCCTTGCGGGTGAATTTCGCTCCGCCGGGCACGCAGATAAGCTTAACGCTACCACCGGATTCGATCGCACCGGTGAATACTTTGAAGTCGGTTTTCGCCACGATATCGCTAACGTTGTGCAGCAACATTTCGAATCGGATATCGGGCCTGTCGATACCGTATTTGTCGACCGCTTCGTCGTACGTGATAATCGGGACCTGGTCGGGGAATTCTTTTCCTGCGACTGTGCATACTTTTTTGAGCACTTTGTCGGTGATATTCATCACGTCGGCCTGTGTTACGAAGCTCATTTCCAGGTCGAGTTGGGTGAATTCCGGTTGTCGGTCGGCTCGCAGGTCTTCGTCGCGGAAGCATCGTACGACCTGGTAGTAGCGGTCCATTCCGCCGACCATGAGTATTTGTTTGAACAGTTGGGGGCTTTGTGGCAGTGCGTAGAAATCGGCCTGGTTCATTCGCGAGGGCACCAGGAAGTCGCGTGCGCCTTCGGGCGTGGACTTGGTCAGGAACGGGGTTTCAACTTCGATGAACCCTTCTTCGTTCAGGACGCTTCGCATCGCGGCGGTGATTTCGTGACGCAGGATCATCGAGCGCGTCATTTCCGGGCGCCGCAAATCGATATAGCGATACTTCAGGCGGGTGTCTTCAGCCACTTCGGTAAAACTGTCCGGCTCGAACGGGACGGAGTCCGACTCGTTGAGTACGGTAAGTTCGGTCGAGACAACTTCGATCTGACCGGTGTCGAGTTTGGGATTGATCCGGTCTTCACCGCGATGACGCACCAGACCAGCCACCGAGATAACCCATTCGTTTCTCAGCGAATCGGCCAGTGCGTACATGGCTTTGCCCGCCTCGTCGCCTTCTTCGGGGGTATCGAAAACAACCTGCGTTATTCCGAATCGATCGCGGAGATCGACAAAAATCACGCCACCGTGATCGCGGTAGCTTCGCACCCATCCGCAAAGCCGGACTTCGCTGTCCAGATCGCTTTCGCGCAGTTGTCCGCAATTGTGTGTTCTTTTTAGTGTGGCGTCAGATATCATTTCAAAGCCTCTAGCGTCTGTTTACCCGGTCCGGAACGTTCCAAGCCGATCATAGAACCGCACATTATAGCGATTTTCGCCAAAATTGGCAATGGGTTAACGGCGCGCCAATTGGCGGGCGGGAACGGCGTCCCGACTGCGTCGGGATGAAGTCCGACGTGCCGTCGGACGCTAAACAAGATAACGGCGACGGCGGGTGACGGACAGTGATCAATGTCTACCATCGTTATCGTTGTCGTTGTCGTTGTCGTTGCCAGTTGCCAGTTGCCAGTTGCCAGGCCGCTAACAAAACAGGCCCCATCGC
>JABGPF010000093.1:3377-18337 GCA_018645065.1 Phycisphaerales bacterium
GTTGCCAGTTGCCAGTTGCCAGTTGCCAGGCCGCTAACAAAACAGGCCCCATCGCAATGATGGGGCCTGTCGTGTTGAAGCTTTTTCAGGTTAGCGTATTACGCTTCCCAGCCGTCGCGTTCTACGCGGCGGAGCAGTGCGTTTGCTTCTGCACATTTCGAGCCGGTGAACTTCAGCGTTTCGGGGCAGAACGTAAGCTTCGCTGCTACGCGCTGCGAGATGATTCCGAGAATGATAACGGAAGTCATCGGGCCTGCGTACTGGAAGTTCGAGAAGGGTGCATCCCAGGCGATTTCGCCCTTTGCAGCCTTGATGAATTCGCCCATGTGTCCGCCATTGGACGGCGCGACGGTCTGTTTCGGCTTCCCGAAGGCTTTACGGGCCGATTCGGGGATGAGCATCGGGGTGTTGTTGTAGTCACCGGTGACTTGCAGAACGCCCTTGGTTCCGACAAACATCGTACCGGTGCGGGGCAGCTTGCGACCTTTTTCGTATGCCGACGGGATCGGGACTGCTTTGTCCGAACCGGGTCCGTCATACCAGAAAGCGGTGAACGCCGGGCGCTTGTCGGTCTTGGGGAACGACCAGCGGATGGTTTCCGAAGCGGGGTAGGTCTCTTTGTTGGCTTTGGTGGACGCCATCAGTTCGACTTCCGTCGGGTAACCGGGTTCGAGGATCTTGAACATTGCGTTCATTGTATGGCAGGCCATGTCGCCCAAGGCGCCGGCGCCAAAGTCCAGCCATCCACGCCACTTGAATGAGTGGTATACGCCCTTCTTGTAAGGACGCAGCGGTGCTGGTCCGATCCATGAATTCCAATCGATTCCGTCTTTGACTGCATCGTCTTCGCCTTCGGGGCGACCGATACCCTGGGGCCATACCGGACGGTTCGTCCAGGTGTGTACTTCCTTGACGTCGCCGATGGCTCCGCCGGTGATAATAGCGTGGCACTGTCTCCAACCGCCGCCGCCCATGCCCTGGTTACCCATTTGCGTGGCGACTTTCTGCTTCTTGGCTTCGGCTGCCAGCTGCTGACCTTCCCAGAAGGACCATACAAGCGGTTTTTCGCAGTAAACCGCCTTACCGAGCTTCAATGCACGCATCGCGGCGGGGAAGTGGTTGTGGTCGGGAGTCGCAACAACAACTGCGTCGATCTTGTCGCCCATTTCCTTGAACAGTTCGCGGTAGTCGGTGTAGCCCTTGATATCGCCTTTGGCTTTACCTTTGAGCCTGTTCTTGTCCGGATCGCATACTGCGACGATCTGTTCTTTACCAGCCCAACCGTAGTGGGCGCCCGCACGTCCGCCGCAACCGATCATGGCGAAGCGAAGTTTCTTGCCCGACGCGGGGGCTGCGGTAGCTTCCTGTTGCTGTCCGATACCGCCGGCGACAACCGACGCTGCAGCAGCGGCCGCTGCCGTTGTCTGCATAAAGCCACGACGTGTTACATTGTTATTTGACATTGTTTGCGTCTCCGATTTTTTGAGGTTAGCGCGAAATAGCGTAAATTAGCGGGGATTAGTCATGTTAGTCTACCCAGCAAAACGCGTAAAACAAGCGAATATTACCATTTTTTTTGTCCGCGACAAAACTATTGTCGCACGTGCCCCTGACCGGTCACAATCCACTTATACGTCGTGAGATCCTCGGCGCCCATAGGCCCGCGAGCGTGCAGCTTATCGGTGCTTATTCCGATCTCCGCGCCCAGCCCATATTGACCGCCGTCGCTGAACCGGGTCGAGGCGTTAACCATCACACTGGATGAATCCACACGTGCGATAAACTCTTGTGAAGCCTGGACGTCGTCGGTGATAATCGCCTCGGTATGACCGCTGCTGTAACTGTTGATGTGCTCGATCGCCTCGTCGATATCCTCAACAACCTTCACCGCCATTATCAAATCCAGATACTCCGCAGACCAGTCTTCCTCAACCGCGGGCTTCATCATCGCAAATGTAAGCGCCGTGGGGCATCCGCGGAGTTCCACGTCGGCTTCGGCGAACTGGGTGACGATATCGCCCAAGAACCGCCGAGCAACCGAATAATCCACCAACAGCGTCTCAGCCGAATTACACACCCCCGGCCGCTGACACTTGGCGTTCAAAACGATCCGCTCAGCCATTCCGAGATTCGCCCTGGAATGAACGTATACATGACAGTTACCGGCGTAATGTTTGATAACGGGGATGGTGGCTGACTCGACCACCGCGCGGATCAACGTTTCACCACCGCGCGGGATTATCAGATCGATAAGTCCTTCAGCCCGGGCCATCGCGGGAACCAACTCACGGTCAGTGCTGTCGAGCACAGTAACGCTCTCGGGCGGAAGATTCACCGCCGCCAACCCGCGACGAAGCGAGGCGGCGATAGCGAGATTCGAGTAAATCGCCTCCTTACCACCGCGCAGAATGCACGCGTTACCGCTCTTGATGCACAGGGCGGCCGCGTCTGCGGTAACGTTAGGGCGCGACTCGAAAATAATACCAATAACGCCGATCGGAACGCGACGCTTCTCAACCCGCAGCCCATTAGGCCGGTTCGAGGCGCTGATAGTCTGGCCTACCGGGTCAGTCTGCTCGGCGATCTGCTCGAGTGCGCACGCCATCGATTCGATACGGGCGTCGTCCAGCGTCAGGCGGTCGATCATCGCTTCGGATAGTCCGAACTCTTCACTGCGAGCCAGATCCCGATCGTTTTCAGCCTTCAGACGGTCCGCATCGTCGCGAATCGACTTGGCGCAAGCCAGCAGAGCGGCGTTTCGTTTCTCTCCGCGCGATGCGGCAAGCACGCCGGCAGCACGACGGGCCGGGACAGCAATATCAGCTATTATTCGTTCAGGTTCCATTTTCATACTCCAATACCATGCCATTCAGCCCAACAAGATTACGCCACACAACCAACAAATGCAATAATACCCGATGGCGCCAATTAAAGCGGGGCAGTAAACGCAATGCTGGGAAGACCGACTGGATTACGGTGTGGCGGCAGTTCGTTTTTCCATGCGGAATTGTACGGTGGGTTCGCTCTGGCCTGAGGCCAGTTGGATTTGCAAATCGGGCGGAAAACGCAGGATCACCTTGCGGGACGACCAACTGTCGATCGGTTCGGTATCGCTGTCGGTTAGCACGATGTATGCATCCACCGTTTTTGTCTTGTCGGTTTTCAGGATGTCAATATCCTTGCGCGGACCGGTCACGGTGATCTTGGCCAACCATTCGATCGGCTCCCTGCGTACCAGCTTGTACTCGGCCCAGACACCGCTTTCAGTCCACTCCGGAGGGGTGACTATTTTCACCGCAACGGACATGGTTTCAGACGCGGTGGTCGTTTTTCGCAACACCTGCAGTTTTACCGACACCTCAGATTTGGCCAGTTTGACCGTCTCTGCCCCCACAGCGGGGATCAGCTGGAAACTAACTTCGTGTTCTTCTCCGGCCGGTAAGTTCGTCAGATCCTTTTCGATGGTTCGTATTTTTCTTATGTTCGCGCTGCTCGGGATCCGTGACCAGACGCTGTTGGGCGCCCAGACTTCAACCGAATCGCTGGGCGGTTCGGCCAGTTCGGCGCCTTTGAAGATGAAATCTATGGGCAGTGTGCGCGGTTCGAGCTTTTCGATATCGATCCCGCCGATAATCGCCGGGCTCCCTGAAACTACTCGCAAACCGAGTTCCTGCACTTCAGGCACCGACTCGAGCGCCAGAACCGAAGGGATCGCCTGGTTTGGGGCAGAATGAAAGTCTTTCATCGCACTGAGATCGAAGTCCACCTCCAGCCCACGAAACTTCTTGGCGAATCGGTCCAGATCGCTGCGGCTGCCGCGAAGTTGGAATGTCACGTCGTGCCTGGTTTCGGACGTCACCACAGTATCGGTCGATTCGGCGGTGTTCAGGCGTATGGTAATGGCGACATCGGCGGTTTGCGTGAACTCCATATCGGCGTATATCCACACAAGCAGGGTAACGATAATCACCCAGAGGGAGACTTTACCGGTATCGATCCACCATTGACGGCTGTATCGAGGCGCTTGTGTAGCGTGTCGTATCTTACTCATGTTTCGTTTTCTGGCCCGGGTTTCACCGGGTTTACGCGTCGGTTTTCTTCGTCGCCTTATCTTCTCGCATAGCTTTTCGTTGCATTTTTCGCGGAGCCAGCAGGCCCTGCAGTAATGCGTCGAGCGCTTCGGGCGATAAGCCCAGGTACAGTTGCCCGTCGCACGCGACTGACACTCGCCCGGTTTCTTCGGACACCACTACAACTATAGCGTCGCTGTCCTTGGCCAGGCCTAAAGCGGCCCGGTGCCTGCTTCCGAGCGATGCGTCGACTTCTTCGCTTTCAGCCAGAGGGAACTGGCATCCTGCCGCTGCAATTCGCCCGTCGCGTATGATAACGCCCATATCGTGCAACGCGCCACCGGGATAAAATATCGAGTTAAGCAGCCCGCTGGTAAGTTCGGCGTCTAGCGGAGTACCGGACTCTTCGGTCTCGCCAAGTCCGACTGATCGCTCTATGGCCACCACCGCGCCAATCTTGTTTCGCGATAAATACGCTGTGCTTTCGAGCAGTTGGTCTATCATTGCTCGCACGCTGTCCAGCGGGCTTTGGAAGAGTTTGGTTTGCCCCACCTGTATCAGCACGCGTCTGAGTTCCGGTTGGAACGCCACTACAATACCGACGAAGGCGAACAGCAGGAAGTGCCCGTAAAGGTACTTTATTCGCTCCCATCCGAGGTCTTCGGGCAGTAACCGGATCGCGATGTAGACCGTAGCGAGGATAACCGCGACACCTTTTACAAGCCTTTCACCGCGAGTGCCTCTGAGGAAGCGCATGACCCACCAGACAACCACTCCTATCAGGAGCAGTTCCACTATCACCACCGCGGGATCATAATTGCTCACGCGGTGCAGGTAGGCTTTCATGGCGTCAAACAGTTGTTTCATTACACACGTATTCCGTCCCCGAGCGGCGCAGAGTCGCTCAGCACATGATCGGGGGTCTGCTAACTACTTACACGTATTATACGTAATCGTCCGTAGAAGAGTTTTGACTTCACTATAAAGTAGAGTTCTTTTTTACGAATTGACTTATTTTGCAGACCTTATGGCGTCATAAACTTTCAAAGCTTCGACTGTTGGAGCTACGTCGTGCACTCTGAAGATAGTCGCGCCGCCGTTTCGCCCAGCCAGGCAGGCCGCAATCGTGCCCCCAATGCGATCCTCGGGCTGTTCGGCGCCGCCGAGAGCGCCGATGAACCGTTTTCGCGACGCTCCCACCAGTATAGGCGCGTCCAGCTCGCTCAATCCGCCTATATTTGCAAGCAAAGCGAGATTGTGCTCGAGGGTTTTACCGAACCCGATTCCCGGATCGACGATAATATTCCCCGCGTCGATCCCCGCGTTATGTGCGGCTTCGATTCGCTCAGCCAGGAATCCCGTCACTTCGCTCACTACGTCGCCGTATTGCGGGTTGGACTGCATGGTCCGCGGAGCCCCGAGCATGTGCATCAAAACGATCACCGCACCGCTGTCGGCGACAAGCCCGAGCATTTCCGGGTCGTCCCTACCGGCCGACACGTCATTAACAATCTGCACGCCCCATTTCAGCGCACACCGCGCCACTTCTGCGCTGGTGGTGTCAATACTGACTACGGCGCCGGTTTCCAGAATCGCCGGGACAATCGGCTCGATTCGTCGGATTTGCTCGTCCGGAGCGACCGGTTGTGAGCCCGGTCGGGTCGATTCGGCGCCGATATCGATTATCTCGGCTCCGGCGTCGAGCATGTCCTTGGCCTGGCGCGCGGCTGTCTGCGGATCGAGATACTTCCCACCGTCAGAGAAGCTGTCGGGAGTGACGTTCAAAATGCCCATAACCAGGGCCTGGTCGCGGGGCGTTGCGTTCAGAATGTCTGGGACAGTCCGCGGCATCTCGGAGCCTCAGCCCTCTGTAGACTGCTCACCTGGCGGGGTAACTTCACCTGGTGCTTCGAGCGGAGCGATAGCCGGGGCAGAAGCAGGAGCGGCGGCAGGGGCGTCGTCGCCCTTGGCCTGTTCGAGCCCGATAAGGTCCGTAACAGTCGGCTTGTCGATCACTTCTCCGTCGAATATTTTCATCACCTCGGCCGCGCCAAGCGTCTCGTATTTCAGCAAAGCCTGAGCCAGACGTTCGAGTTTATCGCGATTGGTCTCAATAAGCGTTCTGGACGCCGCGTACGCTTCGTCCAATATCACCTTGATCTCCGCGTCGATCAGTTCAGCGGTTTTGTCGGAGTATTCCTTCTGACCGAACATTGCAGCCATTTTTCCGTCTTCAGACTGGTTACCGTAATGGACCAGCCCGACAGCTTCGGACATTCCCCAATCCAGCACCATTCTGCGTGCGACGTTGGTGGCTTGGTTGATATCGCTGCTGGCTCCGCTGGAGGAGTCTCCGCAGAACACTTCTTCTGCGATTCTTCCACCAAAGCAGACCGCCAGTAGCGACTGGCAATATTTGCGGGTGTATATGTACCTGTCCTTTTCGGGCAGCGAGAAGGTCGCTCCGCCCATTCGTCCTCGTGGTATGATCGAGACTTTGTGCAGCGGGTCGGCGTCGGGCACCAGAACCTGGACCAGTGCGTGCCCGGCTTCGTGGTACGCGGTGCATCGGCGTTCGTTTTCATCGATCGCCCTGCTTTTTCTGGCTCGTCCCCATCGAACTTTGTCGCGAGCTTCTTCCATATCGATCATTTCGACGAACTGCTTATCGGCCATCGTCGCCGCAATTGCCGCCTCGTTAACCATCGCCGCCAGATCCGCTCCGCTGAACATTGGCGTACCTCGCGCCATTTTTCGCAGATCGATATCCGGTGTGCACCTGATTTTATCGGCGTATATTTTCAGTATTTCGTATCGTCCCTGCACGTCGGGCAGCGGTACGTCTATCTGGCGGTCGAATCGCCCCGGACGCGTCAGCGCCGGGTCCAGAACGTCTAACCTGTTGGTCGCGGCGATAACGATCACCTGGTCGGAGCTGTCGAATCCGTCCATTTCGACGAGGATGGCGTTCAGCGTTTGTGCTGTTTCCTGACCACCGGGATGGTCAGTGGTTCGTCGTCGTCCGATAGCGTCGATTTCGTCCAGGAAGATAATGCACGGGGTGTGAGTTTTCGCCTGCTTGAACAGATCTCTTACTCGCGATGCTCCCACACCAACATACATTTCCACAAAGTCGCTGCCCGAGATCGAGAAGAACGGGACGTCTGCCTCTCCTGCGATGGCTTTTGCCAGCAGCGTCTTACCGCATCCAGGTTCACCGGCCAATAGTACGCCTCGCGGGATCCTTCCGCCGAGTCGCTGGAATTTTTTGGGATTCTGCAGGAATTCGATTATCTCTTTTACTTCGTCCTTTGCTTCTTCAACGCCTGCTACGTCTCCGAATGTTACGCCCGTCTGATCTTTCGGGGTCATCCTGTGTTTCGATCGCCCGAAGTTACCGAGCATTCCACCGCCCCCACCACCGCCGCCCATGCGCCTCAGCACGAAGAACCAGATGACAAAGATAAACATCGCCGTCATCAGGAAGTGCGGAAGGAGCGTCTCCCACCATGCGGTGAGTTTGAATTTCACACTGAATTTGCCCGGATGGGCGTCGGCTGCGACTTGGAGTTTATCGGTGAAGTTTTCGTCGATATGATGATTGAACACCACGTGGAACTTGCGGGATTCACCATCCGGTACAGGCACTCCGCTCGTCGTTTCACCGTAAATAACAGCATTTTCGACGATTATATCGCCAGTAACTTTTCCCGCATTAACGAATCCCCAGAAATCATTAATGGAGATCGCCCTACCCCGACCTCGGCCCCCCAGGAACGCGGTTATGAAAAAAACCAGCGCCAGGATCACCGCGATCCTCATCAGGTTCTTACCGAGTTTTGTGGGCGGTTGCAACAGCGGTCCCTGTGGTTGTTCGGGGGTTTTGTCCGAACCGTTATCCGGTCCGCTGTCCGAACCTGTATCAGAACCGTTATCGGGCGTTTGCGGGTCATTCGGTGTTTCGTTGGGGTCAGTCATATATTTCGGCGGGGTCCAGGGGTCTAAAGACGCCTGCTCCTGCTATGGACTCTTCGCGACGGGATCGACGCCCCGCTGCGATCGGATCCGGGTTTTATAGTTTCTCGTCGCCAGCGTTCTGTTCTGAGTCAGGCCAGCCTTCTTCGAGCTGTTCGACTATGCGCTGTGCAGCCTCGTCGATAACTTCCTGGCTACCCTGGAAAAACGTCTCGTTAAACGGGTCTGTGGTGATGTATCGCCCTCGGATATCAAAGTTGTCGCGAACCACAATATCTTCCCCGTTGCGAAGGTCGACCCACCTGAACGACACGGTGAAGGTCACTTCTTTGGCCCGGGCGCCGCCAGTATCGGTGTTGATCGCCACAATCTGCTGGCGCACATTGGTGAGTTCACCGACAAGTTTGGTGTCGGCTTTGGCTACGTTGGTCAGTTTATAACGCGTATCGAGCTGGATACGGTTGACGATCGCCTTGGTCAACTGCATTTCCAGTCCGCGCCGGTAAACGCCCGAACCTCTGGTCCACACGGGTATCGCAATGCTTTCCACATCGGGCCGATGCATCACTCCGATTTCATATCCGCAACCCGATACTAATATCAAGGCCAACATCGATCCTGTGACGATGAATCGTAAACTTCTCATTTTTCCACCTTGCCGTTCTTCGGCGCCTTGGCGCTGGTGTCTGCTTTGGGCGCCGGTTTGGTAGTAGCGCTGGTATTGGTTTTTGCGACTTTCGCTGCGCCCAGTTTCAGTAGTTCAGTTTCGGCGCGCCTGGCCCAGTGGCTTTTCGAGTCCTGGGCGATAACTTTTTTGTAGTAGAAAATCGCCGCAGTCTTGCGTCCGACGCGCGTATAAAACTTAGCCGCCGAGAAGTACCGCTGGATCAGAGCGTTGCGGATCTGAGAGAGCACCATCGGGATATTGGCTTTGTTGGCCTCTTCAGGGTAACGGTCGGAATAGTCCAGGAAACGCTCTTGAGCGTCGGTAAGCGGGGTGTCGTCAAACTTCTCTCCGCGGTACTGGGCGTATCGTGCGCGTGCAGCCCGCAGCATCGCATGAGCCGTTCGTTTCCGCGGAGCTTTGGGGAACGTCTTCATGTAGTGATCATACGCTTCAACAGCGGGCACCACCTGCTTGTTGTCGTAGTGATGGTCCGCCACTCGCAGCAATGCCTTTTCAGCGATAACCGTTCCGGGCACGCGATCGGCGATGGAATTTAGAATCTCGATTCCCCGGTCAACGCCCGACACCCTGAAAACCCACGCCGCGCGACGCTTTCGCCCTTTGAGAAACGCGTCGGCAATTTCGTACTGACGCTGCACCGCGCGATCGTAAAACGCTCCGTTGCGATGCTGATCCATCTGCAAGTTGAATTTATCGCATGCCGCATCGTAATGCCCGCGATCCATCTCGGCCTGACCGGCGAGCATCATAACCTCTTCACGACGCGAATCGCGGGGATAGTTAATCAGAAACTTTTCAGCCGCTTTCAAAGCGGATTTGGGATTCTCATTATCCAAGTGCATTCGGACCAACGCCAGTTCGCCCTGGGGCGTGCCCTCGACAGGCTTAGCCGCAGGCGCCCATTTTCCGTTTTTCCACACATGCTCAGTTCCCTCAGCGCCCAGGGATACCCCCGAAGCTGTCGCTAACGCAAAGAGAATAACAAACCATCTGTATTTGCTTGTCATAAATGTATTCCTGTATTGGCCCGGCGCGCAATCCGCCCGGCGCGATAACGCATTATTATACCCGCCCATGTGCAACCTGCAAGCTATCGAAAACTATCTATCGCCCTATTCAGGCCCGAAATTATCGAATTACGTACCTCGCCATCCGCAGCGGTTTGCCCAACTGATACGTCGCGTGGTACGAAAGCAGGCGATTTACGCCCCGGGTCTGAGCCTCTGACAAGGAAACGCCCCGCCGCCCGCGAGCAAGCTGCAAACCCGCCAATCCGGTTATTGCGTCAGTACTTATGTTTATTTTTTCGTCGGTAGTGCATCCGCAGGAACCACAAAGCAGACCACCGCGAGCCGAGCTGAAAAACACCGCCCCGGCGCCATGTTCGGCGTTAATCGACACATCGCACTCGACACAATTGCTCAACTGGCCCAGCAGTCCGGCGTGCCGGAGCATCCGCCACTGAAAATACGCTAAAACTGCTTCCACTGGCGCGTCGGCGTCGGCGAGTCGACCAAGAGCGTTGTGCAGCAAGTCGAACGCGTCGGGATGGGCATCACCCTCGCCAAGCAGCAGGCCTATGAACTCTGTCATGTACAGACCGGTGTTAAGGCGCCTGGCCTCAGTGCGAAGCGGGAGGTGTGAAACGGTTTCGGTAAACTCAAATAGCGTGCCCATAGCGCCGGACGCCGGCTGGGTGAAAACTATTTGACCTTCGCTCAGCAAGTCCAATGCGCCACCGGATTTGCTCTTGGGACGCTTGGAACCCTTCGCCAAAATACTCACAATACCCGCGCCACGAGTCAGAAAACGCAAAACCTGAGAGGTCTCGCTGTAGTCCGTTGTTCGAATACAAATTGCCTGTTCGCTAAGGGCCATGACCAGAGCCTACCGAATCAAGCGGCTTGAGGCAACTGACATAAACATCGAAGCGATCTGCAGGACCGCCCCACCATGTCCATATAAAACGCCCGATGCTTCTGTAAGCACCGAGCGTTTGTGTGTTGTAGCTATATCGCGTCGAATTGATAGTTTCGGTATTTCGCGATTATTTATGCAGCGTGTCGGCGTCTGCGGCGAGCCAACGCCGTCAGACCGCCCAGCGCCAGCAGGGTCATTGTGGCCGGCTCGGGGACACCCGTAAACTCACCAGTGCCCGAGGAGCGGAAAGCGGTCAGATGAGTACCGTCGTGACTGACAGTGCCCAGAATCTGCGTGGAGAATGAAATGCTGACCGGATCGACCATGGAAATCCCATAGGGCAAGTTCTGGTCGTCAACGCTACCGTCGGCAGCGGCGAATACGAACTGGATCGTCCCGACCAACGGAAGGTAAGCAATAGTCGCCTCCTCCAGCGTCAGTGACAAAAACTCTCCGCCGCCTAAGTCCAGGTCGATAGTTCCATCGGCCGCGCTGGTCACCTGACCACCGCCTACGGGAATGTTGCTCACGTCGGGCAGGAGCAGGTCCAGCGTGACGCCGGTGACGTCAACACCCACCAACGCGTTATCTACTAAAAACGTAGCGTTGGTCAGCGTATCAGGATCCGATACGTCCATGTCGGTAATATTAGTACCGTCATAACCGAAATCGACACCACCAACTTGAATCTGGATCACCTCCGCCGTCGCAACCGTTGGAGCCATGCAAACCGCCCCAATAACCACCGCCAGAAGAACGCTCGTTCTCCATGCCAGCTTTGAATTAGCTTTGACACTGTTATTACCGTTTCCCATCCCGAAATTTGTCATAGTCCTACTCCAATTTAGCGCACAACACTCTCTTATTACAATTAGCGCACGGGAACATCCCGCATGCAAACCGACATACATTGTGACCGCGAGAGCAAGCCGTGCGATATAACATCGCGCGGTGCGGCCGAGCAGATACGACTACGATTCCTCTTCAACAAATTCTTTCATGAGGTGAGAACTGCGACACGATACTCCAACCGCGCCGCCCTCATTTAGTCCAGGCCATGGACCAAACTTATTGATCGATGAACGTATTCTACATCAATATGAAGAAATCGCCAGCACAATTCCCTTGACGAATGCAATTTTTTATCGTCAGTTCCACATCTTGACATGACATCCTCTCCGCCTAATCACATACAACTATCATGATGCAACGGAGTTGCGCTCGAACGTATACTACGGTTCAATATGCCGATAAGAGAAATAAAACCCGCAAAAAAAACCAAAACACAATATATTCATCTCTTTCAAAATCGGAAAAATCGGCGCTTGCGACGATCATGTATAAAAACCGGACCGGACTGCAGTAAGCAATCCGATCCGGTAAGTGAGCGATATCTTCAGGTTTTAACTAGCGTGCAACCTTCCATCCGCTGTAAGCCACCTCGAACCACAGCTTATCACCGGGCAACGCCAGGATCTTCTGCAGTTTGAAGTGCGTACCCTTAACCGGAAGCGATACACGGATCGGGGTGTCGCCTGCGGCCCGTGCGGCTCGGTCTACTCGCTGATTGAACCGTTTTTGCATCTGGACTGCTTCTTTTGCCGGCTGGCGAGCGACAACCGCAACGCCCGCGCTGGTCGACATCGAGGCGAACTGCTCGACCAACTGCACCGGACCGCCAAACGTCGGCTTGGAACCCCACCCGCTGGTGTATTTGCCCTCGCCAGGAAGGTAAATGTTGTACATAACATGCATTACGGGCACTTCGCAGACCGGAAGATCAACGCGGAGCGTGCCCGATGCGGGAGCTGTTTTACCTTCTCCGGGCGTGTGAACGTAAACAATCGTCACCGGAAAAGCAGCCAGTTCGCTTGAACCGGACTTACTGCGCACCAGCGGGATCAGCACTTTCCCGTCGGTGTCTTTTCCGGGAGTGGCTGCCTTTCCAGCAACTGTTACCGACCAGATTTCCGTACCCGCAGGCATCGCCAATCGCAGGAACTGGCGTCGATTGTTTCGCACGCTGTAGGTGGCTTTTGTCATGCGTCGCCCGTCGGAAAGCTGCATTCCGGTGAACACAGCACTGTCTGCAACGGTGACGAGCACCGAAATTTCACCGTGCTTGCGAATGCTCAGCGGGATGTCGACCTTATCACCAACGTAGCGGAAGCCAAGCAGAATCGGTTGATTCGTCATCGCCGTCAGCGTTCCGGGCAACCGGCTGGCGTCTATCGCTGTGGCGCCGGTAACCTTACCTGCCGAGATTTCGACATTCGCCAACGCCACAACGGCTACAAAACCCTTCTCGCGTTCGACGCCCACAGCGCGAATAACCGGCGCCTGGGCTGCCGCTGCGACGCTCGATGCCTGTTCGTAGGCGATCTGCACCGCATACGAACCTATTGTCTCGCGGCCGAGGGTTACGGTGAGCGACCCGTCCTTGTCCACCCGCCAGTCCTGCATGCCCGAACCGCTTACGGTAAGCACGCTGACGCCCTTGGGCACCGCCAGTTTCAGCTCGCGGACCGGGGTGTGCAGAATGTTGAAGTAAACCGCCTCCTGACAAAGCAGCAGCCCGTCGGCCACGGAAACCAGCGTCGCGGTCTCGGCGTACAGCTTCGTCGGCGCAGCGGGAGCCTTGGGAATCGCACGCTCCCAGGTAATCTGAACGGGCATGCCTGTCGGCAAGGCCGCAGCAGCAGCGGTTTTACCATCGGCCGCCTTCACCGACAGCGACTGGGCGCCGCTTACTTTGACGTCGACCTTGTCGCCGTCAACGGTGAGCTTCAGCACGCTGGACCCCTGCAACGTACGCGTAAACCCGACCGAATTGGCTCCACCGGACTTCGTGACCGCAACTGCGAACACTAGCTCAACGGATATCTTGCCCGACTTCTCGGTCAGTAGTTCGTAATTATTACCCTGAACGTTCAGGTGCACGCCGTCGGGCAGTTTCGAGCTCTTCAACGCAACAGCCGCCGGCAGGACGGGGATTCGCTTCCAGCCCTTTTCCTGGAGAATGGTGATTTCCATAGTGGCGGTGAACTGCGAACCCTCACCGCTGAGCACGCCGTCGTACGAACTGGCGGTAACGATATAGTTCGTAGGCGGCGGCGCGATGACGGGTTTATCCTTCTTAACCGAATATTCCAGCAGCGCGCGGAACTCGGTCCACGGCAGGTCGACGGTGGCTGCGGCGCCAACGCGATCGATCTTCTTAACGCCAAGCAGCTTTTCGATCTCCGCCCACTTAACGGTAATGACCTGTCCGCCTTTTTTCGCCGGATCATAACCCGTAATCTTCACGAACTGATCCCAGCTAAGGGTAACTTGCCCCTTACCGTCGGCCTTAGGTTCCGCCGCCCCACCCCAAGACGCCCAACCAAGAACCATAGCGCCAATAACCGCCATCACCATCACATTACGTTTCATAATCATCTTCCTTTCAATCTCTTCCATTTTTCCACTAGTAATCAAATCGAACGATCATTTCGTCGCTCGGTTTTACTAGTGTTTTTTCCAGTTTAACCATCACCCCGACGCGGGGAATTTCGATCGTTTGAGGGGCTTTTACGAATTCGATGTTCTTGGAGGCCTGGCTCCAGTGCTGCATCTGTCCGGCGCGGACGGCAGTCAGGTAACCGCCGTTGTCCACCAACACGTATTTGTCGTGCGAGACGCTTATGGGATTATCGTTTACGTCCAGCGTGTTGCCCTTGTCGTAACTGTAAGTAACGTTGGTGGTCATAGCGTTTGCCAGCAGCGCATCGGTGCCTATGATCGTGTCCTGGCGAGTCTCATTGGCTCCGACTTCGGCTCCCTGGGCGTTGGCCTTGGCGGCCGCGTCGATTTCCATCAGCGTGCGGAACTGGGCCTCGTCGATGGTGGTGTACGACACGTCGTTATTGCCCTTTCGGAACTTAACGCCGAGCGAACCGGCCGTCGCCGCATCAACGTTCAAATTCAAGCTGGCGATCTGAGTTTTCTGCCCGCGATTGAACCTGAGCTTGCGAGCCAATTCAGCGGCATCAAGACCCGCGCGAGTGTTTGTCTGCACAGGCTTGGGCTTGGGCGCTGCGTCGGGCGTGTTGTCCTGACCGGTCCAGGTGACTGGTCCTTCCAACTCGCCGGCTTGGCGGAGCGTGTTCAGCAGCGCGACGATTTTCGCGTGATTCCGCATCGTCTGGGTGACAAGGCACTGGCTCGCGGTGGTTTTCATCCGCCCGATCTTCCCACCGGTGTGGCGCCAGGAATCGAGATCGACTGTCACCCGGATGAGATCATTGAGGTCATCGGCGGCGCCTTCA